>JBLNDP010000055.1:0-8834 GCA_050261755.1 Clostridia bacterium
GCACGGCAGCGCCGCGCCGGCGACAGCGGTGTTCGACCTGCAGGTCCCCGGACGGCCGGAGGCCTCGACCATGGACTGGTTCGCGCGGCTCGGCTACGACACGTGGTGCGTGGACTGCGAGTGCTTCGGGCGCTCGGACAAGGTCCGTCCGATCGATGCAAGCGTCTCGAACGGCGCCGAAGACCTCGCCTCGGCCTCCGAGCAGGTCATGCGCGTGACGGGGCAAAGGCCCCTGCTCTACGGCGTCGGCGCGGGCGCCCTGCGCGCCGGCCTTTTCGCGCAGCGGCATCCGGATCGCGTGCGCCGCCTTGCGCTCGACATGGTCACCGGCCTGCTGGCCCAGGACAACCCCGAAGCGATCGACCCGGCCGTGCTTCAGGCGTTCACGACGGCTGCGCTTGCCGCCGACGCTTCAGCACCGTCGGGCGCTCCCGCGGATACGAGCCTGGGCGTGCTCGACGCGGGACGGATCAGCGCACCGACGCTGTTAATGCGGGGCGAGCACGGTGGCGTAGCGTCGGAAGACGAGCTGGCGGATTTCTTCGCTCGTTTGCCCAACGCGGACAAGCAGCTGGCGTCCATGCCGGGCGTCGGGCACACGAGCACCCTGTCGAAGAACTGGGCGCTCGTGTACCACCTGCTGGACGGCTTCCTCAGCCAGCCGCCGCCCGCCTACACGGGCTGAGCTAGTCCGACTTGCTGGCCGGCAGGCCGCTGCTGGAGCTGTCCTGCGGCGCCTTTTCGGTCGATGGCGATGAAGCGTCGCCACTGGCCGGAGTGCTCGAGCCGGACGAGCCCGAGTCCGTGGCGGGCGCGCTCGGCGCCGCGCTCGAGTCGGCTCCCGTCGACGCGCCCGAATCGGATCCTGCCGAAGGGCTCGATGAATCCGCGGGCGCGCCCTGCGTCTTCATGTTCTCGTCGCGCAGGCATTGCTCGCGATCGGCGCCCGTCATCGTGTCGCAGCGCACGGATTGGCCCGGGCCGTTCGGGTCTGTGGTGCTCGAGCTCGAGGTCTGCGCCTGTGCGGCAGTAGCGAGCAGCGCCAAGGCGGCTGCGGTGGCGAGAGTGGTCTTCATGGCCCCTCCAGAGGGTCGGTTGAGTGGGAACCTGAAGGCAGCAAGGCGTATGCCGCGCTCCTTGCAATTGCCTTAAACTGCGCGTCTTCCAAAAACGGAGCGATCGATGGCCGATCTCCAGATCCTCGGCATCAGCGGCAGCCTGCGCAAAGCGTCCTTCAATACGGCGGCGCTGAGGGCCTGCGCGGACCTCATGCCCGAAGGCATGAAGCTCACCCTCTGCGAGATCGGCGACCTGCCGATGTACAACCAGGACGTGTTCGATGCCGGCATCCCGGCGCCGGTGCGCCGCTTCGAGGCGGAGCTGCGCGCGGCGGATGGCGTGCTGATCGCGAGCCCCGAGTACAACTTCTCCGTGCCGCCCGTCCTCAAGAACGCGATCGACTGGGTCTCCAAGCTGCCGAAGCAGCCGTGGCAGGACAAGCCGGCCGCGATCTTCTCCGCGTCCCAGGGTCCGATGGGCGGCGCGCGCGTCCAGTACGACCTGCGCAAGATCCTCGGCCAGCTCTGGTGCCACATCCTGCCGAAACCCGAGGTCTTCATCGGCGGCGTGCAGGCGAAGATCGACGCGCAGGGCAAGATCACCGACGAAACGACGCGCAAATTCCTTACGGACCTCCTTGCGGGGTTCAAGCCGTGGATCGTCCGCATGAAACCGAGGAGCTGAGAATGGACAAGAAGCCGCACCAGGAACGCTACGACAACGGGCTCAAGACGCGCCGCGAGGTGCTGGGGCCGGAGTACGTCGACAAGGCCATGGCCGGCGTCGACGACTTCAGCAAGGACTTCGTCGAGCTGCTGAACACCTACTGCTGGAACGACATCTGGAACCGCCCGGGCCTGCCGCGCAAGACGCGCTCGATCCTCAACCTCGGCATGCTCTGCGCGCTCGGGAAGGAGCACGAGCTCAAGCTGCACATCCGCGGCGCGCTCAACAACGGCCTGACGAAGGACGAGATCAAGGAAGTGTTCCTCCAGGTGGCGATCTACTGCGGCGTGCCGGCCGCCGTGGTCGCGTTCCGCTGCGCGAAGGAAGTCTTCGCCGGCAAGTGAGGACGGTCGCGTTCGTCGGCCTGGGCGTAATGGGCCGGCCGATGGCCGGCCACCTCGCGAAGGCCGGCTTCGACGTCAAGACTTATGACATAAAGGCGAAAGGCAACTGCGCGTCGCTGCGCGAGGCGGCTAGCGGCGC
Source organism: Clostridia bacterium (assembly GCA_050261755.1). GTDB lineage: Bacteria > Pseudomonadota > Gammaproteobacteria > Burkholderiales > SG8-39 > SCGC-AG-212-J23. The sequence continues at coordinate 2,269 of JBLNDP010000055.1, forward strand.
GCACTTCCTCGTCACCATGCTGCCCGACGGCAAGGCCGTGCGCCGTGTCGTCCTTGCATCCCTGCCGCATCTCGCGAAGAACGCGCTCGTCGTCGACACGAGCTCCAGCGATCCGGAGGACATCAGGGGGCTCTCCAAGAAAATCGATCTTGTAGATGCGCCCGTTTCCGGCGCCGTCGTCGGCGCGCGCGCGGCGTCGCTGACGTTCATGGTGGGAGGAACGAAGGAAAACTTCAGGAGAGCCAGGCCGCTCCTGGCGGCGATGGGCAAGCAGATCTTCCATGTCGGCCCGGTCGGCGCGGGCGACGTGGTCAAGGCGCTCAACAACTACCTCGGCGCCGTGGGCACGCTGGCGGGATTCGAGGCGCTCCTTATCGCGCGCGCCTTCCGGCTCGATCCGCTGCCCATGCTCGCCGCCATCAACGCCTCCACCGGCCGCAACAGCACGACGGCGGTCAAGATCGCGCGCGACATCCTGCCGCGCGCCTATGCGTCGGGATTCAAGCTGGCGCTCATGGCGAAGGACGTGGCGATCGCCCGGCGGCTCGCCGCCGAGGCGGGCGTCCACGCGCCGTTTTTGCGCACGACGCTCGCGATGTGGCGGCGCGCGCAGGCCGCCCTGCCGCGCGCGGCCGACCACTCCGAGATCTACAAATACCAGGCCGCGCTTGCCCGGGGGGCCGGCGCGCCGGCTAGGCGTCGAGCCAGCTCACGGCCGCGCCGCGCTCGCCGAAAGTCCGTACCGGGATCCCGCGGTTGAGCGCCACGGTCTCGGCGAACTCCGCCGAGGAATGCATGAAGGCGGCCGTGGGCAGCAGCGCGATCCGGTAGCCCTGCGGGAAGCCGAGCCGCGGCAGTTCCTGGATTGCATCGAGGGTCTCCACGGCGCCGAGGCAGGCCTGTACCTGCAGCTCCACCAGCGCTCGCGGTATTCCCTGCGACGCCTGCCGGCGGATTTCCTGGAACATGGCGTGGACTTCGCCCAGCGTGGGAAGCCCCGTGAGCGTCACGACGAGGTGCGCGCCTTCGGGGCGGATGGCGTAGGCCATGCCCGGCCCGTGCAAGGGGCGTGCCGCCGGTAACAGAACGCCGCCGTCAGGCGGCCGTCTTCAGCTGCGACCCAAGGACCGTTTCCATCTCGCGCCGCAACCGGACGGCGCTCGAGGCTGCGTCGACGGCGACGTCGCTCCACTTCACGGGCTGGCCCGCGGCGACCGGTCGCAGCATCTTCCAGCCGTGCGCGAGCCCGAGCGGCAGGCAGTCCTGCGCCAGCGAATCCGCGGCGGGCATGAGCCGCCCGACCACGGTGTAGCCACCTTCTCCATCGAGGAGTTCGCCGGCTTTGAGGTCCTTCTTCGCGATGGCCACGGCATCGGCGCGCCAGCCGGTCGGGGCGCCCGTGGCCTCGCCGCGCAGGCCGACGGAAGCGACGGAGATGCCGACCTCGAGGCCGATCAGGTGCCAGCGCTTGTAGAGGCACGCGTATCGGCCGGACGGATCCGTCTTGACGCCGTACTCGGAGAAGCAGCGCTGGATGTATTCGGTCTCGCCCTCGAACACCACGAAGACGCCGAAGCGGATGTCGTAGGGAATCGGCGTGCCGTCGGCCCGAAGCGAGGAGATCACTTCGACCTGGCCCTTGTGGTGCAGGACGCCGCCTTCGGACCGCGGACGCATGAGCGCGGGAATCTCGTCGATCGCGCCGGGCGGATACAGGAGGCCTTCCGGCGCCGGCGTGAGGCCGGTGGCATTGCACACGGCGCTGGTTTCAATGGCGGGCTTCGAGCCGTCCAGGAACGAATTGAACATCTTCGGATTCAGGCCGCCGATCCGCGCCTGCTCCGGCGTGAGCCCGTAGTGGCCCCAGACGGTTTCCGGCGTGGATTGCGCGAACTGCGGCAGCCATTTGTGCCCGCGCCCTGCGGCCACGACCGGGAAGCCGGCCGTGCGGGCCCAGTCGACCAGGTCGCAGATGAGCGCCGGTTGGTCGCCATAGGCGAGGCTGTACACCACGCCCGCTTCGGACGCCTTGCGGGCGAGCATGGGGCCGCAGAAGGCGTCGGCCTCCACCGTGACCATCACCACGTGCTTGCCGTTGCGGAAAGCCTCGAGCGCGTGCTCCACCGCGGCGGGCGGATTGCCCGTCGCTTCAATGACGATGTCGACTTCGGGGCTCGCGACCAGCTTCCGCCAGTCTTCAGAGATCGGCGTGCGCTGGATCAGCTCTGGCGACCATCCGACGCGAGCGAGGTTTGCGCGGGCGTTGTCGGGCGCCAGGTCGGCGATGCCGACGAGCCGGATCCCCGGCGTCTTCGGCACCTGCGCGAGGTACATGGCGGCGAACTTGCCGGCGCCGATGAGCCCGAGCCGCAGCGGCTTCTTCGCTGCTTCCCTTTCCTTCAGCTTGGAAAACAAATTCATTTCATGCCGCCTTCAGGTTTCCGGTGAGCTCCTCGGCCGGCGTGCCGTTCTTCCACGGCAGCGGCACGTCGTAGTCCTTCAGCAGGCAATCGTCCGGCAGCGTCTGGATCGGCGCGAAGTCGCGGTGCGCGATGTAGCCGGGACGCTTGAAGCGCCGGATGTGGTTCGAGACGGCGCAGAGCGAAAGGTACACGCTGACGCGGTTCCACGGCGAGAGGTTCGAGGTCGACGCGTGCACAAGGCAGCCGTGGAAGAGGATCATCGAGCCGGCGGGCCCCTTCGGCGCGACGATGCCGCCCTTGTCCACCATCTTCCTGATGTTGTCGTTCGAGATGACCCAGAGCGGATAGCTGGTGGTGCTCAGGTCGTGCTGCGCCTCCAGCACGCCCTGCTTGTGGCTGCCCGGGATGAACATGAGCGGGCCGTTGAACTCGTTCACCTCGTCGAGGAAGATGGCCACGTTCATCGCGCGCGCCTCGGGCATCTGGTCGTCGTTCAGCCAGGTGCCGTAGTCCTGGTGCCACTGCCAGACGTCGCCGTCGAAAGCCTGCTTGCCGTTGATCTTGAACTGGTGCATGTACACGTCCTCGCCGAAGAGCTGGACGATCGGCTGCACCATGCGCGGATGGCGGGCGAGCTTGGCGAAGGGGTAGCTGTACATGTGCGCGGCGAAGTTCGTGCGCACCACGTCGCCGGTCTTCTCCCGCACGTTCTCCGGCCGGCGCTGCGCGTACAGCGCAGGCACCTCGTCGGTCAGGACCTTGACTTCGGCGGGGGTGAAGAGCGACGGAAAGAAGAGATAGCCGTCACGGTCGAACTGCTGCAGCTGAGCCTGGGATAGCTTCATGGCGCTTGGCCTCCTCGACCTGGAAGAATACTTCGTCCTTCCGCACCATACCAAGCTCGTATCGCGCGCGCTCCTCGATCGCGTCCGTCCCCTGCTTGAGGTCGCGGACCTCGGCCGCCAGGCCGGCGTTGCGCACCTCCAGCCCGGCGTTTTTCTGCTTCTCCCGGCCCACGTCCTGCTCGATGTGCCAGGCGCGCAGCCACCCCCCCTTGCCCAGCCAGAGCGGGTACTGGATGAGCACGATGAGGGCGGCCAGGATGCCGGCGAGGATCTTCATCCCAGGGCCTTGAACGCCTCCCGGCCGGGGTAGCTGACGGAGTCGCCGAGGTCTTCCTCGATGCGCAGGAGCTGGTTGTACTTGGCCATGCGGTCGGAGCGCGAGAGCGACCCGGTCTTGATCTGCAGGGCGTTGGTGCCCACGGCGATGTCGGCGATGGTCGTGTCCTCGGTCTCGCCGGAGCGGTGCGAGATGACCGTGCCGTAGCCCGAGCGCTTGGCGAGCTCGATCGCGGCGAAAGTCTCCGTGAGGGTGCCGATCTGGTTCACCTTCACGAGGATCGCGTTGGCAACACCCTGGCGGATGCCTTCCCGGAAGATCTTCGGGTTGGTGACGAAGACGTCGTCGCCGACCAGCTGCAGCCTGCGGCCGAGCCGCTCGGTGAGGAGCTTCCAGCCCTCCCAGTCGTTCTCGGCCATGCCGTCTTCAATGGAGCAGATCGGATATTGCTTTGCCAGGTTTTCCAAATAACCCACAAATTCCGAAGAGTCCAAGGCCCTTCCCTCCGACTCCAGGACGTAGCGGCCGTCCTTGAAGAATTCCGACGCCGCGCAGTCGAGCGCGATCAGGACGTCGTCGCCCGCCTTGTAGCCGGCCTTGCCGATGGCCTCGACGATGAGGTCGATCGCCGCGGCGTGCGTCTCGAGATCTGCGGGCGCGAAGCCGCCTTCGTCGCCCACCGCCGTCGACATGCCTCTGGCATCGATGACGGATTTCAGTTTGTGGAAAATCTCGGCGCCGCAGCGCAGGGCCTCGCGGAACGAGCCGAAGCCCACTGGCACGACCATGAACTCCTGCATGTCCAGCCGGTTGTTGGCGTGCGCGCCGCCGTTCACCACGTTCATCATCGGCACGGGCATGCGCATGGCGCCCGAGCCGCCGAAGTAGCGGTAGAGCGGCAGTCCGGATTCCTCGGCCGCGGCGCGGGCGACCGCCATCGACACGGCGAGCATGCCGTTCGCGCCGAGGCGCGACTTGTTTTCGGTCCCGTCCAGCTCGAGCAGCGTCTTGTCAATGAAGGCCTGCTCGGAGGCGTCCAGGCCGACGATCGCCTCGGAGACCTCCGTGTTCACGTTCTCGACGGCCTTCAGGACGCCCTTGCCCCCGTAGCGCTTCGCGTCGCCGTCGCGAAGCTCGATCGCCTCGCGGCTGCCGGTGGAGGCGCCCGACGGCACCGCGGCGCGGCCCATGACGCCGGATTCGAGCAGCACGTCCGCCTCGACGGTGGGGTTGCCGCGGGAGTCGAGGATTTCCCTCGCTACGACGTCGACGATGGAGCTCATGCGCTTTTCACCTTGTTTTCCGCCCAATCACGCTTTTTCACTGTGGAATCCAATTGAACAAGAACTTCCAGAAGCTCGGGCATCAGGTGCAGGGGCCACGAGTTCGGCCCGTCGCACAGCGCCTCGTCGGGCTTCGGGTGCGTCTCCATGAAGACGCCGGAAATGCCGGCCGCCACGGCCGCGCGGGCCAGCACGGAAATGTGCTCGCGCTGGCCGCCGCTCGAGGTCCCCTGCCCGCCCGGAAGCTGCACGGAATGCGTGGCGTCGAACACCACGGGGCAGCCGGTCTCGCGCATGACCGCGAGGCCGCGCATGTCGACCACCAGGTTGTTGTAGCCGAAGCTGAAGCCACGCTCGCAGACCAGGATCTGCTGGTTGCCGGTGCTCTTGGCCTTCTCCACCACCTTGGACATTTCCCAGGGCGAGAGGAACTGGCCCTTCTTGATGTTCACGGGCTTGCCCTGCTTCGCCGCCTTGCGGATGAAGTTCGTCTGCCGGCACAGGAACGCGGGCGTCTGGATCACGTCGACCACGGCGGCGACTTCTTCGATCGGCGTGTCCTCGTGCACATCGGTCAGGACCGGAACGCCGACCTGTTTCTTTATCTTTGAAAGGATTTTCAACCCTTCTTCCATCCCCGGACCGCGATAGCTGCTTCCGGAAGTCCGGTTCGCCTTGTCGAAGGAGCCCTTGAAGATGTACGGCATCTTCAGCTTCGCGGTGCACTCCTTCAGCTTCCCGGCGACGTCGAGGCACAGCTGCTCGCTCTCCAGCGTGTCCGGGCCGGCAATGAGGAACAACGGCTTGTCCAAGCCGGCTTCAAACCCGCACAGCTTCACGCCGCGACGACCGAAAGTGATCCGCCCGGCCGCTTCGAGTTCGCGCGGTACTTGAGCGCGGCCTGGACATAAGCCTTGAAGAGCGGATGGCCGGCGCGCGGCGTGGAGGTGAACTCGGGGTGGAACTGCACGCCGACGAAGAACGGATGGCCGGGCAGCTCCATCATCTCGGGCAGGTTCTCGCTGGGCGTGCGCGCGGAAACCTTGTAGCCCTTCGCCTCGAGCTGCGGCACGTAGATGTTGTTGACCTCGTAGCGGTGGCGGTGCCTTTCGTTGACGTCCTTGCCGTAGATGGCGAAGGCCAGCGTGTCGGGCTCCACCGGGCACTTCTGCGCGCCCAGGCGCATGGTGCCGCCCAAATCCGACTTGTCCGTGCGCTTCTCGATCTGGCCGGTGCGGTCCAGCCACTCCGTGATCAGTGCGACCACCGGGTGCGGCGTCTCCGCGTCGAACTCGGTGCTGTTGGCGCCCGAGAGGCCGCAGACGTTGCGGGCGAACTCGATGGTGGCGAGCTGCATGCCCAGGCAGATGCCGAGGTACGGCACGCCGCTCTCGCGCGCGAAGCGGATGGCGCGCATCTTTCCCTCGGTGCCGCGCTTGCCGAAGCCCCCCGGGACGAGGATGGCGTCCATCTTCTCCAGCCCGGCGGTGCCGTTCTTCTCGATCTCCTCGGAGTCGAGGTAGTGGATGTTGATCTTGGAGCGCGTCTGGATGCCGGCGTGGCGCAGCGCCTCGTTGAGCGACTTGTACGAGTCCTGCAGGTCGATGTACTTGCCGACGAAGGCGATGTCCACCTCGTGCTGCGGGTGCTCCTGCGCATCGACGATCTTGCGCCACGCGGCAAGGTCGGCCGCCCGCGCGAGGATGGACAGCTTGTGGCAGACGATCTCGTCGAGCAT
>JBLNDP010000056.1:0-4169 GCA_050261755.1 Clostridia bacterium
ACGCGGAAGCCGCCGGCTTCGATCTCGTCGAGCAGGGTGCGGTAGATCGCCGCCATGATGAGGCCGGCGCGCTGCGCCCGCCGGTCCTCGTCGGGCAGCGCCGCAAAGGCTTGCGCGTAGAGGCTTCGCGCGCGCTCCGTTTCGTATTTCATCAGCTCCTGGAAGGTGGGCGACTCCTTGCCCCCCAGGAGGTCCGCGGCGGGGACGGCGAAGCGCTTCAGGTCCTCCATCGGCAGGTAGATGCGGTTCTTGCGCGCGTCCTCGCCGACGTCGCGGATGATGTTCGTGAGCTGGAAGGCGAGCCCCAGGCTCTTCGCGTAGTCGAGCGTGCGCGGATTCCGGTATCCGAAGATCGAGGCCGCCAGCAGCCCGACGACGCCGGCGACGCGGTAGCAGTAGCGCTCCAGGCCGGCCCAGTCGAGATAACGCGTCTGCGTGAGGTCCATCTCCATGCCCTCGATGATCAGGAGCAGGTTCTGCTTTTCCAGGGAGAAGGTCTTGACGTGGGGCAAAAGGGCGCGCGTGACCGGATGCTGCGGCGAGCCGGCGTACAGGTTGCCGATCTCCTGGCGCCACCACGCGAGCTTGGTGGCGGCGACCTGCGGCTCGAGCGCCTCGTCGACCACGTCGTCCACCTCGCGGCAGAACGCATACAGCGCGGTGATTGCGCGCCGGCGCTCGTCGGGAAGGAAAACGAAGGAGTAGTAGAAGCTTGAGCCGCTGGCCGCCGCCTTCTTCTGGCAATACTCGTCGGGCGTCATAGCGCGCGAGAGAGAAGGACGGGCCAGTCGAGAAGATTCAGGGTGGGACGGCGCCGGAAGATGTCGTAGCCGGCGGCTTCGATCTTCTCGAGGATGCGCAGCCCTCCCTGGACCGTGGCGCGGATCTCGAGGCCGACGCGGCCGGGCAGGTCCTTGCCGAGCGGGGCCCCGGAGAGCATCAGTGCCCTCGTCCTCGTGATCTGAAAATCCATCAGAGCACGCCAGCCCTCGTCGCAGGTCTTCTCGAGCAGGTGCAGCTGGCCGACGCCGAAGCGTGCCATTTCGTCCTGCGGCAGGTAGATGCGATCGTCGTGGGTGAAGTCGACACCGACGTCCTGCCAGAAATTGATGAGTTGCAGGGCGGAGCAGATGGCATCCGAGGCGCGCAGCGCTGGCTCAGTCGTATGTTTGAAAAGATGCAGCAGCAGTCGCCCGACCGGGTTGGCCGAGCGGCGGCAATAGTCCAGGACTTCCGCGTAGCTGGCGTAGCGTTTCTTGGTGACGTCCTGCGTGAAGGCATCCAGCAGGTCGCTGAAAAGCTGGAGCGGAAGGCCGTGCTCGCGCACGACCGCGGCGAGCTCGGCGAAGAGCGGATGCTGCGGCGTCTCGCCCGCTGCAATTGTTACAAGGTGCGCCCGGTAGACGCTTAATTTTGCGAGGCGTATCTCGGGCGGGTCGTCGCCTTCGTCGGCGAAGTCATCCGCCGTGCGTGCGAAGGCATAGATGACTTCCACCGGCCGGCGCAGCCGGGCAGGAAGGAGCAGGGAAGCGACCGGGAAATTTTCGTAGTGTTCGACCGGCACGGTGGCTCGCGGTGGGGCGGCGCAGCGGCGGTATAATACGTTGTTTTTTCCGGATATTTCGCGCGAGCGTGGCGGAATTGGTAGACGCAGTGGATTTAGGTTCCACCGGGCAACCGTAGGGGTTCGAGTCCCTTCGCTCGCACCAAGCTCGCACTTGTTCGAGGACTAGAGAAGAAAGAATGGCAGCCAACGTGGAAACCCTGGGAGCACTGGAGCGGCGCGTATCGATGCGCGTCGAGATGAAGGACATCGATGAGCAGGTCGGCGAGCGCCTCAAGAAGCTCGCGCGCGACGTGCGCATGCCCGGCTTCCGGCCCGGCAAGGTGCCGATGAAGCTCGTGGAGAAGACTTACGGCCAGCAGGTGCGCTCGGAAGTGCTGAGCGACGCCGTGCAGAAGGCGTTCACGCAAGTCGTGAACGAGGCGAAGCTCCGCGTCGCGGGGTACCCGCGCATCGAGCCGAAGGAGAACGAGAACAAGCAATCGCTCGAATTCAGCGCCACCTTCGAGATCTACCCCGAGGTGAAGATCGGGGATCTGGGCGCGACCACGGTGGAGCGGCCGGCGGTCGAAGTGGCCGACGCCGAGGTCGACAAGACGATCGAGATCCTCCGCAAGCAGCGCACGAAGTTCGTCCCGGCCTCGCGCGCGGCGCAGGACGGCGACCGCGTCACGCTCGATTTCGCGGGAACGATCGGCGGCGAGGCATTCGAGGGCGGCTCCGGCAAGGACTTCGCCTTCATCCTCGGGCAGGGCCAGATGCTGCCGGAGTTCGAGGCGGCCGCGCGCGGCGTCTCGGCGGGCGAGAAGAAGAGCTTCCCGCTCAAGTTCCCGGACGACTATCACGGCAAGGACGTCGCCGGCAAGGAAGCGGTCTTCGAGGTGGACGTCAAGAGAGTCGAGCAGCCCGAGCTGCCCGCGCTGGACGCGGAATTCGCGAAGACGCTCGGCGTCGCCGACGGCGACGTGGCGAAGATGCGCAGCGAGGTGAAGGCGAACGTCGAGCGTGAGGTGAAGAAACGCGTCGACGCGCGTGTGAAGGCGCAGGCGCTGCAGGCGCTGCAAGACAGCACGCCGATCGAGCTGCCGAAGTCGCTGCTCGAGATCGAGCAGCACGAATTGCTGCAGCGCGCCGCCGCCGACCTGCAGGGCCGCGGCATCAAGCCCGAGCAGATCCGCCTCGAGCCGAAGATGTTCGAGGAGAGCGCCAAGCGGCGCGTGGCGCTGGGCCTCCTGATTGCTGAGCTTGCGCGCGTGGAAAATTTGCAACCGAAGCCGGCGGAAGTCCGCGCGCTCGTCGAGCAGGAGGCGCAGACGTATGAGAACCCGGCCGAGGTAGTAAAATGGTTCTATATGCAACCGCAACGGTTGTCTGAAATGGAAGGTCTCGCGCTGGAAGCCAACGTAGTCAAATGGGTCTTGTCGAAGGCCAAGGTCGTCGACAAGCCGATTCCCTTCGACGAGCTGATGAATTCATGAACTGGGAAAAGAATCTCCAAGAGGCACAAGGCCTCGGCTTGATTCCGATGGTCATCGAGCAGTCGGGGCGCGGCGAACGCGCCTACGACATCTATTCGCGGCTGCTCAAGGAGCGGGTGGTGTTCCTGGTCGGGCCGGTGACCGAGGTCACCGCCAACCTGATCGTGGCGCAGCTGCTGTTCCTGGAGTCGGAGAATCCCGACAAGGACATCTACTTCTATATCAACTCGCCCGGCGGCTCGGTGTCGGCCGGCCTCGCCATCTACGACACGATGCAGTTCATCAAGCCGGACGTGTCCACCCTGTGCGTGGGCCAGGCTGCCAGCATGGGCGCGTTCCTGCTCGCCTCCGGCGACAAGGACAAGCGCTATTGCCTGCCGAATTCGCGCGTGATGATCCACCAGCCCATGGGCGGGTTCCAGGGCCAGGCGACCGACATCGAGATCCACGCGAAGGAAATCCTGTACCTCCGCGGGCGGCTGAACGAGCTCCTCGCCAAGCACACCGGCAAGCCGATCGAGACCATCGCCCGGGACACCGAGCGCGACTTTTTCATGGGCGCCGAAGAAGCGGTAAAGTACGGCATCGCGGACAAAGTTCTAGTGTCCAGGGAGAATACGTAAGTCCATGTCGGAAAAGAGTTCTTCAGGCGAAAAGCTCCTCTACTGCTCGTTCTGCGGCAAGTCCCAGCACGAGGTCAGGAAGCTGATCGCAGGCCCGTCGGTCTTCATCTGCGACGAGTGCATCGAGCTCTGCAACGACATCATCCGCGAGGAAACGGCTTCCGATAAGGGCGGCAAGGGCGCGAAGTCCGACCTGCCGACGCCGCGCGAGATCCGCAACATCCTCGACCAGTACGTCATCGGCCAGGACCAGGCGAAGAAGATCCTCTCGGTCGCCGTATACAACCACTACAAGCGCCTCAAGCACCTGTCGAAGAACGACGAGGTGGAGCTCGCGAAGTCGAACATCCTTCTCATCGGGCCCACCGGCTCGGGCAAGACGCTCCTCGCCCAGACCCTGGCGCGCTTGCTGAACGTCCCGTTCGTCATTGCCGACGCCACCACGCTCACGGAAGCCGGATACGTCGGCGAGGACGTCGAGAACATCATCCAGAAGCTGCTGCA
>JBLNDP010000057.1:0-3562 GCA_050261755.1 Clostridia bacterium
CGAGGACATGGCGCAGGTGGTGGAGGCCGGCGCGCAGGGCGTCGGCCTCTTCCGCACCGAGTTCCTGTTCCTCAATCGCGACGACCTCCCGGGCGAAGAAGAGCAGTTCGCCGCGTATCGACAGGTGGCCGAGGCGATGCAAGGTCTCCCCGTCGTGCTGCGCACCCTCGACATTGGCGCGGACAAGGCCATGGCGGGCGAGGCCGGCCACACGAAGCCCAACCCGGCCATGGGCCTGCGCGCCATCCGCTATTGCCTGTCGGAGCCGCACATCTTCCTCACGCAGCTGCGCGCCATCCTGCGCGCCTCGCACTACGGGCGCGTGCGCATCCTCCTGCCCATGGTCGCGCACGTGCACGAGGTCGAGCAGACCCTGGCGCTCATCCGGCAGGCGAAGCAGCAGCTCGAGGAGCGCGGGCAGCCCTACGACCCGGGCGTCGAGATCGGCGGCATGATCGAGATTCCCGCGGCGGCACTCGCCTTGCCGATCTTCATGAAGCGGCTGAATTTCCTGTCGATCGGCACCAACGACCTCATCCAGTACACGCTGGCGATCGACCGCACCGACGACCAGGTGGCGCACCTGTACGATCCGCTGCACCCTGCCGTGCTCGCGCTCGTCGCCGGGACGATCCAGACGGCCACGCGCGGCGGCATGCCGGTGGCGGTGTGCGGCGAGATGGCGGGCGACCTGCAGCTCACGCGCCTGCTGCTCGGCCTGGGCCTGCGCAATTTCTCGATGCACCCGTCGCAGCTCCTCGCCATCAAGGACCGCATCCTGAAGACGAACCTCGCCGAGGTGCAGGCGCTCGCGCAGCGCGTGCTGCGCGCCGCAGATCCGGGCAAGACGCGCGAGCTCCTCGACCAACTCAACGCCTAGAGGCTTTCATGAAGAAACTCCTCCCCCTGGCGCTGCTCCTCGCCTCCACGGTAGTTCATGCGCAGGGCTATCCCTCCCGGCCGGTCAAGCTGCTCGTGCCATTCCCGGCCGGCAGCGCCACCGACCAGGTCGGCCGCGTGATCGGCGCGGAGCTGCAGGCGGCGCTGGGCCAGCCTTTCGTGGTGGAGAACAAGGCCGGCGCGCAGGGCTCGATCGCCGCGGCGGAGGTGGCGAAGGCGGCGCCCGACGGCTACACGCTGCTCGTGACCACGAATACCCCGCAGGCGGCGAACGTGAGCCTCTTCAAGAAGCTTTCCTACGACCCGGTGCGCGATTTTTCGCCGGTCGCTCGCCTCGCGACGACCTCGTTCATGCTCATGGTGAAGCCCGAATACCCGGCGAAGAACCTGAGGGAGTTCCTCGATTCCGTGAGGAAGCAGCCCGGGAAGCTTTCCGCCGGCTACGGCTCTTCCGGCTCCCAAGTTTCCGTGGCGATGCTCAAGCAGATGGGCAAGCTCGACGTGGTGGAGGTGCCCTACAAGGGCATTCCGCAGACGATCACCGACACCATGGGCGGCTCGCTCGCCTTCACGTTCGTCGACCTGGGCAATGCGCTCGCGCAGGCCAAGGGCGGCAAGCTGCGGGGCTTGGGTCTTACTTCCAGATCGAGAACGCCCTTGGCTCCCGGCGTCCCGGCCATCGCTGAGGAGCTGCCGGGCTACGAGATCATCGCCTGGTTCGCGCTCATGGCGCCGGCCAACACGCCGGCCGCGGTGGTGGACCGGCTCCATGAGGCGACCGCCAAGGCGCTCGCCAAGCCCGACGTGAAGGAGAAGTACGCGGCCATCGGCTGCGACGTCGCCCCGATGAAGCCGGCGGAGCTCGGCAAGTTCATCGAGCTCGAGATCGCGCACTGGGCGCGCCTCGCCAAGCTCGCCGGCATCCAGCCGGAATAGAAGGAGAAGCCGCCTCATGCCCGGACCGCTCGCGGGAGTCCGCGTCCTCGACCTCACCAGCGTAGTGATGGGGCCGTATGCCACGCAGATCCTCGGCGACTTCGGCGCCGAAGTGGTGAAGGTGGAATCGCCGGAAGGCGACAACATGCGCTGGGTCTGGCCCTTCCGCCACGCCGGCATGGGGCACATCTTCCTGAACGCCAACCGCAACAAGCGCTCCGTCGTGCTCAACCTGAAGAGCGACGGCGGCCGCGAAGCCTGCCTCGCCCTGGCGAAGCGCGCCGACGTGATGGTCTACAACATCCGGCCCCAGGCCATGGCGCGGCTTAGGCTCTCCTATGAGGAAATAAGCAAGGTAAACCCCAAAATCATCTACGTCGGATGCTTCGGCTACAGCCAGCGCGGGCCGTACGCCGCCAAGGCGGCCTATGACGATCTCATCCAAGGCGCGGCCGGCATCCCGTGGCTGCTCAAGAGGCAGGGCGCCGACACGCCGCGCTACGCGCCGATCATCATCGCCGACCGGGCGGTCGGCCAGCAGGTGGCGAGCGCGGTGAGCGCGGCGCTGTACTTCCGCGAGAAGAGCGGCAAGGGCCAGCGCGTGGACGTGCCGATGTTCGAGCACCTGCTGCCGATGGTCCTCGGCGAGCATCTCGGGGGCTACACCTTCGAGCCCAAGCTCGGCGAGCCGGGCTACGCGCGCATGCTGAGCCCCGATCGCCGGCCTTACCAGACGAAGGACGGCTACGTCTGCGCGCTCATCTACAACGACAAGCAGTGGAAGGCCTTCTTCGATCTCATCGGCCGCCAGGAGATGCTTGCCAAGCCCGAGTTCGCCACCTACGAGGCACGCAGCAAGAACTACGATCGCGTCTACGGCTTCGTCGCCGAGGAGATGAAGACCCGCACGACCGACGAGTGGCTGGCCGGCCTCGAGCGCGCCGACATCCCGGTGCAGCGCATGAACAGCCTCGACGACATCGTCGCCGACCCGCACCTGGCCGCCACCGGCTTCTTCAAGGACGTCGAGCATCCGACGGAGGGGCGCCTGCGCTCCATCGGCGTGCCATCCGAATGGTCGGAGTCGCAGCCCGGCTACCGGCGCCACGCACCGCGCCTGGGCGAGCACACGCGCGAGGTATTGCGCGAGGCGGGCTTGTCTGAGCAGCGCATCGAGGAGCTCATCGCCGCCAAGGCGGCTGTCGCCGCCGACTGACGCTATAATCCCGCGCGCGCCGATTTGAGATCAGCTTGCGGGCGCCTAACAAATACCGCTAAAGAGATGAACGCCCCTCAGGATCCTGGCTCGGTCGGCGCCGTTGCGGCGCAGAAGGCGCATTTCGACCAGCCGCTCAAGCTCCGCGGCGGAGCTACCCTCCCGTCCTACGAGATCGCGTACGAGACCTACGGCACCCTGAATGCCGCGCGCTCGAACGCCGTCCTCGTCTGCCATGCCCTGAACGCGTCCCACCATGTTGCTGGCTTTTACGAGAATGAAAAGGAAAACGTCGGCTGGTGGGACAACCTCGTAGGGCCGGGCAAGCCGCTCGACACGCGCCGCTTCTTCGTCGTCGGCTCCAACTACCTCGGCAGCTGCTTCGGCTCGACCGGACCGGCAACCGTGAACCCGGCGACCGGCAAGCCGTGGGGCGCGGACTTTCCCGTCGTGACGGTGGAAGACTGGGTGGAGGCGCAGGCGCGGCTCGCCGACCGGCTCGGCATCGAG
>JBLNDP010000058.1:0-6312 GCA_050261755.1 Clostridia bacterium
CGGAACACGACGCCCTTGAGGTTGAGAAGGATGTCCACGACATCCTCGCGGACGCCGTCGAGCGTCGAATACTCGTGCACCACGCCGGCGATCTGCACCTCCGTCGGCGCGTAGCCGGGCATGGAGGAAAGCAGCACGCGCCGCAGGGCGTTGCCGAGCGTGTGGCCGTAGCCGCGCTCGAACGGCTCCATCGTCACGCGAGCGTGGTTCGCCGACAGGTTCTGCACGTCAACAATACGAGGCTTCAAGAATCCCGACTGGGCCATAGGTGTCCTGTGTCCTGAGTGCTGCTGCTTGCTTCGCTAATACGCCGGTGCGCCTTACTTCGAATACAGTTCGATGATCAGGCTTTCGTTGATCGTCGAGGGCAGGTCCGCGCGCGCGGGGTTGGCCTTGAAGGTGCCCTTCAGGCCCTTGGTATCGACCTCGAGCCACTCCGGCAGGCCGCGCGATTCCGCCGCCTCGGAGGCGGCCTTGATGCGCAGCTGCTCCTTCGCCTTGCCGGCCACTTCGACCACGTCGCCCGGGCGCACTTGGTACGACGGGATGTTGACGCGCTTGCCGTTGACGAGGATGCCGTTGTGGCGCACCACCTGGCGAGCTTCCGTGCGAGAGGCCCCGAAGCCCATGCGGTAGGCGACCGTGTCGAGGCGCGACTCCAGGAGCTGGAGCAGGCGCTCGCCGGTCACGCCCTTGGAGCGGGACGCCTCGGCGTAGGTCTTGCGGAACTGGCGCTCGAGGATGCCGTAGATGCGCCGCATCTTCTGCTTCTCGCGCAGCTGCTTGCCGTAGTCGGAGAGGCGCGCGCCGCTCTTCTGGCCGTGCTGGCCGGGCGCGTACGCGCGGCGCTCGACGGCGCACTTGTCGGTAAAGCACTTCTCGCCCTTCAGGAAGAGCTTCTCGCCTTCCCGGCGGCACTGGCGGCACTTGGCGTCGAGGTTTCTGGCCATTCTCGGTATCTCCCTAGACGCGGCGCCGCTTCGGCGGCCGGCATCCGTTGTGCGGAATCGGCGTCACGTCGGCGATGCTGCCGATCTTGAGGCCGATGGCGTTGAGCGCGCGCACCGCGGACTCGCGGCCGGGGCCGGGACCCTTGATGCGCACTTCGATGTTCTTCACGCCGCATTCCTGCGCCGCGCGGCCGGCGCGCTCGGCGGCCACCTGGGTCGCGAACGGCGTCGACTTGCGCGAGCCCTTGAAGCCGGCGTTGCCGGAGGTCGCCCACGAGAGCGCGTTGCCCTGGCGGTCGGTGATGGTGATGATCGTGTTGTTGAACGACGCGTGGATGTGGGCGATGCCCTCGGCGACGTTCTTCTTGACCTTCTTGCGCGCGCGCGCGGAAGCAGTCTGCTGCAGCTCCTGGCGGGTCGGCGTGTTTCGGCTGGCCATGTCCTGTGCTTTCTCCCTTTAGCCCATCTTGCCGGCTGGCGTGTTCAGCTTCACCGCCGCCTTGCGCGGCCCCTTGCGGGTGCGCGCGTTCGTGCGCGTGCGCTGCCCGCGCACGGGCAGGCCCTTGCGGTGGCGCTGGCCGCGGTAGCAGCCGAGGTCCATCAGGCGCTTGATGGACATCGATACCTCGCGGCGCAGGTCGCCTTCGACCGTGAAGCGGCCGACGCTCTCGCGGATGCGCTCGAGCTCGGCGTCGGTAAGGTCCTTGATCTTGCGCGTGTGCTGCACCCCGGCCGCCTCGCAGATCGCCTGCGCGCGAGCGCGGCCGATGCCGTAGATCGCCGTGAGGGCGATGTCCGCGTGCTGATGGTTCGGGATGTTGATGCCTGCTATGCGTGCCATGCGCGTGCCTTTGGGGAACCTGAAATTATATCCGTTTTAACAAGGCCTTAGCAACTAGCCTTGGCGCTGCTTGTGACGCGGATCGGCGCAAATCACGCGCACCACGCCCTTGCGCCGCACGATCTTGCACTTGCGGCAGATCTTCTTCACCGAAGCCATCACTTTCATCGCCCGACTCCTTCCGTTGCCCCGCTCATTTCGCCCTGAAGGTGATGCGACCCTTCGTGAGGTCATAGGGCGTCATCTGCACCGTCACCTTGTCCCCGGGCAGGATGCGGATGTAGTTCATGCGCATCTTTCCGGAGATGAAGGCGTGAATCACATGCCCGTTTTCCAGCTTTACCTTGAAGGTCGCGTTGGGCAAGTTCTCCACGACCTCTCCCTGCATTTCGATGACGTCTTCCTTGGCCATCGTCAGCGGACTGGCATTCCGCCCTTGAAGTTCGCCTTGCGCAGCAGGCTCTCGTATTGGTGCGTCATGATGTAGGCCTGCACCTGCGCCATGAAGTCCATCGTCACCACGACGATGATGAGAAGCGACGTGCCGCCGAAGTAGAAGGGCACGTTCCATTTGAGGATCAGGAATTCCGGGAGCAGGCAGACGAGCGTGACGTAGATCGCGCCCACCAGCGTGAGGCGGGTGAGGATGCGCTCGAGGTAGCGGGCCGTCTGCTCGCCGGGACGGATACCCGGCACGAAGGCCCCGGATTTCTTCAGGTTGTCCGCCGTCTCCTTCGGGTTGTACTGCAGCGCCGTGTAGAAGAAGCAGAAGAAGATGATCAGCGCGCCGTACATGAGCACGTAGATCGGCTGGCCGGGCGTCAGCATGCCGGCGATGTCGCGCAGCCAGATGAGGCCCTCCGCCGACCCGAACCAGCCGAGCAGCGTCGCCGGGAAGAGGATGAGCGAGCTGGCGAAGATGGGCGGGATGACGCCGGACATGTTGAGCTTGAACGGCAGGTGCGAGCTCTGCCCGCCGTAGACCCGGTTGCCGACCTGGCGCTTGGCGTAGTTGACGAGGATCTTGCGCTGGCCCCGCTCGACGAAGCAGACGAAGCCGGTGACGAGGACCACGGCGGCGGCAATGCCGAGCGCCGTGAGCGGATGCATGGAGCCGGTGCGCACGAGCTCCAGCGTGCCGGCCACCGCGTTCGGCAGCCCCGCCGCGATGCCCGCGAAGATGATGATCGAGATGCCGTTGCCCAGGCCCCGCTCCGTGATCTGCTCGCCCAGCCACATGAGGAACATGGTGCCGGTGACGAGCGTCGTCACGGTGGTGATGCGGAACATGAGGCCCGGCTCGAGCACGAGGCCGGGCTGGGACTCGAGCGCAATGGAGATGCCCGTCGCCTGGAAGAGCGCGAGGAACACGGTGCCATAGCGGGTGTACTGGGTGATCTTGCGCCGGCCGGACTCGCCTTCCTTGCGCAGCTGGTCGAGCTGCGGGCTCACCGCCGTCATGAGCTGCATGATGATCGACGCCGAGATGTACGGCATGATGCCCAGGGCGAAGATCGTGAAGCGGCGCAGCGCGCCGCCGGAGAACATGTTGAACATGCCCAGGATGCCGCCCTGCTGGCCGGAAAAAAGGTCCGCCAGCACGTTCGGGTCGATGCCGGGCACCGGGATGTGCGCGCCGATGCGGAACACGAGCAGCGCGCCCAGGAGGAAGAACAGGCGCTTTTTCAGGTCGCCGTACTTCGCTCCCTTGCCGACGTTGGGAAGCGCAGTCGCCATTTAGGCCTTCTGCTCCCCTTCGGCCTGCGCCTTCTTCGCCTTCTTTTCCTTCTTCTTCGGCTCGGCCGCCGGCTTCTCGGTCAGCTCGATCTTGCCGCCCGCCTTCTCGATGAGCGCGCGTGCACCCTTGGAGATTTTGATCTCCTTCAGGGTGATCTTGCGCTTGAGCTCGCCCGAGAGGATGACTTTCGCCTCGAGCGCGCCGTGCGGCACGACCTTCTCGGCCTTGAGCGCGGCGAGGTCGATCTCGGTCGCCTGCATGGCTTCCAGCTCGCCCGTGCGCACTTCCGCGACCGCGTCGATTTTCTGCGCCGGCGAGGTAAAGCCGCGCTTGGGCAGGCGGCGATGGAGCGGCATCTGGCCGCCCTCGAAGCCGACCTTGTGGAAGCCGCCCGAGCGAGCGCGCTGGCCCTTGTGGCCGCGGCCCGCGGTCTTGCCCCACCCGGAGCCGACGCCCCGGCCGACGCGATGGCGCGTCTTCTTCTCGCCCTCGGCGGGCTTGAGATCGTTGAGTTTCATGGCTTCAGTCAACCCTTACGAGGTGGTTGATCTTGTTGATCATGCCGCGCACCGCCGGCGTGTCGGTGAGCTCGGAGACCTGGTTGACCTTCTTCAGGCCGAGGCCGTAGGCCGTCGCGCGCTGGCTCTTGTTGCTGCCGGACAGGCTCTTCAGCAGCTGCACCTTGATCTTCTTCATCCGGTGATTTCCTCGACCTTCTTGCCGCGCCGGGCTGCGATCTCGGCGGGCGTGCTCATGGCCTGCAGGCCGTTCAGCGTCGCGCGCACGACGTTGTAGGGGTTGGTGGAGCCGAAGCACTTGGCGAGCACGTTGGTCACGCCCATCACCTCGAACACCGCGCGCATCGGGCCGCCGGCGATGATGCCCGTGCCCTCGTGGGCCGGCTGCATCAGGACCTTGGCGGCGCCGTGGCGTCCGGTGACCGCGTGGTGCAGCGTGCCGTTCTTGAGCTTCACCTTGAAGAGCTTGCGCCGCGCCTCCTCCATCGCCTTCTGCACCGCTACCGGCACCTCGCGCGCCTTGCCCTTGCCCATGCCGATGCCGCCGTCGCCGTCGCCCACCACGGTCAGGGCCGCGAAGCCGAGCACGCGGCCGCCCTTCACGACCTTGGTGACGCGGTTGACCGCGACCATCTTCTCGCGCAGGCCATCGCCGCGCTCTTCCTGCTGCATCCGGGGCTGGATCTTCGCCATAGTGGTCCTAACTCTAGAACTTCAGTCCGCCCGCTCGCGCGGCGTCGGCCAGGGCCTTGATGCGGCCGTGGTACTTGTAGCCGGCGCGGTCGAACGCGACGGCCTCGATGCCCTTCTCCTTCGCCTTCTGCGCAATGCGCTGGCCGATGAGCTCGGCGGCCTTCTTGTTGCCGCCGTTCTTCACCTGCCCGCGGATCGCCTTCTCGAGGCTCGAGGCGCTCGCGATCACCTTGTCGCCCGCGGCGGAGGTGAGCTGGGCATAGATGTGCGTGTTCGTGCGATGCACGGTGAGGCGCACGGCGCCGGCGTTGAGGATCCGGATCCGCGTCTGCTTGGCCCGGCGCAGCCGGGAGAGGTTTTTCGCGCTCATAAGCCCTACTTTTTCTTCGTCTCTTTCAACACGATGACCTCGTCGGTATAGCGCACGCCCTTGCCCTTGTAGGGCTCGGGGGGCTTGTAGCCGCGCACTTCCGCGGCAACCTGTCCGACGAGCTGCTTGTCGACGCCGCTGATGACGATCTCCGTCTGCGTCGGCGTCGCGACCTTCACGCCCTTGGGCATCTGGTGCACCACCGGGTGCGAGAAGCCGAGCGAGAGGTTCAGCTTGTCGCCCTGCGCCTGGGCACGGTAGCCGACGCCGACGAGGGACAGCTTCTTCTCGAAGCCCTTCGTCACGCCGGCCACCATGTTGGCGACCAGGGCGCGCATCGTGCCCGACATCGCGCCGGCATGGTGCGAGTTGCCGAGCGCCTTGCAGTGCAGCTCCTCGCCCTTCTTCTCCACGGCGACGTTCGGGTCGGCCGGCCGGGCGATGGTGCCGAGCGGGCCCTTCACGGAGATCTGTCCGCCGGCGAGGTTGACCTCGACGCCCTTCGGCAGCGGAATCGGATACTTGGCGATGCGGGACATGTCGGCCTCCGTTACGCGACGATGCAGAGGACTTCGCCGCCGACGCCGTCGGCGCGAGCCTTGCGATCCGTCATGACGCCGCGCGAGGTCGAGAGGATCGCCACGCCGAGGCCGTTCATCACCTTCGGAATGTCGTTGCGGCCCTTGTAGACGCGCAGGCCCGGCTTCGAGACGCGCTCGAGGCGCTCGATCACCGGCTTGCCGGCGTAGTACTTGAGGCCGATGCGCAGCTCCTTCTTCGCGCCGGCGTCCTTGCCGTCGGCGACCTTGTCGCGGATGGCGAAGTCCTCGATGTAGCCCTCGGCCTTCAGCACCTCGGCGATCGAGGCCTTCAGTTTCGATGCCGGCATCGCCACCTCCGCGTGCCCGACCATCTGGGCGTTGCGGATGCGGACCAGCATGTCGGAAATGGGATCGGTCATGCTCATTCGAACGTCTCCTTGCCCGGGCTTACCAGCTGGCCTTGATGATGCCGGGCACCTCGCCCTTGAGGGCCAGATCGCGCAGCTTGTTGCGGCCGAGGCCGAACTTGCGGTACACGCCGCGCGGCCGGCCGGTCAGGGCGCAGCGGTTGCGCAGGCGCACGGGCGACGCGTCGCGCGGCAGCTTCTGCAGCTTGGCGCGCGCCTCCTCGCGGGCCTCGTCGGAGGCGCGCTGGTCGTT
>JBLNDP010000059.1:0-68823 GCA_050261755.1 Clostridia bacterium
CGCGTGCGCGCCGGTACCTCGCCCGCCCTGAACGCCCAGCAGCCCCAGCCGGGCGTGCGCGTGTAGGACCGCAGGCATGGATCGTCCCGGAAAGGCGAGCGCGTTCGCGATCGAGCCGCCGATCGAGCCGATGCTCGCCAAGCTGGCCGACGCGATCCCGGAGGGCGACTACCTGTACGAGCCGAAGTGGGACGGCTTCCGCGCGATCGTCTTCCGCAGCGCCTCGGACGTCTACATCCAGAGCCGGGATAGCCGTCCCTTCGACCGCTACTTCCCGGACCTGCACGAGGTCTTCCTCGCACGGTTGCCGGCGGGCTGCGTGCTGGATGGCGAGATCGTGATCGCGGCCAAGAAGGGGCTGGACTTCGACGCGCTGCAGATGCGCCTGCATCCAGCCGCCTCGCGCGTGGCCAGGCTCGCCAAGGAGATGCCCGCTTCTTTCGTGGCTTTCGACGCCCTGGCCTCCAGGGGAAAGACGTTGCTCCAGCGTTCCCAGCGAGAAAGGCGAGCGGAGCTGGAAACCTTCCTGGCGAAAGTCGAGGCGCCGATCCACGTCACGCCGGCGACGCTGGATCGCAGCGCAGCGCTCCGCTGGCTGAAGGACTTCGAAGGCGCGGGTTTGGACGGCGTCGTGGCGAAGCCCCTGGGCCTCCCATACCAGCCGGGCAAGCGCGCCATGCTGAAGATCAAGCACGCCCGCACCGCCGAGTGCGTGGTCGTGGGCTTCCGCTGGCACAAGCAGGGGGAGGGCATCGTTGGGTCGCTTCTCCTCGGCCTCTATGACGACGCAGGGACGCTCCACCACGTCGGCGTGACGTCGTCCTTCGACATGGCGACGCGCAGGCAGCTGGCGAAGGAGCTGGAGCCGCTTCGCACGGGCGTGGCCATGCCCGGGGAGCAGAGCCGCTGGAGCGTGGGGCGCGATACCACCTGGCACGAGCTGCGGCCGGAGCGGGTCTGCGAGGTGAAGTACGACCACCTGCAGGGCGACCGCTTCCGCCACGCGGCGATCTTCCTGCGCTGGCGCCCGGACAAGCGCCCGCGCGACTGCCGCTACGACCAGCTCGAGGTCACGCGGCCTTATGCGCTGAAGAAGATCTTTTCCCTTTGATGAAGTCCTTGGAGTAGTAGGGCGGCCACGGCGCGTCGCCCAGGCCCTGGCGCTCGTGCAGCTCCAGCAGGGGCTCGAGCGAGGCGACATGGCGGTCGATCGACGCATGCCGGTCGCCCACCCTCGCGAATCGCTTCTCCATGGTCTTCAGCGTGAAGTCGGACGGCTCGGCATCGGGCAGCTCGTTCCATGCCAAGGGAGCCGAGACGCGCGCGTCCGGCGTGGGGCGTACCGAGTAGGCGGCGGCGACCGTTCGATCCTTGGCGTTCTGGTTGTAGTCCACGAATACGCCGTGGCGCTCGTCCTTCCACCACTTGCTCGTCGCCAGATTGGGCGCGCGCCGCTCGATCTCGCGCGCGAGGGCAAGTGCCGCGCGGCGCACTTCGTCGAAGGTCCAGCGGGCCTCGATGCGGACGTTCAGGTGGATGCCGCGCGAGCCGGAAGTCTTCACATAGCTCGCCAATCGGTTGTCTTTCAGAACCTCTCGGGCAAGAAAGGCGACTTCACGGACCTGCTTCCACTTCACCCCCGGCACCGGGTCGAGGTCGACGCGCAGCTCGTCGGGATGCTCGAGGTCCTCGGCGCGTACCGGATGCGGATGCAGCTCGAGGCAGCCGAGGTTCGCCATCCAGGCGAGGTCGGCGGCCTCGCGCGGCACCACCTCGTCCGCCGTCCTGCCGGACGGAAAGCGGATCGTCGCCACCTCGATCCAGGGCGGCCGGGCCTCCGGGGCGCGCTTCTGGTAAAAGAACTCGCCTTCCACGCCGTCCGGGAAGCGCTTCATCATGTTGGGGCGCCCGCCCGCCGCGCGCAGCGCCCCATCCGCCACCGCGACGTAGTAGCGGACGAGATCGAGCTTCGTGAGGCCGGCTTGCGGGAAGAGCAGCTTGCCGGGATTGGAGACGGCGACCGGGCGGCCGCCGATCTCCAGGACTTCCTTGTGCGCCGCCATTCCCGCGGCGCTGCAACCGCCGTGCCTTACAGCGGCTTGATCTCCACCTTGCGGTACTTCACCACGCCCTGCGCCCATTGCAGGCCGATGTTGCCGCTCGGCACGTTGGCGCGGTCCGTCTGGGCCGTCTGGACGCCGTTCAGGACGACGGTCATGTTCGGCCCCTTGGCGGTGATCTCGTACACGTTCCACTTGCCGCCGGCCTTCGGCATGTCCTTGATGGGCGAGAGATGCGTGATGGCGCCGGTGCCGAACGTGGGGTCGGGCCGCTGGTCGAAGATGTTCGCCTCGGTGCACGTCTTGTCGGTGATGTTCTTGAGGTCGAGGCAGCGCATGTAGATGCCGCTGTTCGCGTTGTCGCTGACCCAGAACTCGGCCCTGAGGACGAAGTCGGCGTAGGTGTTCTTGGTCATGAAGAAGCTGCTCTTGCCCTTTTCGCCCGCGTCGGCCGTCAGGACGCCGTCGACGATGCGCCAGTTCGCGTCGCCGAAGCGCTGCCAGTTGTCGAGACCCTTCTCGCCGTCCAGCAAGGTCGTCCAGCCGCTGCCGCCGGACATCGAGCCGCAGCCGGCGAGCGCGAGTGCAGCCGCGGCAATGATCGTGCGTTTCATGGTTTCCTCCTCCAGAGGTGAAGGAGGGAGTCTACGTCGAACCGCTCCACGCGGCCCATGCGAAACAGAGCCAGCCCGCGAGGAAGGCGAGGCCGCCTACCGGTGTGATGGCGCCGAGCCAGCGGATGCCGGAGAGGGCGAGCACGTAGAGGCTGCCGGAGAAGAGCACGGTCCCGGCGACGAAGAGCCAGCCGCTCGCGCTCATCACCGGGCCCGGCCAGCGGGTGCTCGCCCAGGCGACGGCGAGGAGGGCGAGCGCGTGATACATCTGGTAGCGGGCGCCGGTCTCGAACACGGCGAGCATGTCCGACGCCAGGCGCTCCTTGAGGCCGTGCGCCGCGAACGCGCCGCAGCCGACGGCGATGAAGGCGGAGAGGGCGCCGAGCACGGCGAAGATCCGGTCCATCAGAGGGCCTCCAGCTCTCGGGCTCTTGCCTCGAGCGCCCGCTTGGTGCAGCTCGCGAAGGCACGCTTCGCTTCGATCGGTGCTTTTCCTTGCGCTTCGGCGCTGCAGCGGCTGTTCCGTTCGGCGTTCCACGCGTCGGCCGAGCGATCGAACGCCCTGAGCCGCTCGGGATCGGCGCGGTAGCGCGAGCGCACCGCGTTCACAAGGTGCACCACCTTCGCCTCGAGCGGCAGGATCTCCGCCTGGAAGCAATCGCCGAAGGTGTCCAACGGTGCCGTGTCGATGCACGACTGCGCTCGCGCGCCCGTCGCGGCGCAAAGGATGACCAGCATGGCAAGCGCTCGTCTCATCGATGGACTTGTCGAGCGGCCAGTTTCTTGACGTAGAAGTGGCGGCTGGCCCCCGTCGGTGACCCGGTCAGCGTGCCGAAGCGCCGGTAGCCGAGCTTCTCGTAGAAGCCCGGCGCTTGGAACGAATACGTGTTGAGATGGATGTGCCGGCTGCCGCGGCGCCTGGCGTGGCGCTCCGCCTCGTGGATGAGCGTGCTGCCGATACCGGCCCCGCGCGCCGGGGCCGACAGCCATAGCAGCTCGACGTAGCTTTCTTTCCAATAGGACTCGAGGATGAGCCCGCCCACGAGGCGTCCGCGCTCCCCGCGAACGCTCAGGACCGTGCGCTCGTAGTTCGTCGGGCCGACCTGTTTGCGATTGAACGCCAGCAAGCCCCGCCAGAGCTCGCGAGAGGTCGCGGACTTGCGCGAGCGCTCCATGACCACGCGAGCCACAGGTGTAGCGATTGACTTCATGTTCTTCGTGGGCCGATACGTTACGCTGCGAACCATTCGCGGGCAAACCTGCCTATTCGAGACCGATGAGACGCCTTGTCCTTGGATTGGTCGTGGCCTTGTGCCCTGCGCTGACAGCCGCGCAGGTGCTGGAGAGCGAAGAGCAGGCCTTCCGGGTGGTCAAGGTAGTCGAGGGGCTTGACCATCCCTGGTGCGTGGCGTGGCTGCCGGACGGCCGCGTGCTGATCACCGAGCGGCGGGGCACCTTGCGCGTGGTGAAGGACGGGAAGCTCGAGGCGAAGCCGGTGGAAGGCCTGCCGGAGGTGGTGCAGCGCGCGCAATCGGGCCTCTTCGATGTCGCGCCGCATCCCAACTTCAAGGAGAACGGGCTCGTGTACCTGGCGTACACGGCAAGCGGCGAGGGCGGAATCGGCACGGAGCTCGCCCGAGGCAAGCTGGTCGGCAATCGCCTCGAGAACGTCCGCGTCATTTTCAAGGAGCAGCCCAAGGGGCCGGCTCGCATCCAGTTCGGCGGGCGGATCGTCTTCGACGGCAAGGGGCATGTCTTCCTCACGCTCGGCGACCTCGGCGACAAGGACCGTGCCCAGCGCCCGGACGACGACGCGGGCTCGGTGATTCGCCTAAACGAGGACGGCAGCATCCCGAAAGACAACCCGTTCGTCGGCAAGCCGGGATGGAAGCCGGCCAAATACGACCTCGGGCATCGAAACATGCAGGGCGCCGCGCTGCACCCGCAGACCGGCATGCTGTGGACGCACGAGCATGGTCCGCAGGGCGGCGACGAGATCAACGTCATCCGCCCGGGCCGCAACTACGGCTGGCCGGTCATCACCTACGGGGTCAACTACGGCAGCGGGACGAAGATCGGCGAGGGCACCGCGAAGCCCGGCATGGAGCAGCCGCTCTACTACTGGGTGCCCTCGATCGCGCCCTCCGGGATGGCGTTCTACACCGGAGACAAGTTTCCGAAGTGGAAAGGCGACCTTTTCGTCGGCTCGCTGAAGTTCGACCTCCTCGTGCGCCTGCGTCTCGACGGCGAGAAGGTGGTGAAGGAAGAGCGGATGCTCAAGGGCGTGCTCGGGCGCATCCGCGACGTGCGCGTCGGTCCGGACGGCCTGATCTACCTGCTGACCGACGAGAGCGCGGGCGTGCTCGCGCGCCTGGAGCCGGCGAACTGACCTACTTGAGGTTCTTCAGGTTGAGCGCCAGGATCTGCAGCTGCTTGGTGATCACCGCGTAGCTCGGCTGGCTGGAAACGAACGCAAGCGCCGAAAGGACGCGCGATCCGATCTCGGCGGCGGATGCCTCGGCAGGAAGCTGAAGCGACGTCGCGAGCTCGGTAAGACCCTCGGAGCGAGCCCACTCGCAGAGCTCGGCAAGGCGCGCGACCATGGCAGCGCGGTCCAGCTTCTTTGGGAACCGCGCGGTATCGGCGCCTAGATCCATTTTCTAGCGGTTCGGCGCCAGGTCGAGAACCATCCTCGTGAGCGCGCCGGTGGGCGAAGCGAGCTCTTCCAGGATGGTGAAGTGGTCGTGGCCGGCGAGGGAGTAAGCGGGACGGCCGATCGTCTTGCCGTAGTCCTCCGACTGGCGGCGCATTTCCGGAAGCTCGTTGCCGCCATAGGCGATCGTGAGCGGCTTCTGCGGCCGCGGCAGGAGCATGGGGCTCATGCGGCGCGCCTCGTCCTCGTCGAGCTTCAGCTTGTCGTTCACGTACGAGAGGCGGATGGGCTCCAGGTCGTAGGCGCCGCTGATCGAGAGGCCCGCCTTCACGCCAGGATGGCCCATCGCCATGGCGGTGAGGTGGCCGCCGGCGGACCAGCCGGAAACGACGATCGCCTTGTTGGTTTTCGCCAGGAAGGTCAGCGCCGAATCGATTTCCGCGACGATTCCGGTCAGGCGGATGTTCGGCGCCAGGGTGTAGCCGATCATCGCCACGTTGATGCCCTGCGCGAGCGGCCCTTCGGCGATGAATCCGAAGTTGTCCTTCGCGCGGTTCTGCCACCAGCCGCCGTGGATGAACGCGAGGAGCGGCGCGCCTGCCTTGGGAGCGAACAGGTCTACGCGGTTTCTTTCCGCTTTCCCGTATGGAATGTCGAGCGTCGAAGAAAAACGCGCCCGCAGGGCCGCCGTCCTCTTCGTCCAGTCCTCGACGATCTGGGCGCTGTTCTTGACTGCGATCGCGTTGTTATACGCCGCGTCGAGGGCGGCCTTGTCCATCCCGCGGTACACGGAAGTGCTCAGAAGTGGTACTGGAAGCGAAGGACGCTGAAGTTGATGGCCGGGTTCGGGTGCTTGATGCCGGCATTCGAGAGGTGCTGGAAGCGCAGCTGCACGTCGTACTTGCCCTGGTCGCCGAAGCGGTAGCCGACGCCGACGTGGTCGCCGAACTCGAAGTGGCTGCCGGGCTGCTTGGTGGCCGTGACGTTGGTGCTCGAGAGGTAGTGGAAGCCGATGGCCGCCTCGCCGTAGAGGCCGTAGCCCTGGTTGCGCTCAAGCCTGAAGGTGGGCGTGAGGCTCAGGTCGGTAATGTTGCTCGCGCCGTTCCAGTAGCCGATCTGCGCGTCCCAATAGCCGCCCACGTGGTACTCGGCGCCTTCGAGCCAGCGCTTCTGCCATTTCCACTGCACGCCGACGCGAGCCATGTCGACGCCGGTGCCGCTGCCGGCTTCCACCGAGAAGCCGTCCACGGCCAGGGCCGACGGGCAAACGGCGGCCAAGGCCAGCGCAGCGAAATAGCAGAGAGATTTGCTCGAAAAGACTTTCTTGTTCATTAGCCCCCCTTAGGCGAGCCGATATCATACAGGCATGGCCCAATACGTTTACACGATGCGCCGGGTGGCGAAGACCGTGCCGCCGAAGCGCACCATCCTCAAGAACATCTCGCTCAATTTTTTCCCTGGCGCGAAGATCGGCGTGCTCGGCTTGAACGGCTCGGGCAAGTCGTCGCTCCTCAAGATCATGGCCGGCGTGGACGACAACTACGAGGGCGAAGTCGTGCGCATGCCGAACATCAAGGTCGGCTACCTCGAGCAGGAGCCGGACCTCGGCAAGGGAATCTCCGTCCGCGAAGCGGTGGAAGGCGCCATGGGCGACCTGGGCGCGGCGAAGAAGCGCCTGGAGGAGATCTACGCCGCCTACTCGGAGCCCGACGCCGATTTCGACAAGCTCGCCGAGGAGCAGGCGAAGCTTGAGGCGATCGTCAACGCGGGCGGCGCAGATGAGCTCGAGGTGGCGGCGGACGCGCTGCGGCTGCCGCCCTGGGAGCAGAAGGTCGACGTGCTCTCCGGCGGCGAAAAGCGCCGGGTTGCTCTTTGCCGCCTGCTCCTGTCCAAGCCCGATTTGCTTTTATTGGATGAACCGACAAACCATCTCGACGCCGAGAGCGTCGAATGGCTCGAGCAGTTCCTGCAGCGATTCCCGGGGACGGTCGTCGCCGTCACTCACGATCGATACTTCCTGGACAACGCGGCGGGCTGGATCCTCGAGCTCGACCGCGGCCACGGCATTCCCTGGGAGGGCAACTACTCGAGCTGGCTCGAGCAAAAGGAGAAGCGCCTGCAGGTCGAGGCGAGCCAGGAGGCGGCGCGCATCAAGGCCATGCAGCACGAGCTGGAATGGGTGCGCCAGAACCCCAAGGGGCGGGGGACGAAGTCCAAGGCACGCCTGGCGCGGTTCGAGGAGCTCTCCTCCCAGGAGCACCAGGCGAGGAATGAGACACAGGAGATCTTCATTCCGGTCGCCGAGCGACTCGGCAACGAGGTCATCGAGTTCGACAAGGTCTCCAAGGGCTACGGTGACCGGCTCCTGATGGACAAGCTGTCCTTCCAGGTGCCGCCGGGCGCGATCGTCGGCATCATCGGCCCGAACGGCGCCGGCAAGTCGACCCTGTTCAGGATGATCACCGGCAAGGAAAAGCCGGACAGCGGCAAGATCAAGATCGGCAAGACGGTCAAGATGGCCTTCGTCGACCAGTCGCGCGAGGAGCTGAGCAACGACAAAACCGTCTTCGAGGACGTCTCCGGCGGCAACGACGTCATTACGGTGGGCAAGGTGCAGATGCCATCCCGCTCCTACCTCGCCCGCTTCAATTTCCGCGGCGCCGACCAGCAGAAGCAGGTGGGAAGCCTCTCGGGCGGCGAGCGGGGCCGGCTGCATCTCGCGAAGATGCTGATGTCGGGCGCCAACGTGCTGCTCCTCGACGAGCCGTCGAACGACCTGGACGTGGAGACGCTGCGCGCGCTCGTGGAGGCGATGCTGGAGTTCGCCGGCAGCGTCATGGTGATCTCGCACGACCGCTGGTTCCTCGACCGCATCGCCACGCACATCCTCGCCTTCGAAGGCGAGTCGCAGGCGGTGTTCTTCGCCGGCAACTACCAGGAATACGAGGCGGACAAGAAGAAGCGGCTGGGCGAGGAGGGCGCCAAGCCCCACCGCATCAAGTTCAAGGCCTTGAAATAGCCTTCTTGCCGAGGAGCGCGCCGGCGAGGAACGCGGCGGAGACGGCGAACTCGGGGAGATGGCGTTTCACGAACGACGGGTGCGGCGCGGGCGGCGTATTGGCCGCTTCCAGGTTGCGAAGCGCCGCGTGCACGTGAATCTCGGGCATGCCCGGCGCGGCGACCGGAGCGGCGGCCGGCTTGTCCTGCTTGCAATCCTTGCGCGAGCCGTATTCATTGGCATAGACCCACGTGAACTCGGCGCCGAAAAGGAAGATCTGCGCCGAGTAGTAGATCCACACCATCATGAGGGCGAGGGAGCCGAAGGCGCCGAAGCCCGAGGCGACGTTGCTCTTGCCGAGGTACAGGCCGATCAGCACCTTGCCGATCGCGAAGAGCGCCGAGGTCACCGCCGCGCCGATCCACACGTCGTGCCATTGCACCGTCGCGCGGGGCAGGAACCGGTAGATCGCGGCGAACACCACGGTGAGCAGGCCGAAGCTGATCGCGAGGTCGAGCACGTGGCCGACGAATTCCCAGCCGCCGATCATCGGCGTCCAGAACTTGCCGAGCGCCGAGACCGCCGCGCTGAGCGCGAGCGACACGACGATGAGGAAGGCCATCGCGAAGACGAGGCTGAACGTGAGCAGCCGCTGGCGCAGCCACTGCCACAGGCCGTTTTCCTTCTTGCGGTCCGGAGCGCGCCAGATGACGTCGAGCGCGCCCTGCAGCTCGGCGAGGACCGTGGAGGCGCCCATGAGGAGGACGGCGAGGCTCACCGCCGCGGCGATGCCGCCGGTTTTCGGCTGCTGCGCATGGCGCAGCATCTCGCCGACCGCCCGCGCCGCGTCCTGGCCCATCAAGTCGGAGAGCTGGCCGAAGATCGCGCCCTGTACCTGGTCGGCACCGAAGAAGAGGCCGGCCACGGTGATGAGGATCACGAGGAGCGGCGCCATCGAGAAGAGCGAGTAGTACGAGATGGCGGCGCCCATGCTGGGCGCCCGGTCGTCGGACCAGGAGCTGGCCGTATCCTTCAGCAGCCTAAAGACTTGCTTGGGGCGCATCGATGGCGCCCGAGCAAGCTTTGTTCCTTAGTCTTTGTAGGACGGGTCGAGCTTGTCGAGCCGGGCGAGGAGGGCCGGCCACTCCATGAGGCCGAAGCGCCGGCGCACGCCGGGCAGGTACAGGCGGTTCGACGCCTCGACGACCTCGCGCGGCGGCATGGAAAGCTCCGTGTTGCAGGACAGCGCCATGACCTGCAGCTGGCAGGCGCGCTCGAGGCGGAAGATGTTGTTGAACGCTTCCGGGATGCTCGCCCCCGTGGCGATGAGGCCGTGGTTCCTCAGGATCATCACCTCGCGGCCGCCGAGGTCGCGCACCAGCCGCTCCTGCTCGTCGAGGTTGATCGCGACGCCCTCGTAGTCGTGGTACGCGATGTCGAGGAAGCGCATGGCGGTCTGCGCGAGCGGCAGCAGGCCGCATTTCATGGCCGAGACCGCCATGCCGGCGAGCGTGTGCGTGTGGATCACGCAATCGACGTCGGGCCGCGCGCGGTGGATCGCGCTATGGATGACGAAGCCGGCGCGGTTGACGGTGTACGCGCCGGGGTTGAAGAGCTCGTTGCCGTCGCAGTCGATCTTGATGAAGCCCGAGGCATGCATCTGCTCGTAGAGCAGGCCGTAGGGATTGATCAGGAAAGCGCCTTCCTCTCCGGGCACGCCGGCCGAGATGTGGTTCGCGATCATCTCGTCCATGCCGTAGTACGCGACCAATCGGTAGGCCGCGGCCAGGTCCACGCGCTTCTGCCACTCCGCCGCGCTCACCTGCTCGCGCACCGAGGGACGCCGCATTTCTTCCTGGGGCATATTCATGGCGTTATTCTAGGGGAATGCAAAAGCGCTCATTCGGCAGGAAGGGAACGCCCGTCACCGTGCTGGGGCAGGGCACCTGGCAGATCAACGACAGGAAAAGCGCCGTCGCGGCGTTGCGCCGCGGCATCGACCTCGGCATGACGCACATCGACACCGCCGAGCTCTACGGCGATGCCGAGCTCGTGATCGCCGAGGCGATGGCCGGCCGCCGCGACGAGCTCTACATCGTCGACAAGGTCCTGCCGTCCAACGCCTCGCGCAAGGGCACGCTCGCCGCGTGCGAGCGGTCGCTCAAGCGCCTGAAGACCGATCGCCTCGATTGCTATCTCCTCCACTGGCGCGGCAGCTATCCGCTCGCCGACACCGTCGACGCGTTCGAGCAGCTCCTGGCCGAGGGGAAGATCCTTTCATGGGGCGTGAGCAACTTCGATGTTTCGGACCTCGAGGAGCTGTCTTCCATCAGCGGGAAGGCCGTGTGCAACCAGGTCCTGTATCACCTGGAAGAGCGCGCCATCGAGCACGCCGTCATGCCGTGGTGCGAGAAGCACGGCGTGGCGGTGGTCGCCTATAGTCCGTTCGGCAGCGGCCGCTTTCCGAAGAGCAAGGTGCTCGACGAGATCGCCAAGGCGCACGGGGCCACGGCGCGGCAAGTCGCTCTGTCTTTCCTCATAAGAGACGAGAACGTGTTCGCCATTCCCAAGGCGGAAAGCGCGGCGCACGTCCAGGACAACGCCGGGGCAGCGAAGGTGAGGCTCACTGCCCAGGACATCGAGAAGCTGGACAAGGCGTTCCCGCGCGGCCGGCCGCGTTCCCTCCCCATGATCTGAACCAAGGGCGGCGCGCCCGGTCTTTTTTACATGCGCGCCGTCACGATCGAACCGCGCCGGCCCGGCTCGTTGCGGCTCGACGACATCGCCGAGCCCGAAGCCGGCGGACAAGTCCTGGTGCAGGCGCTCGCCGTCGGCATCTGCGGCACCGACCGCGAGCTCCTCGACGGAGCCTATGGCGAGGCGCCGGCAGAAGGGGGGCGGCTTGTGCTCGGGCACGAGTCGCTCGGCCGCGTGCTGTCGGCACCGGAAGGCAGCGGCTATGCGCCCGGGGATCACGTCGTCGGCATCGTGCGCCATCCCGATCCGCTCCCGTGCCCGCAGTGCGCGGCAGGCGAATGGGACATGTGCGAGAACGGCGGCTACACCGAGCGCGGCATCAAGGCTCGCCAGGGCTTCGCGGCCGAGCGCTGGTCCGCGGCGGCGGACTTCCTCGTCCCCGTGTCGCGCGCGCTGGGGCTCGCGGGCGTGCTGCTCGAGCCGGCGAGCGTGCTGGCGAAGGCCTGGGCGCACATCGAGCACATCGGCCGGCGAGCTCGCTGGACACCGCGCAAAGTCCTCGTCACCGGGGCGGGGCCGGTCGGGCTCATGGCGGCGCTCATGGGGCGGCAGCGCGGATTGGCGGTCCACGTCGTCGACCACAACGAATCCGGGCCGAAGCCCGACCTCGTGCGCGCGCTCGGCTGCTCCTACTCGATCGAGGTTCCTGCCGGCGGCTACGACGTCTCGATCGAGTGCACCGGCGTTCCAGAGGTCATCGCCAGGGTGCTCGAGAGCGAGACGCCGAACGCCATTGCGTGCCTCGCGGGCCTTTCGCCCACGTCCGGCGGCGCGGCGCTGCCGATCGCCCCTTTCAACCAGTCGGCGGTGCTGCGCAACCGCGTGGTCTTCGGCTCGGTGAACGCGAACCGCGGCCACTATCGCGCTGCCGCCGACGCGCTGGCGCGGGCCGATCGCGGCTGGCTGGATGGGCTGATCACGCGCGTGGTGCCGCTCGGGGACTTCGCGAGCGCCTACCAGCCGGTGAAGGGCGACGTAAAGACGGTGCTCGCCTTTGCGAATTGAAGACTACGCGCTGATCGGTGATTGCCATTCCGCCGCGCTCGTCGGCCGCGACGGCTCGATCGACTGGCTGTGCTGGCCGCGCTTCGACTCGCCCGCCTGCTTCGCCGCGCTGCTCGGCGGCCGGGAACACGGCCGCTGGAAGATAGGGGTCTCCAAAGAAACGAAATTGATAGGAACAAAAAGGCATTACCGGACCGACACGCTGGTGCTCGAAACGGAGCTGGAGACGCCGGAAGGCTCCGTCGCGCTCGTCGATTTCATGCCCGCCCGCGGGGACTGCTGCCAGCTCGTGCGGCTCGTTGTCGGGCGGCGCGGCCGGGTGCCGATGGAGATGGAGCTCGTCCTGCGCTTCGACTACGGCAGTTCCGTGCCGTGGGTCACGCGCTTGCCGGACGGAGATGGCATCCGCGCTATTGCCGGCCCCGACCTGGCGGTGCTGCGCTCGCCCGTGCCGATCGAGGGCAAGGACTTGAGCAGCGTGGCGAGCTTCGTTGTCGGCGAAGGGGAATGCGTGGCGTTCCAGCTTGCGCATGGACCCTCGCACCGCGACCTGCCGCCGCCGATCGAGCCGCTGCACGCCTTGGACCAAACCGAAGCGTGGTGGCGCGCCTGGACGGGGCGGTGCACGGTCGAGGGCGAGTGGGCCGACGCGGTGCGGCGCTCCCTCATTACGCTCAAGGCGCTCGCTTACGCGCCCACGGGCGGCATCGTCGCCGCGCCGACCTGCTCCCTGCCGGAGCGCATCGGCGGCGTGCGGAACTGGGATTACCGGTTCTGCTGGCTGCGCGATGCGACGCTCACGCTGCTTGCCCTCATGAACGCCGGCTACTACGAGGAGGCGGGCGCCTGGCGGGAGTGGCTGGTGCGCGCGGTCGCCGGCTCGCCCGGGCAGATGCAGATCATGTACGGCCTCGGCGGCGAACGCCGGCTGCAGGAGGCGACGCTGGACGGGCTACCCGGCTACGAGCGCTCGGCGCCGGTGCGGGTGGGCAACGCGGCGGCGAGCCAGCTGCAGCTCGACGTGTACGGCGAAGTGATGGACGTGCTCTACCAGGCGTGCAAGGGCGGTCTCGACGGCAGTCCCGCCGCCTGGGGCATGCAGCGCGCGCTCCTCGACCATCTCGCCGGCGTGTGGCGCTCGCCGGACGAGGGCATGTGGGAAGTGCGTGGCGGCCGCAAGCTCTTCACCTATTCGAAGATCATGTGCTGGGTGGCGGTCGACCGGGCGATCAAGATGGTCGAGCAGTTCGGCGTCTCCGGACCGGTCGACGACTGGCGCAGGCTGCGCGCCCACATCCACGACGATGTCTGCCGCCGCGGCTACGACGCCGACCGGAACTCCTTCGTCCAGTATTACGGCTCCCAGGAGCTCGACGCCAGCCTCCTCATGATCCCGATCACCGGGTTCCTGCCGCACGACGATCCGCGCGTCGTCGGGACGGTGGCGGCGATCCGGCGCGAGCTGATGGCCGACGGCTTCGTCCGGCGCTACCGCACGCGTCCGTACCTGGACGGCCTGCCGCCGGGCGAGGGCGTCTTCCTCGCGTGCAGCTTCTGGCTCGCCGACACGCTGCACATGCAGGGCCGCCACGGAGAGGCGCGCGAGCTTTTCGAGCGGCTCCTGGCGCTGCGAAACGACGTCGGCCTCCTCGCCGAGGAGTACGACCCGGGGGAAAAGCGCTTCCTCGGCAATTTCCCGCAGGCCTTCTCGCATGTCGCGCTGGTCAACACCGCGATGAACCTGGGCGCGAAGGCAAAGCCGGTCGAGCAGCGCGCCGGACGGAAAGCCGCCTGACTACCGGGTGAGGCGTCCCCGCACGAGGTCGATGTGCTCCCGTAGCGCGTAAAGCTCGCCCGTATAGGCGAGCGGCACGCGCACCCGCGCCGCCTTGGCGTCCAGCCGATCGAGCGCGTGAAGCAGCGCGTCGCGGTCGGCGGCCCTGCCGGCGGCGTCCTCCTCGATCTGGCGCACCTGGCGGTACCAGCGGAAGATGCGCGAGCGCACGCGCAGCTGGTAGACCGGCGGGATGATGCGGGAGATCGGGATGAGGATCGCGATGATCGAGAAGAGCGCCACCCACATGCGGTCGATCAGGTTCGCAAGCCAGAAGGGGAGGTAGCGCTGCAGGAGCGGGGGGCCGTTCTTGTAGAAGCGCTCGGCTTCCGCCGCGATCGGGTATTCCGAGTGCTCCGGCGTCGGGAACATGCCGGCGCGCGCGATCCAGTTCGCCTTGCCGTGGATGCGCGCAGCCGCCTGCACCATGAGCTGCACGAGCGCCGGATGCGTGCCCTCGCGCGCCACGAGCGAAGTGGTCGCCGCTAGGAGCGTCAGGTCGCGCGGCGGCACGTCGCGCGAGAGGTCCGCCACGCCGCGCGGCAGCACGACGGGCGTCATGAAGCCGAAGCGCCGCGAGTAGGCCTCGGCGGACGGGAACTCGACGAGCTTGATCGACGGGGTCTGCAGCAGCATCTGCACGTACGGCGACTCGGGGGCGGCGACGAACACCACCGCGTCGAGCTCGCCGCCGAGCAGCGCCACCACCGCCGCCTGGTCGTCGAGGTTGGAGCGCTGCAGCTCGTCGCGGTCGACGAGGTTGGCGGAGAGGAGCTTGCTCATGAGGCCGGCCGAGCCGTAGCCGCGCACGCCGACGTTCACCTTCCAGCCGCGCAGCTGCGTCAGGCTGGTGACGGTGCCTTCCTTGTTCAGCTTCTTCGCCTTGTCGGCGCGGTAGAAGATCCAGACCGGCTCGTAGAAGAGCGTGCCGAGCGACACGAGCGGCAGCTCGCCTTTTTCCTCGTCCACCGTGCGAGCGGCGTCGCACGAGCCGCCGAGGACGAAGCCGAAGTCGACGTGCTCCTTGGGATTCTTGAGCAGCCGCAGGTTCTCGCACGAGCCGGCGGACGGGCGGATCTCTAGGCGGATGCCGTAGCGGCGCAGCTCCGCGGCGTACTGGTCGGCGAATTCCTTGTAGGCGCCGGAAGAGCTCACGCCGATCACGGCATGGCGCGGCGGCGCCGGCTTCAGGAAGAAGTACGCGGCGATCAGGGCCGCGATGGCGATGACGATGAACGGTCCCCAGGTCAGCCCGAGGTCGCGGATGGAGACGAGCGTCTCCCGGACTATGCGCGGCATGGCCGCTATTCTATTCGGCGCTCCCCGGCACGCAGTTCGCAGGCGGATGGGTCGATCCACCACCCCGGAG
Source organism: Clostridia bacterium (assembly GCA_050261755.1). Classification (GTDB taxonomy): domain Bacteria; phylum Pseudomonadota; class Gammaproteobacteria; order Burkholderiales; family SG8-39; genus SCGC-AG-212-J23. The sequence goes on from JBLNDP010000059.1 coordinate 15,291, forward strand.
AGACCATGAAATCGCCATTCGTGACCTTCGCCCTCGCCGCGGCCCTAGCCGCCGGCAACACGTGGGCCGATTCGCCCAAGAAATCATCCGCAAGCGCCGGCTCCAGCGCGCCATCGGCCAGCGCCACGGACCAGCGCTCGGGGATCGACATCGATGCCGCCTTCAGGAAGGCCGACATCGACGGCGACAACGCCGTGAGCAAGGCCGAGGCGGCCGGCAACGAGCGCATCGTCACGGGGTTCGACCGCGCCGACCGCGACCACGACGGCAAGCTGAGCCGCGCCGAATTCGACTCGATCTACCACCCGAAGCCCAAGGCAAAGGGGAAAGCGAAGAAGGCAAAGGCTTCTACCGGGGCATCGCATCCAGCGTCCCGGTAATGGTCCGTCCGGCCCATTTCGGTGCATCGCGGGCACGCACATTGCATGGGATGCTGCGCTTCCACTGGAAAGGAGTGACTACATGAAACTGACCAAGGCAATTCTGATCGGCGCCTCCGTGGCGCTGGCGGTGGGCTCCGCCTACGCGGCGGACAACCCGAAGGACAACAAGGACCGGAGCAACGCGAGCACCACGATGGGCAAGGCGGGCACCGCCACCCGCTCGGAGGACTCCACGTTCGCCAAGCTGGACAAGAACCACGACGGCTACATCTCGAAGGCCGAGGCGATGGCGGATCCGAAGCTGTCCAAGGACTTCAAGAGCTTCGACCTGAACAACGACGGCAAGCTGAACCGCGCCGAGTACCTCGCGGCCGCGGCGAAAGAGGACACCGGCAGCCTGGTGGACAAGGCCGAGAACAAGATGAGCAACAAGGACAGCAAGGCCAGCACCGGCTCGAGCAGCACGACCAAGAGCACGACCAAGTAAAGCTTCAGCGATTCACCGCCGCCGCTCGAAGTTCGCGGGGCGCAAAACGGGCCTGCGGGCCCGTTTTGCTTTGGGCGTGCCGCGAGGAGATGATCGCCTTCACCGGCAGGTGATCCGACGCCGCCGCCGCGAGCGGCGAGCGGTGCGCACCGAAGGCGAGCAGCGAATGCCGGGGTCGCACCCAGACGCGGTCGAGGGCGAGCAGCGGCCAGCGCGCCGGGAAGGAGCGCTCCGCGGGCGAGTGGCCGAGGAGCGCGTGCATCCAGCGCAGCGGCCGCCCAAGGGGCAGCCACTCGTTGATGTCGCCCATCACGACGATTCTTTCGTCGAGCGGAGTGTCCTTCACCAGCCTCAGGATCTTTCGCACTTGATGGCGGCGCTCGGCCGGCGGAAGCCCGAGATGGGTGACGATCGCCCGGAGCGGCGCGCCGCCGACCTCGAGGTCCACGTCGATTGCCGTGCGGGGCTCGCGCCCCGGCAGGCCGAACTCGTGGTGGCGCACGGCGAGGACCTTGCGCCGCGTGAGGAGCGCATTGCCGACGTGGCGGTGGTGCCAGCGGTGGTCCGGCCCGGCGATCATCTCCATCCCGAGTTGTTCCGATAGGGATTGCACGCCATAGGCTTCCTGGAGTCCCACGGTATCGCAGCCGAGCTCCGCGATGACGGCGGCGATGCGCGCGGCATCGCGGCGCCCGTCGCCGCCCACGCAGCCGTGGACGTTATAGGAGGCGACGCGCAGGCATTCCGGCGAGAGCTCTTCGTCGAGCGCCTGCCAGTCAGCCAGGCTGTTGGATTTCACCAATCTTGCGCGCCGCGCGGCTGAACCAGCGCTTCACCGCGTAGAGACCCGCCGCGAGCGCAAAGGCGCAGCCGCCGACCAGCCACCAGTCCACCGGCCCGCCGGTGAGCGCGGTCTCGATCTGGTCGCCGAAGATGGTCGCCGCGAGCGTGCCGGGCACCATGCCGATCGCGGTGCCCACGGCCAGGTGCCACAGCCTGAGGCGCACGGCGCCGGCGACGATGCCCTCGACCGCTAAAGGCGCGATCGGCACGAGGCGAAGCAGCGTCATGGCGACGAGGCCGTTCTTCTTCAGCACCTCGATCATGCGATCGAGCCGGGGCCCCGCGAGGCGGCGCACCGTATCGCGGCGCATGCGACGACCGGCGTAGTAGGTGGCCACGGCGGACACCACGATGCCGATTAGCGCGTACAAGAACCCGAGCCACGGGCCGAAGGCGATGACGCCGGCGAGCGTGATGAGCGGCCGGGGAAACATGAGGAAGCAGGCGGGCGTGTACGCAAGCATGATGAGGAGCGGCGCCCAGGGGCGGCTGCCGAACTCGCGCGCCCAGGCGATAGTCATCTCCGGCGTCACCACGTGCGCGAGCGGCGTGAAGCGCCACAGCGCGATCAGCGCGGCGACGATGCCGGCGACGATCGCGAGCTTGCCCCATGCCGCGCGCTCGGCCTCGGCCGGCGCGGAGCTGCGCCGGTCTTCCTCGAGCCAGGGCAGGGCGATCGGCTCGTCCGGGTCGGCCACCGACGCTACGGTGAGGACCGCCTCCGGATAATCGGGCAGCGAGTCGAGGGGCCGCAGGCTGCGGTGCTCGGAGCGCAGGGCGTCGATCGCGGCGCCGAGCGAGCCGTGCTCGCGCAGCTTCCGCTGCAGCGCCTCTGTGGGGACGTCGAGGTGCTCGGCGACCAGCCGATCGCGGAAGCCGCGGATCACCTCGGCGACGCGCGGCTCGCCGCGCGACTCCACCAGCGTGTCGCACTCGGTGTCGAGGCCCATGGAGCGGTTGCACAGGTTCGCCGAGCCCACGCGCAGCAGCCGGTCGTCGACGATCATCAGCTTCGAGTGCACGTCGAGGCAGCAGCCCTCGGAGAGCCCCGGGATGTGGGGCACGTAGACGCGAAAGCGGCCGTGCCGGTCCGCGCCCTTCAGGCGCGCGATGAGGCGCGTTCGCAGCACGTGCATCGTCGCCTCCTCGAGCCAGCCGTGGCTGAGCTGGCGCAGGACGAGGACCACCTCCGGGCCGTCCGGCTCGGCGAGCCGCTCGGCGAGGGCGGCGGCGATGCGCGGCGCCGTGAAGTACTGGTTCTCGATGTAGATCGACTGCCGGGCGGAGCGGATCATGTCGAGGTAGAGCCGCTCGACTTCCTTGATGGCCGGCTCCTCGCCGCGCGCCGGCATGGTGCGCGAAAGGCCGATCTCGACGTTCGCGAGGTCGGGGACGAGGTGAGTCGGCCAGGGATCCGCCTCCGCGCGCGCGGGCGGCTCCGCCGGCGCGTGCAAGCTCGAGCCGGTCGCGACCTCCCAGCGCTCCCGGGCGAGGGCGCCCAGCGCGCGGGCCGCCGCGCCGTCGACCGCCACCATGAGGTCGTGGAACGGCGGATACGGCTTGCCGTAGGCGACGCGGCGCGGATCGTGCGGGTTATGGGCCGGGGTGTCCCAGCGGCGGACGGTCAGGTCGATGCCGCCCGCGAAGGCGAGCGCGTCGTCGATCACGACGATCTTCTGGTGCTGGCAGCCCGTGACGGGGTGCGTGTCGTCGTAGCGCAGGTGCACGCGGCGCGCGGGCGTCCAGCCAAAGCCGTAGAGCGGCGGGAATTCCCGGTCGGCGCCGAACACCATGGGGTAGTCCCAGTTCAGCACGTTGATGTGCAGGTGGCGCTTGCGGCGAACGAGCCAATTCAGGAATTCGCCCAGCTCCGCGGGCGGGCCGCCCGGCTCGACGGGGTCGAAGTGCAGGCGTGTGCGGCTGTTGAAGTCCCAGGCGAGGATGGTGATCGAATGCTCGGCGCGCAGCGCCGCCTCGTAGAAGGCCTTGAAGTAAGCCTCGGCGTCGACGAGGAGGGCGTAGCGCTGCGCCCGCGCCACGGCGCAGCAGTTCTGGCCGACCCTGAGGATGCTGCGCGCCGGCGGCGGTGCGGCGGGCGCCGGGCCGCCGCCCGGGCGATGCGCACGCGCTTCTCGCGCGCGCATGTAGACGATCCGGCCCATCGATCCTCAGCGACGTCCTTGCATCTGTGCTGCAGGCGAGGTGTTCACGCCCGGGGAGACGCTTCCCGGCGGCAGGACCGCGCCTGCCGTCGAAGCCGAAGGCACATTGGTCGGCGGAAGCGGCGTATCGCTGGTGTTGCCGGCGAACGGCGTGTCGCTCGTATTCCGGACGCGCGGGCTGTCGCTCGTCTGCGTCGGCGCTTGCACGGCGCCAGTCGGAGCCGTCGCGGCCGCCGCTGTCGCGCCGGTGCCCAGTTGGGTGGGCGTAACCGAGCTCGCCGGCCTAACTGTCACCTGCAGGTTGCTAGCCGTGGGGACCGAAGCAGGCGCGGAGGCGCCGGTCGAAGCGCTTCCGGCGGGCGCGTTCGGAAGCAGCGCCGCCACGGTCGAGGTGCCCGAAGGCGTCGCGAGCCGGCCGCCGAGCAGTGAGACGCCGATCTGCTCGGGCGTCGGCGCGGCGATGCCGCGGACGATGAGCGCCTGGCGTGCCTGCTCCAATGTCTGCGCGATCTGCGTCGGCGTAAGCGCGCTGGTCGGCGTGAACGTCGCCGTCTGCTGGAAGCCGTCCGCGGTCAGGGCGACGAGCGTCACCGGGGTGCCCTGCGCGAGCCCGTTCACCAGGTTCTGGAAATTCGCCGTCGAGCCCGTGAAGTTCACGAGCTGCGGCGCGAGGGCGCTCACGATCGCCGGGATGTCCTGCGTCTGGGCGCCGGCGAGCGGGGGCATGCAGAGCGCGGCGGCGAGGGCGAGGGTTGCAAGTCGGGGCATGGCCATCTCCTTTGCCCACCTAAAGAGCAAAGCTGGTGCCCAAGATCGCCGCCCGCACTGCGGTAGTGCCGCAGCGCCGCCGAACCCTCGCTAAGTGCTTGTTTTAGCGTCCCGTGCCGGTTGGCACAGACGTTGCGTTGCAACAGGCATGAAGAACAAGACCCGCTGGATCCTCTCGGTGGCCGCCGGCGCCGCAGCCGTGCCGGCGAGCTATGCCGCGAGCCTCCTGCTTTGCGGCCCCGCCCCGCTCGTGCAGCTGACGGGCGTGGCGAGCGCGCTTACGCTGATCCCGTAGTCATCGCCGGCGCGAGTAGCGCCGGCGATACTCGATCATCAGCCAGCCGCCGAGCATCCCGCCGAGGTGCGCGAAGTGCGCCACCCCGGCCGCGGTCCCCGTCACGCCGAAAAAGAGCTCGACCACCGCGAACACCACGACGAAGGTGCGCGCGGACATGGGGATCGGCGGGAAGAGCAGCATCACCCTCCGCTGCGGGAAGTACCAGCCGAACGCGAGCAGCAGGCCATAGATGCCGCCCGAGGCGCCGACCATCGGCGCGGGCGGCGAGCCCATGAGCGTCGTCATGAGAAGGTGCGTGAGCCCGGCGACCACGACGCTGGCGATGTAGTAGGCGAGGTAGTAGCGCGAGCCGAAGAGCCGCTCGATGTCCGAGCCGAACATGTACAGGCCGAACATGTTGAAGAAGATGTGCGGCAGGCTGCCGTGCAGGAAGCTGTAGGTGACGAGCTGCCAGGGCTGGAAATTGCCGTCGGGCCAGAGCGCGAACCACTCCACGAGCGGCATCCCGCTCGACATCTGCGCGAGGAAGACGAGGACGTTGCCGATCAGCAGCGCCTGCGTGACCGGCGGCACTATTCGACCTTGGCGCCGGAGCTTTGCACGAGCTTGCGCCAGAAGGGCGCTTCCTGCGCCACTTCGGCATCGAACTGCTCCGGCGAGGCCGAGGGAAGGGCGTCCATGCCTTGCGCGGCGATCTTCTCGCGCACTTCCGGCTTGGAAAGTCCCTTGAGCGCGGCGGCGTGGATGCGCTTCACGATGTCGCGCGGCGTGTTCACCGGCACGTAGAGGCCGAAGGAGAACGTGAAGTTGTAGCCCGGCAGCCCGGCTTCCTCGGCGCCCGGCACGCCGGGCACGGCGGGCGAAGCCTTCGCCTGCGTGACGGCCAGCGCGCGCACGCGGCCGGCCTTCACGAAGCCCATGACCGTGGGCGGCGTGGCGAAGTTGATCTGCGTATCGCCGGCGATGAGCGATTGCGTCGCCGGCCCGCCGCCCTTGAACTGCACCGAGGTGAATTTGACCCCGGAGACCGACTCGAAAAGCACCGAGGCGAGGTTGGGCGCGGAGCCAAACCCGGCGGAAGCGTTGAAGAGCTTCCCCGGATTCGCCTTTGCGTAGGAAATGACGTCTTTCAGGTTGGCGAAGGAGGAATCCCTGTTCACTACGATCACGCAGGGTCCTCGCGCGACCCGGATCACGCCGGCGAAATCCTTGTCGCTGTAGCCCGGGTTCTTGTACAGCGCCATGTTCACGGCCTTGTCGGTCGCGTTCAGGATCGTGTAGCCGTCGGCCGGGGCGTGCGCCACCAGCTCCGCCGCGATGTTGCCGCCCGCGCCGGGCTTGTTTTCCACCACCACCGTGGCGCCGAGCTCCTTGGTGAGCTCGTCCGCTGCGACGCGCGACAGGAAGTCGGCCGAGCCGCCCGGCGGGTAGCCGGTGAGCAGGCGGATCGGCTTGCTGGGATAGGGTTGGCCGGCGGCGGGGAGGGCTGCCAGCAGCGCGGCGGCGAACAGGAGGGCGCGGCTCATGCGCAGATCGTAGCCGAAGGTCACAGGATCATCTGTGTCTGGATCGTGAGCGACAGCAGCTTGCCCTTGTCGTCGGTGACGCGCGTCTGCCAGACGTGCGTGCGGCGTCCCTTGTGAAGCGCCGTGGCCTCGGCGCGCACCTTGCCGGCCATCGCCGCGGCGAAGAAGTTGGTCTTCGACTCGGCCGTGGCCGTCTTGGCGCCGGTCGCGAGCGTGCCGACGGCGCCGACCGTATCGGCAAGCGCCATCAGCGTGCCGCCGTGGATGGCGCCGCCGAGCGTGCAGACCTCGGGCCGGATTTCGAGCTCGGCCACCACCCGGTCGGGCGTGGTCTCCAGGAAGCGGATGCCGAGGTGCTTGACGAGTCCCTGGTTCAGGTCGTATTCCATGCGTAGTCCTTGTCGGCCGTGGCGCGTTATTGAAGCATGGAGGCCGGGTACTGACATGAAGCTTTCGCGATCTCGCGTCCTGCTCTTCCTCTGTGTAGCCGCCTCGGCCACGGCGGCCGCCCAATCCATCCCCGAAGGGGGCAGCTACGGCCGCGACCGCCAGCTCGATCGCCCCTCGCGCCCGGAGCGCGCCGATCGCTCCGCCAAGGCGCGCGAGCGCTGCAAGGCGGACCGCGGCGTGGACTGCGACTCGGCGAAGGGCCTGCAGGAGTGGGAGCTTCTCGAGCGCTCGCGGCAGGAAGCGCTGCGTGCCGGCTCGCGCCACCTCGCGCCGGCGCGGCGGACCCCATAAAAAAGCTGCCCCGGGGAGGGACCTCGGGGCAGCGGCTCCAGCAGAGTCCAGCCCGCGCGATTCGGGGGTCGAGGCCGCGCGGTATGCAGGGATGCCAACGAAGCTAACAGCGGGCCGGCAAAATCCTTCCCGGGTATCCGAGCCGCGCCGGCGTCTTGCAGATCGGGCACACCGTTCCCGCGAACGGATAGCCGCACTTGGGGCACGGCTTCGCGTTCGGGCGCGTCTTGGTCATCGACCTAGGACTTCCGGTCTTTCTTCGAGGCGGCGACGAGCTGCTCGCTGATGCTCAGGAGCAGGTCGCCGTGCAGGAACTCCTTCGCGCACGACATGCAGCGGTAGCGCTTGTCGATCGATGGCATCGTCGACACCGCCGGCTCGAACTCCAGGCCCTGGCAATTCGCGCAGATCGCCGATGTCTGTCCGATGGTGATTCGCATAAGTGCCTTCCGGCACCATACAGGGAGCCCTCCCACTCCATTTATCCCCCTGTCCGAAGCTCAGTTGTGCGTATGCACACTTGCATCTAGCCAACGTTCTTCGTCAGGCGAGTCGCGTCTCGGTGATCACGCTATTCACGAATGCGGCCATGTCGGCGGTGGACCTTAGGTGATGAACGCGCTTCTGGTTGGCAGCGGTCGACACAAGCGACCGGTATGCAGGAGTCAGGTGGCGGTGGCATAGCCAGAGCACGCGGTAGCTGCTGATCGTGCTGCTGATCATCGGGCTGCCTTCCGGCCATCCCTCCGGCGTAACGAACAATCCCTTCACAAAACGCTTCGTCACCCAAAGGAAGTGGTTGAAGAGGGGCAGATCGACATAGATGAGCGTATCTGCCGCGGCGAACCGCTCCCACGCGGACTCGCGGCAACCGAAGCCGTCGATGATCCACGCCTCGCGCCTGAGCAACTCCGCATGCGCTTTCCGATACTCGTCGTGAGCGATCTTCTTCGCGCCGGGATACTGAATCATGTCCAACGGATAGAGCGGTATGCGCGTCAGCTCCGCCAGCTTCCTGGCCAGGGTCGACTTGCCGCCGCCTGCGTTTCCGAAAACCGCAACCTTCTTCATGCCGCGACTATACGATGAGGCGAATCAGGCACAATGCGGACGAAAGGGGCGCAAATCGGTAGACGTCCCCGATTTTCCAGGGAGCGCGGATGGCGAAGGCGATCTATGTGTTGAACGGGCCGAACCTGAACCGGCTGGGCACGCGCGAGCCGGAGGTGTACGGCCGCACGACGCTGGCGGACATCGAGAAGATGTGCCGCAAGGCGGCGGGGAGCCATCCCATCGAGTTCCGCCAGTCGAATTTCGAGGGGCAGCTCGTCGAGTGGGTCCACGAGGCGATCGACAAGGGGGCGGCGATCCTCATCAATCCGGCCGGGCTCACGTTCACGTCCATTCCCCTCATGGATGCGCTCAAGATGTTCCCGGGGCCGATCATCGAGCTCCACATCTCCAACGTGCACAAGCGCGAGCCGATCTATCACAACTCGCTCGTGTCGAAGGTCGCCACCGGGGTCATGGCGGGCCTGGGGGCTGACGGATATCCGACAGCGATTGGCGCGCTCCTCAGGATGCTCAAGGGAGCGAAGAAGAAGTAACGGCGCGTCGTCGCGAAAACGGCGATACACGAATGCGCCGGATTCGACCGGCGCCCGGCAGACAAAGCGCGGATCGCCTTGCTAGCGTTAGGCGTGGTCAGCGCTCCGCGCGTTTACGTGAGGGTCCAGTCGGGCAAGACGGGCAAGATCCGCCTGCTCGACCTTGCGTACGTCGGCGAGGAGCCCGCGGCGGTGCGGACCTGGGCGCTCGTGAACGGCGAGCGCTCGCCCAGCCGCTATCACATCCTCGACGTGAAGCTCCTGCGGCCGGGCGCGAGGCCCGGCACGTGGTGGTACGAGGGAATCGTCAGCGGCTCGCCCGCGCGATGTCGGCTTCCAGCAGCGCGCGCAGCTCGGGCGTGACCCGCGGGTCGCCGCCGAACCATTTCCTGAAGCCGTAGCCCGCCTGCTGCAGCAGCATGCCGAGCCCGTCGACGACGCGATGGCCGCGGCTGCGAGCCTCGCGAAGGAGCGCGGTCTCGAGCGGCACGTAGATCACGTCGGACACGACGGCGCTTCGCTTCAGCGGCGCGAGGTCCAGCTCGAGCGGCGGCTTGCCCTGCATGCCGAGCGACGTGCAGTTCACGAGAAGGTCGGCGTCACGCAGCAGGGCGGGCAGGGCGTCCATGCCGTGCGCGCTGGCGCTGAAGCGCGCTGCCAGCTCGTCTGCTCGCTCGCGGCTGCGGTTCACGATGCGGACCTGCACGCCGCGCTGGCGCAGCGCGTACGCCGCCGAGCGCGCCGCGCCTCCGGCGCCGAGGATCACTGCGCGGCACGACGGCACCTGCCAGCCCGGCGCCTGGTCGTCGAGGTTCGCCATGAAGCCGGGCACGTCGGAGTTGCCGCCCATGAGGCGGCCGTTCTCGAGCCACAGCACGTTGAGCGCGCCCACGGCTTCGGAGGCCTCGTCGCGCTGCTCCGCGAGCCGGTACGCGGCTTCCTTGTGGGGGAGGGTGACGTTGCCGCCGACATAGCCCCTTTTTTCCATTTCGCTGACGAAGGGGGCGAACGCGCCGGGCTCCAGGTCCATGAAGTCGTAGGAGCCCTCGATGCCGAGCTGCTTCAGCCAGTAGTTGTGGATGAGCGGCGAGCGCGAATGGGCCACCGGGTGTCCCATGATGCAAGCGCGTCGCATGTGGGGGCGGGTCATCGCTTGGAGTCCAGCTCCGGATAATGCCGGAAGATGCCCATCTCATTGAACGGGATTCGCCGCCCGGAGCGCAGGTAGGCGGCGATGCGCGGCGCGGCAGCGACGCGGTCGTGCAGCGCGATGCAGCGCGGATGGCGCGGCTCGAGTCGCCGCATCGCGTTGGGGAAGGCGTAGCGCAAGCCCTCGATCATCTGGAAGAGGGAGAGGTCTGCGTAGGTCAGCCGGCTTTTCGGTTCGACCACCGATTCGAAATAACCGAGAAACTTCCCGAGGCGATTGCGGCGGAAATCCTCCGAGCGCCGGCGCGACTCCCGCTTCTGGTCCTCGTAGTAGAGCCCCGAGCCGATCGGATGATGCGTGTCGTGCGCCTCGACGAGCCAGTCGGCAATGGTGAGCTGGCGCTGGTGAACGAGGAGCCGCGCCGGCTCGCTCTTCGGCGCGAGCCCAAGGCGGGGCCCCAGGTAGAGCAGGATGTTGGCCGTCTGCGCGATGAGCAGCTTCCCCGCGCGAAGGAAAGGCGGGGCAAAAGGCTTCATCGGCGAGCGCTTTTCCAGGAGGGATGTCATGGCGGCCATGCCGCCCGGGCGGCGGCAGACGTCGTCATAGGGGACGCCGACGTATTCGAGCGCAAGGCGGACGAACTCGCCTCGCCCCTGGATCCCGGGCCAGTAGTAGAGCTGATAGCGCATCCGGACCATCCTCGCTGGGAATGAAGGTTGCAAGTAGACCCCAGGAATGGACGCGCGGGAAGAGGAAGTCGTCGGTTGCCCGACCTGCGGCCTCGTGCAGCGGGTGCCCCTGCTGCGCGTTCGCGAAGAGTCGCTGTGCTGCCGGTGCGGCTCGGAGCTCGAGCACTCGGCCACCCCGAGCACCGTCCCGACGCTCGCGTTCTCGCTCGCCGCGCTCATCTTCTACGTGCCGGCCAACATCTTTCCCATCCTCACCATGCAGCGCTATGGCCTGCACTCGGATACGACCGTGTGGCAGGGCGTAGTGGAGCTCGCGCGCACCGGCTACTGGTTCGTTGCGGCGATCGTCTTCATGGCGAGCATGGCCGTGCCGCTCGTCAAGCTCGCCGGCCTCTTCTTCCTCGGCATCACGGCGCAGCTGAAGACGCGGCGCTGGCGCCGCCAGCGCACGCTCATCTACCGCTTCATCGACGTCATCGGGCCCTGGGCGATGCTCGACGTCTTCATGCTCGCGGTGCTCGTAGCGCTGGTGCGCCTCGGCGCTCTCGCGACGGTGCTCCCCGGCCGCGGGCTGCTCGCCTTCACGCTGGTGGTGCTCTTCACGCTGCTCGCATCGTCCTTCTTCAACCCGCGCCTCATCTGGCGCGGCTATGACGCCTGCGACGAGGAATGGAGCCGCAAGTCGACGCCCGCGCGAGGCGCGGCGTGACCGGCGAGGAAATCCCCCGCGCGCGCGTCCGGCGCCGCAGCCACTGGATCCACGCCATGTGGATCGTGCCGATCGTCGCCGCGGCGGTCGCCGGCTGGCTGATCTGGGATCGCATGCGCACGATGGGGCCGGCGATCACCATCGAGTTCCGCGACGGCGGCGGGCTGCGCGCCGGACAGACGCCGATCAAGTACCGCGGCGTGCAGGTCGGCGAGGTGAGCAGCGTGGACCTGAGCGAGGACCACTCGAGGGTCCTCGTGCGCGCGCGCCTGCAGCGCAGCGCCGCGACGCTGGCCCGCGAGGGCGCCGTCTTCTGGGTGGTGCGGCCGCAGGTGGGCTGGGGGCAGGTGAGCGGCCTCAACACCGTGATCAGCGGCCCGGAGATCCAGGTGATCGAAGGCAAGGGCGCGCCCGCGCGCCGCTTCACCGGCATCGAGCATGCTCCGGTCGGGATGGGCGAGCCCGGCCTGAAGGTCGTGCTCAAGGCCGACCACCCCGTGTCGCTTCGCCCGAGCACGCCGGTCTTCTATCGCGGCGTCGAGGTGGGTGTCGTGCAGGAGATCCGCCTGGCGCGCGACGCGCGCGCCGCGGACGTCCACGTGCTCGTCTACCAACGCTACGCCCATCTCGTGCGCACCGGCTCGGCGTTCTGGAACGCGAGCGGCATCGATTTCAAGGCGGGGCTCTTCAAGGGCGTCGAGGTCAACCTCGAGTCGCTGCGGGCGCTCGTGGCCGGCGGCATCGAGTTCGCCAGTCCCGAAGGCGCCCCGCGCGCCAAGTCGGGCACCGTCTTCTTCCTGCACAAGAAGCCCGAGCAGCAATGGCTGGCGTGGTCGCCGAAGCTGCCGGTCCCGCAGGAAGAAAACGCGTCGGTCGGCCGCTAGCGGGCGAGGACGTACGCCGGAACGGCTCGACGGTCCACCAGGCGGCGGCGCCCGGCCTCCAGCTGCCCGCCGTGGATGCGCCGCTCGAGGCCGCTCCGGCGCTCGACCGGCCGGCGCAGTAGTACGTAGGCGAGCGCGAGGACGAGGCCGAAGAGCGCGTGCGTCGCGATGACGGCAGGCATGGCGCGCAGGGCGACCATCCATGGCGCGTAGAGCGGTGCAAACAAATAGAAGTCGACCGCGTAGATCGCCAGCCCGAAGAGGATGCCGATGGCGAGGCTGGTGCCGAGCGAAGAGGCGCGCATGAGCGCAGCGCCGATGAGGCCGAACAACACCGCCAGGGTGAAGTGCACGGCCATGGCGACGAGGAAGAGGCTGAGGCGAAAGCCGTCCGGCGCCTGCAGCACGTCTGCTCCCAGCGCGATGGCCGCCGTGGCCTTCATTCCCGCCCAAGGGGAGGCGCCCTGGACGAGCGCGAGGCCGGTGAGCACGGCCTCGTCGACGATTCCGGCGATGATGCCGGCCAGGAAGCCGGCGCGATAGTCAGCAGTGTGGGAGCGCAGGTCCATGTCCCGCGCCGAGCAAAGTGCGTGCCGGTTACACCGCCAGCGGCCGGCTAGAGGACGACCGGGCGGTCGGGCAGCTCATTGTCGCCGCCGGCCGTCTTGGGAAAGGCCTTCTTGAGGAGCCGGGTCGCGCGCGCGATGCCCTCCAGGCTGCCGGCGGCGAACTCGCCCCGGCGGAAAGCCGTTTCCATGGCCCGGCACACTTCTTCCCACTCCGCCTGCGACACCTTGCGGGCGATGCCGCGGTCGGCGACGACGTCGATGTGGCGGCTCACGAGCTGCACGTAGATCAGGACGCCGCTGTTGCGCTCCGTGTCCCACACACGCAGCGCGGCAAAGAGGTCCTCGGCCCGCCGGCGCGACGAGTGCTTGCGGAAGAGGTGCTGGAGCGGCAGGCTCGCTTCCGCCACGAAGCGAAGCTGCCCGTCGTGCTCGCGCTCCGAGGCCCGGATCGCCTCTTCGATCTTCCGCAAGGTGTCGGTGGAAAGAAGGCTGCGCGCGTACCAATCCGGCACGAACAGGTGCTTCACGAAGCGCAGCGCTTTCCTACCAGCTGCCACTTGCGCCTCCGCCGCCGGAGCTGCCGCCGCCGCCGCTGAACCCGCCGCCGCCACCGCCGAAGCCGCCGCCGCCAAATCCGCCGCCTGAGCTCCAGCCGCCACCGCCCCAGCCGCCGCGGCCCGTGGCCTGGATGCCGCTGATGAGCGAGAAAAAGAACGCAAAGAGCGCCGCGGCCATCGCCGCGATGAGCGAGCCAAGGAGCAGCCACACGCCGAAGCCGATCAGGGTCGCGACGATGCCGCCGCCGATGAAACGGCCGAAGATGGCCTTCAGGATCCCGCCGCCGACCATGAGCAGGATGAAGAGCGGGAACAGGTACTGCGTGAAGTCATGCCCCATCGCGGAGGAAGCGGCCCGCGCGGGCGGCGGCAGCGGCTCGCCTTCGATCGTGCGCATGACCCGGTCGAGGCCGGCGCGGATGCCGCCGTAGAAATCGCCCTGGCGGAAGCGCGGCGTGATCTCGTCCTCGATGATGCGCTTCGCCGCCGCATCCGGAATCGCGCCCTCGAGGCCGTAGCCGACTTCGAACCTCAGCCTCCTGTCGTCCTTCGCAATGACGAGGAGAACCGAGTCGTCCACGCCCTTGCGGCCGAGCTTCCACGCTTCCTCCACGCGCACCGCGTATTGCTCGATGGTCTCGGGCTGCGTGGTGGGGACGATGAGGACCGCGATCTGCGCGCCCTTGCGGTGCTCGAATTCCGCCAGGGTTTTTTCCAGGACGTCCTTCTGGGAAGCGTTCAGCGTGGCGGTCTGGTCCGTCACGCGCGACTGCAACGGGGGGATCGCGACCGCGGCGGCCGCCACAAGGATCGCGGCGCCGAGCGCCGCGATGCCGACGCGGAGAAGCTTACTTGGTAGAGAAGTCAACTTTCGGCGGCGCCGAGATCGCCTTCTCGTTCTCCACCGTGAACTGCGGCTTTTCCTTCATGCCGAACATCATCGCCGTGAGGTTGGTGGGGAAGGAGCGTACCGTGACGTTGTAGTCCTGCACGGCGCGGATATAGCGCTGGCGCGAGACGGCGATGCGGTTCTCGGTGCCCTCGAGCTGCGCCTGCAGGTCGCGGAAGTTGGCGTCGGACTTGAGCTGCGGGTAGGCCTCCGCCACGACCATCAGGCGATTGAGCGCGCCCGTGAGCTCGCCCTGCGCCTGGGTGAATTTCTGGAAGGCGGCCGGGTCGTTGATGAGCTCGGGGGTCGCCTGGATGGTGCCGACCTTCGCGCGGGCGTTGGTCACGTCGATCAGCACCTTCTGCTCCTGCTGCGCGAAGCCCTTTACCGTGTTGACCAGGTTGGGGACCAGGTCGGCGCGGCGCTGGTACTGGTTGAGTACTTCGGACCATGCCGCCTTGATCGACTCGTCCTGCTGCTGCATGGTGTTGTAGCCGCAGCCCGAAAGCGAGAAAAACGCTGCCAGGGCGAGGACGTACGGGAGGAAGCGTCGCATGCGGGACCCCTTCGGCTATTGGTCTTATACGCCCCCAAGGTAGGGGCGTAACGGGCTATTTCAAGCGGCACGGGCTTTGCACATCATTGGCGCGGAGGCGCCCATGAACCGTATCGTACTCGCAGCCCTTCTCTCCCTGCCTGCGATCGCTTTCGCGCAGAGAGCCGTGAACGTCGACCCGGCCGCCATCGACCAGGCGCGGCGCGAGCGCGCCATGGAGCTGCAGCAGGACCGCGAGGCGCGCATCGACCGGGCGCGGCAGAAATGCATCGCGAACCGCGGCGTCGACTGCGACACCATGGAAGGCCTGCAGGAGTGGCTGCTCCTCGACCGGAGCAGGGCCGAGGCGGTGCTCGACCGCGTCGACCCGCTGGGCACCGGCTCGGCGTCCACGGGCTCGTCCGCCGTTCCCGGCGTGAACGTCCCCGATACTTCGCCGCGGAACTCGTCCGCGGTGCCGCGCTAGAACTTCGTCGCGCGCTGCATCGCCGGCCGAGCCGCCATCTCGGCGCCCCAGCGCTCGAGGTTCTTGAACCCCTCCACGCACTCGGGGAACGCGCCCTTCGTGCGCCAGTAGCCCGCGTAGAGCGAGATGTCGGCGATGGTGAACTCGTCGCCCGCGGCGTACTTGCGCTTCGCGAGGAGATCGTCCCAGACCTTGAACATGCCCTTCTGGCGCGTCTTGAAGAGCTCCAGCATCGGCGCGGAGGAGTCCTTCGCGTTCTTGATCGCGGTGGCCGCGCCGAAGTTCGGCGTGATGTCCGTCGAGGCGCTCATCAGCGCCTGCAGCATCGCCGGGCGCTTCGCCGGATCCTTCGGCAGGTGCTTGCCCGACTTCTCGGCGGCGTACATCAGGATGGCCGTCGATTGCGAGAGCGTCACCGGCTTGCCGCCCGGGCCTTCGTGGTCGACGATCACCGGGATCTGGCCCATGGGATTCATCGCGAGGTACTGCGGCGTCCTCTGCTCGCCCTTCGACAGGTCGATGGGCTTCAGGTTGTAGGCAAGGCCGCATTCCTCGAGCGCCATGCGCGCTCGCACTCCGTTCGACGTCCCCGCCGCGTACAGGTCGATCATCCGAGTCTCTCCTCTTGGAAGGCGGCGATCTTACTACGCTGACCTCAAGACCCGGGACGGAGCCCCGAGGTCAGCGCTTCTTGTCGACCTGGTCGAGGAAGGAGCGGATCAGGCCGTCGGGGGCCTCGATGACGTGTTCCTTGGCCGGGAAGGCGCCCGATTTCACGTCGGCGATGAATTCCTTGAAGCCCGCGACGCGCTCGGCCTGCATCTCCTGCTTCATCTTGTAAATGTTCCGGTATTGCCTGGAGTGCCGGGGATAGGGCGGGCCGTTGTTGCCGAGGATGTCGTCGGCGAAGAGGAACTGGATGTCGCCGCCGCCGCCGGCGCCGATCGAGGACGTGAGGAGCGTCGTGCGCTTCGAGATCTCTCTCAGCAGCGCCTCGGGAATCACCTCGACCTCCACCGCCCAGGCGCCGGCCTCCTCGAGCTTCTTGATCTCGCGATAGATCCACAGCGCTTCGTCGAGGGTCTTCCCGACGGCGCGCAGGCCCCCGGTCCAGGTGCTCTTCCGCGGCACGAGGCCGGCGTGGCCCTGCACCGGCACTCCGGCTTCCGCCGCGGCAGCGACGAAGCGCGGCGACCATTGGCACATGATGGCGTCGGCGCCGATCTCCATCGCGGTATACGCCAGGCGCACCGCTTCGGTCTCGCTCGCGGCGGCGACGAGCGGCACGGAGAACGACATGAAGGTATTCGGCGCAGCCTTGCGGATCGCGATGGCGAGCTCCGGCTGCTTCGGATCGAAGCGCACCTTCATCGTGTCGATGCCCGCTTCCTCCGCGGCCGCCGCCTCTTCCACCGAGAAAGGCACCGTCTCCGTGAGGACGCGCTTGCCCTTCGCGTCGCGCAGGTCCTTGATCGTGTAGTTGCGCGTACCGTAGGCGCCGCCCAGCGTCATCACGCGCTTCAATCCGCGCTTCCCGGCGTCGCGCGGGGGGATGTTTCCGTCGCCTTTTGCGTGGCTCGCCATGGCTATCGATACGCTCCCTTAGCGGCCGGATCCTCGAAGGACCCGATCTTGGTGCCGCGGTAGAGGATCTTGGCGTTCCTCTCCGTGATCTCCTTGTGCAGCGCGACCATCTTCGGCTCGAGCTCGCCCTTCGGCAGCGGCTCGTGCTCGAAGTAGTTGTAGGTGTCGACGCCGCGCACGAGCGTGGCGCTCTCCTCGCCGTGCAGCTGCTTGACGTGGGTGGGGATGTAGCGGATCGCGAAGCCGATGCGCCGCTCGTTCGACGCATTCGGAGGCGAGCCGTGCACGAGGAGGACGTGGTGGAGCGAGGCCTCGCCGGGCTGGAGCTCGAAGTACACCGCCTTGGACTGGTCGACCTCCACCGCCACCTCCTGCCCGCGGGTGAGCAGATTGTTCTTGTCGAACGTGTCGCGGTGGGCGTGCTGCACCTTGTGCGAGCCCGGAATCACGCCCATCGCGCCGTTCTCCATCGTGCTCGGCGTGAGCGCGATCCAGGCGGTGGCGACGTCGGGGGAGGAGAGGCCCCAGTAGGTCGCGTCCTGATGCCAGCTCACGAAGGCGGGGTTGCGGCCCTCCTTGATGAAGAAGTTGGTGGACCAGCAGAGGAGGTTCGGGCCGTAGAGATCCTCGATCGCATCCAGCACGCGCTCGTTGCGCACGATCTCGGAGAGAAACGGGAAGAGGAGGTGCGTCTTGTGGCGGAGGTTCCCGCGCAGCGGGCCGCCCGAGCGCTTCTCGTAGTCCTCGAGCGCGGCGCGCGCCTCGTTCGCCGCGCTTTCGCTCATGACGCGGATCTTCGGCACGTAGCCGTCGCGGAAGTACTGCTCCTTCTGGGCAGGGGTCAGGAGCTTCATCACATGCCTCCGGCCGCGGCTTTCTTCTCTTCTTCCTGCTGGAGCGCGAAGATCGAGGTGTAGCCGCCGGACCAGTCGGGCGGCATGAGGCAGGGGCGCGGGTCGTGGTGCGCCCACGGCGCCGGCTTGCCGCGGATGATGGTCTGGTCGTACTTCGAGCGGATCGGGTTCACCGTGTACGGGAAGGCGTCCGCCGAAGTGAGCGTATAGAGCAGCAGCGGCCGGCCGGCGTCCGACAGGTTCTTCTCCGACGAATGCCAGGTGCGGCAATTGTGCAAGGTGAGGGAACCGGCCGGGCCTGGCAGGTAAACGACCTTGCTGCGGTCGATTTTCCTCACGTCGGATTCGTTCAGGCAGCCGGTCCATTTGCCGTCCGCGCCGTACTGCGACGCCATCGGCTCGATCTCGTGGCTGCGCGCCAGGACGCCGAGCGGGCCGTTGTCCATGCCGCAGTCGTAGAGGTACGTGCCGACCGTGAGCGGGGAATAGTTGGTGTGCGGCCAGAAGCTGATGTCGTAGTGCCACTTCACTTCCTCGCCGCCGTGCGCCCACTTGAAGTTGAGCTTCGAGTGGTGGAACTTGACGTCGGGGCCGACCAGGTCGGCGACGATGTCCGGGAGCGGCGACTTCGTCACGTAGTCCCAGTAGGCCGGGTGCTGCTCGACCGGGTTCGAGACGCGGCGTAGCCGCGGCGCGTCGGCGCGGTGGCCGGGCTCGAGGTCGTAGATCTTGTCGGAGCGCGTCACCTTGCGGCCCCGCTCGACGAGCTCGTCCGTCGCGGCGCGCAGGCGGGCGATCCACTCATCGGGAATCGCCTTCTCGAGGAGGAGGTACCCCTCGCGGAAGTAGTGCTCGCGCTGCGCCTGCTTGAGGACGCGCGGGGGAATGGCGAGGATCTGCTCGGGGGTCATGGCGTGGACTCCAGTGCGGGTGCGTAAGTGCCGAGCCGCGCGCCGTCGCGGTCGAGGCGCGCGCGCACCTCGGCTCCGCTGAGCTGGCGCGGCTGGCGACGGTCTTCGAGGCAGAGCGCCGCGGCGTGTCCGGCCGCGTGCCCATAGGAGAAGCATTGCGCGGTCACGCGTGCCGAGGCCACCGCCTCGTGCTGGGCCGAGAGGCAGCGGCCCGCGAAGAGCAGGCCCTCGCCGCGCTCGGGCACGAGGCAGCCGTACGGCACCTCGTAGAAGTCCTCGAGGAGCCACTCGACGCGCGGCTTCGCGCCCGCATGCAGCTCGATGGGCCACGGCGAGCGCGCCACGGCGTCGGCGAACTTGCTGCCCCGAACGACGTCTTCGTTGCGAAGGAGCGCCACGCCCCGGCCCTGCCGGGTCTGGCGCACGCCGACCTGGACGCCGGTGTCGTTCACCCAGCTCGCCTCGCAGCCGGCGAGGTGGTCGCGGAAGAAGCGCGCGTACTCGCGCACCTGCCGGCGGCCTTCCATCTCGGCATCGGTGAAGTCGGCGGCGAGGAGCGTGTTGAGCTCGCGCGCGTCCGGTCCGACGACGCGGGTGCAGTTGCAGAGGAGCTCGCCCGGCCGCGTGGTCGGAAAGAGCCAGATCTTCGCGCGCGGCAGGAAGTAGCCGCGGCCGTGGTGCTTCTTCAGGAGCTCCGAGACGGCCTCCGGCATGATCGTGTCGGCGCCGTACGCGCGCAGGAACCTCGGGACGTCGACGCCGCCGAGGCGGAAGATCATGGTGGGGTTCTGCACGCGCCCGTCGTCGCCGACGAAGGTCGGGAAGCCCGCCATCGCCACGAGGTCTGCGTCGCCACTCGCGTCGATGGTGATGTCCGAGCGGACTTCGAGCGGTCCCTGCTTGCAGTACGCCGTGACGCCGGCGACGCGCTCGCCCTCGAGCAGGACGCCCGTCACCGTCGCGTGGAAGAGCACTTGCACGCCCGCTTCGCGCAGCAGGTGGTCGGCCGCCTCGCGCCAGACGAGCGGATCGTGCACGCGCGTCCAGGTCTTGCCGTAGCGCATGGGCGCCGTCAGGCCGCTGCGGCTCTCGAGGAGC
This sequence comes from Clostridia bacterium, assembly GCA_050261755.1. GTDB lineage: Bacteria > Pseudomonadota > Gammaproteobacteria > Burkholderiales > SG8-39 > SCGC-AG-212-J23. The sequence continues at coordinate 35,022 of JBLNDP010000059.1, forward strand.
CGCACGAACTCGTCGGCGAAGCCGAAGACGACCTGCTGCGGCCCGGCGGAGGCGCGCTCGGAGGCTTGGTAGAGGCCGCACACGGTGCCGGAGAGCCCGGCCACCGCGCCGCCGCCGCAAAAGCCGTAGCGCTCGAGAAGCACCACGCGCCGGCCCTGGCGCGCCGCGGTCACCGCGGCGGCGACGCCGGTTGCGCCGCCGCCCGCCACGACGACCTCCGCGGCGAGCCGCACCCCGGCGCGGCGGTCCGTCATCGGGCTACGAGAGCCCCGCGAGCTTCGCGCGCAGCTCCGGCTTCACGTGCTTCATGCTGTAGCCGTTGAAGAGGTGGCCCAGCAGCCCGCGGTCCAGGTCCGAGGTGCCCATCAACCAGTCCGCGATCGGGAACGTGAGGTTCATGTTGCGCTCCATCATGACGCCTTGCGCGTGGTGAACCGTGTGGTGGCGGCGGATCGTGTTCACGAACGGCGTGTAGCGCACGAACCAGTTGTCGTGCACGTGGCAGCAGTAGTGGAAGGTCTCGTAGATGAGGTACTGGCCGACGATCGTCACCATCAGGATGTAGCCCGCGTTCGGGTTCACCGCCCAGGCGAGGAGCAACGCGAAGGGCGTGCCCATCGCCATGAAGGTGAGGAGCGCGCGCCAGGGGAAGAAGATGATGCGCCACTCGCGCGTCGACTCGACCGTCATCTCGTGCTCGGTGAAGTACTGGTGGTGCTGGCGCGTGTGGCGGTCGTAGATCGCGCGCAGCGCGAAGACGTCGACCAGCCGGTGCATCACGAACTTGTGGATCCACCACTCGAAGAGGTTCGAGAAGAAGAAGACCGGCACCACGAGCAGCCACTCCCAGGTCGCGTGCTGCATGCGCGAGACGCACCACGAGATGGTGGCGAGGCCGACCACGTAGATGAAGCCGATGTGCACCGGGCCGGAGTAGAGCCGGTGGATCTGCGACTTGTAGTCCTCGCGGAAGCGCGCCTGGCGCTCGGTGATCTCGTGCTTCTCGATCAGCTCGTCCGGAAAGGCGGCGGGGGCGGGAACGGCGCTCATGGGCACATCCTCTTAAGCATCTGATATATCAGGCGTATGGCAGTATGCGCTTCACCCGGGCCTTTTTCAACCGTCCGCCGTGACCGTGTCGCGGGTGAAGGACTGCACCGAGTCCATGAGCCGGTCGGTCGCGCGCGCGGCCGCCTCCTCGTCGCCCGCGGCGATGGCGCGCGCGATGTCGGCGTGGAGCTTGGCGGTCTCCGGCATGTCGGCCGCCTTCTTGTAGTGGTGGTACCAGAAGCGCCGCGAGAGGCCCGCCATGAGCCGCATCGCGCCGCCCGCGAACTCGTTCTTCGCCGCGGCGAGCGAGAGCTCGTTGAACTCGCGGTCGACGCGCATGAAGGCTTTGTCGTCGTTCCTGCGCGCGCTCGCCTCGAAGCGCTCGGCGATCTCGGCCATGCGCTTTCGCTCCGCGGGGATTGCACGGCGGGCAGCGCTCCTCGCGACCAGGCGCTCGACCTCGCGCCGTGCCTCCAGCAGCCGGAGCTGCGTGCGGGCGTTGATCTCGGTGACCATGATCCCGCGCCGCGGCAGGATATGGACAAGGCTCTCGCGCGCGAGGCGCTGCAGCGCCTCGCGGATCGGCGTGCGGCCGATGCCGAGGCGGTGGGAGAGCAGGCCTTCGGACACCGCGCTCCCGGGCGGAAGCTGGAGCGTGACGATCAGCTCCTCGATGTCGCGGTAGGCGCGGTCGGAGAGCGTAGGCGACGAGGCGCGCGCGCTACGGGAGGAGGCTTTCTTCTTTGGGCGGGGCACGCTCGGCATGGCCTTGTGATATGCCAGTCATATGTTACAGTGCGCCGCCAGAGGAGGAGGATCCCATGCGCGCTTGGCTCGTCGCCGTAGCACTGTCGTTGTGCGGTTCCGCATTCGCCCAGGACGTCGTGAAGATCGGGCAGATCGAGGCCCAGACCGGAACGCTCGCCACCTACGGGTGGATGGGCCACCAGGGCGCGGCCCTCGCGATCGACGAGATCAACAAGGCGGGCGGCTTCAAGGTCGGCGCCAAGACCTACAAGCTGCAGCTCATCTCGCCCGACACGCGCGCGAACCCGCAGGAGGCGCTCATTCAGCTCAAGCAGCTCCTCGAGCAGGAGAAGACGCGCTATGTGTTCGGGCCCTTCCTCACCAACGTCTTCAACGGCATCGAGCCCTACGCGACGCAGCAGAACGGCAAGTTCCTCATGATGGGCGGCGCCACCGCCATCCACGCGATGCTCGGCAAGCCCAGCCACGAGTACCTGGTGCGCACCTGGAACTGGGACGCGGGCTCGGCGGGCTTCGGCCAGCTGCTGGTCGACTACCTGAAGAAGCAGGGCGCGAAGAAGGCCGCGATGCTCTTCCAGAACGACGCCTTCGGCAAGGTGGCGGTCGACATCTACTCGCCGATCTTCAAGCAGGCGGGCATCGACCTGCAGATCGAGCTCTTCGAGCCGGGCACGAAGGACTTCACCGCGCCGCTCGCGAAGCTCGCCGCCGGCAAGGCCGACTACCTCTTCCCGGGCTACACCGACGCGGTGCTCTACGACATCGTGCGGCAGGCGACCGAAGGCGGGCTCTTCAGGAACTTCTTCCTGGTGCGCGGCTCGATGGGGCCGGGCCTCAAGAACAAGGACCTCATCGACAACTACATCGCCTACCTGCCGAAGTACTTCGAGGAGGCGGAGAAGAAGGAACCGAAGGTGAAGACGTTCGTCGCGGCGTACAAGGCGTTCTACAAGACGAACGACTTCCCGTACGACCAGGCGCCGCTCTGCTCGTCGTCCTGCTACGACCACGTCTACATGCTCGTCGAGGCGATGAAGAAGGCGGGCACGGTCGACGACGTCGCCAAGGTGAAGAAGGCGCTCCTCTCCATGCGCTATAGCGGCCTGTGGAACATCCGCTACGACGAGACCGGCGAGGCGGTGTTCGACTTCGACGTGCTGCACATGAAGAAGGGCGGCGCGATCACCGCGACCCGCGTCAGCCCGAAGTAAAGCGCCGGCTCCGTGGGGCAGCTGATCGCCGGTCAGCTCCTCAACGGGGCCATTGTCGGGACCCTCTACGGGATCATCGCGCTCGGCGTCACGCTGACGTTCGGCATCACCGGCATCGTGAACTTCGCGCTCGGCGTGTTCATGATGCTCGGCGCGTACGCCGCGTGGTACTTCAGCGAGACGGCCGGCCTGCCGTATCCGCTCGCGGTGCTCGCGGCCGTCGCGCTCACCGCGCTCGCGGGCCTGATCGCCGACCAGGGACTCTTCCGCTTCACGCGAAACAACCTCGTGAACGGGCTGCTCGTCTCGATCGGGATGATCGCCGTGCTCGAGTCGGTGGCGCTCCTTATCTTTACCTCGACGCCGAAGGAGCTCCATCGGGTGCTGCCCGGCGTCTTCTCGTTCGCCGGCCTCGTGCTCCCCAAGATCAAGATCGTCGTCTTCGCGCTTCTCCTCGCGGCCATCCTCGGCACGTACGCCGCGCTCACGCGTACCTGGGTCGGCCGCGCGGCCTTCGCCTACGCGCAGAACCCGGAAGCCGCCGCGCTCATGGGCGTGCCGACGGCACGGCTGCAAAGCGGCGTGGTCGTCTACTCGACTGCGCTCGCCGGCTTGGGGGGCGCGCTCTACGCAAGCCTCTATTCGCTCGAGCCGACGCTGGGCAGCCTTTTCATTCTGAAAGCGGTCGAGGCGGCGATCCTCGCCGGGATCGGCAGCGTCAGCGGCGCCCTCGTGGGCGGCTTGATCCTCGGCGTCACGGAAGGGATCGGTTCGATCTACCTGCCGCTGGCCTTCCGCGACGTGTACGGCCTCGTGTTCCTGGTTGCGATCCTCCTCTTCAAGCCCTCCGGGCTATTCGCGGGACGCAGATGAATCGCATCGTCTTTGTGCTCTTGATCCTTCTCGCGCTTCTCCTTGTCCCCTTGGGCGTGCAAAGCGACGTCGTCCTGACGATCCTCGTCTTCGCGTACCTGCAGGGCATGCTCGCGGTGAGCTTCAACCTGATCTTCGGCTTCACCGGGCAGCTCTCCATGTTCCATGCGGCCGCGTTCGGCATCGCCGCGTATGCGACCCACCTCTCCATGCAGCACTTCGGGCTTTCGTACTGGGGCGGGGTGGCCTTCGCCGCGCTTCTGGTCGCCGTGATTTCGGTCGTGGTCGGAACGATCTGCTTCCGCTTCCGGCTCAAGGAGTTCTACTTCGCGGTGGTCACGCTCGCGTTCTCCGAGATGGCGCGCCTCACCGTCCTGAACTGGAACAGCGTCACGAACGGGTCGCTCGGCATCAATCTGCAGGACAAGGCGACGCTCTGGGTGCCCGGCCGCGGCGTCGTGCCGATCGAAGGAAGCGTCGCCTGGTACTACATGAGCCTCGCCGCGCTGGGGCTCACGCTGCTCGTGTGCTGGCGAATCGTGCACTCGTGGATGGGCCGCTGCCTCGCGGCGATCCGCCTGAACGACGAGCTCGGCGACACGCTCGGCATCAACGTCTTCCGCTACAAGCTCGCGGCGTTCGTCGCGGCGAACGTGCTGGCGGCGTTCGCGGGGAGCCTCTACGCCTATTACCTTGGCTCGCTCGAGCCGGGGTTCCTCTCGATCGACCAGTCGCTCGGCATCATCGCGATGGTCCTCCTCGGCGGGCGCAGCGCGGTCGCCGCGCCGGTGCTGGGCGCGATCATGCTGACCGCGCTCCCGCACGTCATCCACTTCTCCGCCGAGGTCCGCTCGATCGTCTACGGCGCGATCCTCATCTTCACGATCCTCGTCATGCCGAACGGCCTGTACGGCAGCGCGGTGCGCATCTTTCGCGGGCGTGCGCATGCCGCTGCTTGAGATCGGCGGGCTGACGAAGCGCTTCGGCGGCCTGACCGCCGTGGCCGACGTTTCGTTCTCGATCGGGCGGGGCGAGATCGTCGGCGTCTTCGGGCCGAACGGCTCCGGGAAAACCACGCTTCTCAGCCTGATCGCCGGGCTCATCCGTCCGACCGCCGGGCGCATCGTGTGGAAGGGCGCGAATGTCGCGGGGCGCCAGGCACACGACATCGCGGCCGCGGGGCTCGTCAAGACGTTCCAGAACCCGCAGCTCTTCTCCGAGCTCACCGTGATGGAGCACCTGGCGATCGCGGGCCACCTCGCGCTGAAGCGGCGCTTGGGGGCGCGGCGACTCAAGACGCTCTTGGGCTTTCACCGGATTTCCGATTCGGTCGATGCCCAAGCCAGGCAGATTCTTCGTCTATGCCGCCTGGATTCCGCGCGCGACGCGCTCGCGGCCGAGCTCTCCTACGGGGAAGAGAAGATGCTCGGCGTCGGCATGGCGCTCATGTGCGAGCCCGAGCTGCTCCTGCTCGACGAGCCCGCATCCGGCCTGGGCGCCGCCGAGATCGCGAGCCTCGAGGCGGCGCTGCGCGAGCTGAAGGCGGGGGGCATGACGCTCTGCATCATCGACCACAAGATCGACTTCCTCGGCAAGCTCGCCGACCGCGCGATCGGTTTGCATCATGGCGCAAAGATCGCCGACGGCACGCCGCGCGAGGTGCTCCAGGACCCGGCCGTCGTGATGGCTTACCTCGGGCGCGCCCATGCTTGAGCTCGAGCGCGTGAACGTCCACTACGGCAAGAACCACGTCCTGCGCGACGTGACGCTGTCCGTGGCGCCGGGCGAGATCGTGGCGCTGATCGGCGCGAACGCCGCCGGCAAGACGACGACGCTGCGGGCAATGCTCGGCCTGAAGGCGCCGAGCTCCGGCGAGATTCGCTTCGACGGCGCGCCGATCACGCGCGCTTCGACGCCGGAGCGCGTGCGCCGGCGCCTCGTCCTCGTGCCCGAGGGCCGGCAGGTCTTCGTCAAGTTCACGGTCGCCGAGAATCTCCTCATGGGCGCCTACAGCCGTGCCGACCGCGATCGGCCGGAAGCCGACCTCGAGCGCCTGTACGGGCTTTTTCCCCGCCTTGCCGAGCGCAGGCGCCAGCTCGCGGGATCCATGTCGGGCGGCGAGCAGCAGATGCTCGCCATCGCGCGCGGCCTCATGGCGCAGCCGCGGTGCCTGCTGCTCGATGAGCCGACGCTCGGCCTCGCGCCGATCATCGTCGAAGAGATCGCGCGCACCGTTCGCCGCCTCGCTGACGAGGGCATGACCATCCTCCTCGCCGAGCAGAACGCGGCGATGGCGCTCTCGTGCGCGAGCCGTGCCTACGTGCTCGAATCGGGCCGCGTCTCGCTCGAAGGAAACGCTCGCGAGCTCGAGAAGAGCCCGGCGGTACAGAAGCTCTACCTGGGCACCTGATTCAACCCGGTTCGCGACTCCGGATCTTTGGCGGCCTCAGCCCGGCGTCCGGGCGGGGAGGCTGAAGTAGAACTTGGCGCCGGCGCCGGGCGAGCTCTCGGCCCAGACGCGGCCGCCGTGGCGCGAGACGATGCGATGGACCGCGGCGAGGCCGACGCCGGTGCCCTCGAACTCGCTGGGGCCGTGCAGCCGCTGGAAGACGGCGAAGAGCTTTCCGTACTGGCGCATGTCGAAGCCCACGCCGTTGTCGCTCACGCAGTAGACGATCTCGTCGTCGAGCGGCGTGCCGGAAACTTCCACGCGCGGCGCCGCCTGCTGCGCGCTGTACTTGAGGGCGTTGCCGAGGAGGTGACTCCAGGCCTGCTTCAGCATGGCTCGGTCGCCGTGCGCCGGAGGCAGCTCCGGCAGGGCGCACTCCACGCTCGCGGCCGGCTTGAGCGCGCCCCAGGCCTCGCTCGCCGCGGCGCGCATGTCGACCGTGGCGCCGCGGAGCTCCTGCTGGCCGAGGCGCGAGAGCGCCAGCAGGCTGTCCAGCATCGTCGCCATGCGGCCGCTCTGCTCGCGGATGATGGCGAGCAGGCGCTGGCCTTCCTCGTCGAGCTGGCCGGCCTTGTCCTGCGCCAGGATGCGCGCGAATCCGTCGATGGCGCGCAGCGGCGCGCGCAGGTCGTGCGAGACGCCGTAGGTCAGGCTGTCGAGCTCGCGCTTGAGCGACTCGATCTCGGCGGCGAGGCGCTGCGCTTCTTCGTCGCTCATCCGGCCAGCGCCTCGATGAGCTCCGGCCCCTCGGCGCGCGAGCCGTTCACGAGCTTGCTGACCGGGTGGTAAAGCAGGTCCGGATTCTCCGGAGGCAGCGCGCCCGTGGCGAGCCAGCGTTCCTGCGCGGCTTCGTCGAGGACGATGGGCATCCGGTCATGCACCTGCGCGATCGGCGCGGGCGCTCCGCGCGTGAGGAGCGCGCACGTGAGCTTTCCCTGGTAGAGGGAAAACAGCGCGGCGATGCAGGAGAGGCGGCCGTCGCTGCGCGCGAAGTAGAAAGGCTGCCGGTCCTTCTCGCGCCACTCGTACCAGCCGACCGCCGGCATGAGCGCCCGCGCCCCGCGCATCGCGTCGCGCCAGAGCGGCTTGGAAATGGCTTCTTCCGAGCGCGCGTTGTGGGCCAGGCGCGGCGGAGCCGGCTGAGTCCACCAATGAGGAATGAGGCCCCAGCGCGCAATCCTTAACTCAAGCATTTTTTCTCTAAGAAGCAGAACCGGGACTTCGGTTCCCGGCGAGACGTTGTAGCGGGCGGGGAAGGGCGTGCCCGGGGAGCGGCGGAGCTGCCATTGCCGCTCGATCGAGGCGCTGTCGGGGCTGACGTAGCGGCCGCACATGGACCGGCGATTGTACGGCCGGGGCGGGCACGCCTCCTGCCTGTGGGTTCGCCGTGCACCGGTTCCTCGCAGCGGCATGCATCGGGCTCGCGGGATGCGCTTCCCGGCAGCCCGCCATCGACCCGCCCTACACGCTGCGCGACGCGCAAGGATTTCCCATACAGGAAAAGAAATCCCGGGCGGTCGTCGTGGATCGCTACATCCTCACGCCGTCGGCATCCGCGGGGGCGAGCGCGCCGTCCACCTCTACCGCCGTGATTCCGGTCGACCCGGACGCGGAGTAGGTCCTACTTCGCCCGCCGCCAGACCGCCTCGAGCGCCGTGCCCGGCGTGGCCGAGGCGCTGGGACTCGTGTAGCGCAGCTCGTCCTGGGCGACGCTGAACTCGCGCACCTGTGTGGTGTTGTTCCAGTTCGGAAACGTGCTCGCTTCGATGTGCCAGGTGAAGGTTCCCTGGCGCTCGTTCACGGCGTAGCGGCCGGTGTGGGCGAGGGTGCCCGCGACGACGGCCCGGTTCTCGTCGTCCGTGCCGCGGTCGCGGCTGTTGGCCGCGAAGCGCGGCAGGCCCGAGCGCGCCATGAAAAGCGAGTAGTGCCCGTCGGCGGTGAAGATGAGCGTGCCGTGCGGCTCGCGGCCGAGCGTGGCGCTCTTGCGGCCGGCCGGGTCGGTGGCGCTGGAGACGAGCTTCCAGGTGCCGACGAGCGGATTCGACTCCTGGGCCGGCGCGAGCGGCGCCGCCAGCATGCACAACAAGATAAGGACGGCTCTCAATGTGCTTCCCCCTTGGGGGGCATGCTACGCGAGATTTTCCTCGAGCCCGAATTCCGGCAGGAAGCCGCCCGACTGGTGGCGCCACAGCTTCGCGTAGTGGCCGTCGAGCGAGAGGAGCTCGGCGTGGGTGCCGCTTTCCACGACGCGGCCCTTGTCGAGGACGACGAGGCGGTCCATGCGCGCGATGGTCGAGAGGCGGTGCGCGATGGCGATGACCGTCTTGCCTTCCATCAGGCCGAGGAGCTGCTCCTGGATGGCGAGCTCCACCTCGCTGTCGAGCGCCGAAGTCGCCTCGTCGAGCACCAGGATCGGCGCGTCCTTCAGGATGACTCGCGCGAGGGCGATGCGCTGCCGCTGGCCGCAGGAGAGCTTGACGCCGCGCTCTCCGACGTGGGCCGCGTAGGCCCTGCGGCCCCTCCAATCGCACAGATCCGCGATGAACTCGTGCGCGTGCGCTTTTCTTGCCGCCGCTTCCACCATGGCGTCGCTGGCGGAGGGACGGCCGTAGCGGATGTTGTCGGCGATCGAGCGGTGCAGGAGCGAGGTGTCCTGCGTCACCATGCCGATCGCGGCGCGCAGGCTTTCTTGCGTGACGCGCGCGATGTCCTGCCCGTCGATGAGGATCCGGCCTCCTTCGGCGTCATAGAAGCGAAGGAGCAGGTTGACGAGCGTCGACTTGCCCGCGCCGGAGCGGCCGACCAGGCCGACGCGCTCGCCCGGCTCGACGTCGAGGGTGAGGCGGTCCATGACGCGCGTGCCATCGCGCCGCCCGTAGGAAAAGACCAGGTTCTCGAAGCGGATCTCGCCGCGCGAAACCTCGAGCGGCTGGGCGCCGGGCTCGTCGACGCTGCCGTGCGGCACGGCGATCGTCTGCATGCCTTCCTGCACCACGCCGACGCTTTCGAAGACGCTGCTCACCTCCCAGCTCACCCAGGTGGAGGTGTTGATGAGGTGCCAGGCGAGGGGCAGGGCGGCGGCGACCGCGCCCGGGCCGATCTCGCCGTTCACCCAGAGCCATACGCCGACGCTGCCGGTCGAGACGAGGAGCAGGGTATTGAGCAGGGTGAGCGAGAACATCGACTTCGTGACCAGGCGGTTCTGCCGCGCGAGCGCCTCCTGGTGGCTGTCCACCGACTCGCGCACATAGGCGTCCTCGTCGCCGATTCGGGCGAAGAGCTTGACCGTCAGGATGTTGGTGTAGCTGTCGACGATGCGCGCCATCACCACGGAGCGCGCCTCGGAGCTCGCGCGCGAGAGCTCGCGCATGGCGGGCACGAAGCGGTAGAGGAAGAAGGCGTAGCCCGAGAACCACAAGAGCGTCGGCACGCCGAGGCGCCAGTCGGTGGCGGTGAGCAGCGCCAGCGCGGTGACGCCGTAGGCGCCGATGTACCAGATGCCGCGGATGCTCGCCATGACGCTCTCGCGCAGCGCGTTGCCGGTCTGCATGACGCGGTTGGCGATCCGGCCGGCGAAGTCGTTCTGGAAGAAAGGCCAGCTCTGGCGCACGACGTGCCAGTGGCTCTGCCAGCGGATGAGGGCGGTCGCGCCCGGCACGAGCACCATGGTGCGGATGATCATGTCGACGAGCAGCACCGCCGGGCGCACGAGCAGGACGAGCGCGACCATGCCGGCGAGGAGCGGCCACTCCTGGCGAAGCGCCCCGGCGCGGTCCGCGGCCGACATGAGCGAGACCAGCTTGCCGAGGAAGAGCGGGATCACCGTGTCGAGCAGGGCGACGCCGAGGCTCGCCGCAAAGAGCGCCGCGTACCACCCCCTGGTCTGCCTGACGAAGTACCAATAGAACGCGAGCAGCCCCGGCGGCGGCGCGCCATCGGCGGCGCGCGCCGTGCCCCTGATCTTCCCGAGGAACGACATCCGGCTTTCCCTTCGACGCGGTTCTAGGGCCGCGTGTATTTCGAGCCGCCATTCTACCGTGCGCGGCGGCGCCGGTAGCATTACGGCATGGCCGTGCGACTCGCCGCCGACATCGGCGGAACTTTTACCGACATCGTCCTGCAGCGCGGAGCGGAGCGCTGGACGCGCAAGCTCCTCACCACTCACGCCGCGCCCGAGCGCGCGATGCTCGAGGGCATCGCCGCCGCCCTAGACGAGGCGCGCTTGCGCCCGGCTGACGTCGAGGTGCTCCTGCACGGGACGACGCTCGCGACGAACGCGCTCATCGAGCGCAAGGGCGCGCGCACGGCGCTCGTCACCACGTCGGGGTTCCGCGACATCCTCGAGATGGGATACGAGAAGCGCTACGAGCACTACGACCTCGATCTCGAGCTCCCCGCGCCGCTCGTGCCGGCGGAGCTGCGCTTCCCGGTGCCGGAACGCATGGATGCGCGCGGAAAGGTGGTGCAGGCGCTGGACGAGACTGCTTTCGTTCGTCTTTCTTCTTCGCTTAAGGAGAAAGACGTAGAAGCTGTCGCGATCGGCTTCCTGCATTCCTACGCCAACCCCACGCACGAGCGGCGCGCGGGCGAGCTGCTGGCGAAGCTGCTTCCCGGCGTGCCGGTCACGCTTTCGAGCGAGGTCTGCCCCGAGATCCGAGAGTACGAGCGCTTCTCGACCGCCGCCGCGAACGCCTACGTATTGCCTCTCATGGCAACGTACTTGGTGAACATCGAAGAAAAGATGCGTTCGCTCGGCTTCCGCTGCCCGCTCTACCTCATGACCTCGGGCGGCGGCCTGACGACGGTGGAGACGGCGCGGCGCTTCCCGGTGCGGCTCGTCGAGTCCGGGCCGGCGGGCGGCGCGATCCTCTCGGCCGGCATCGCCCGGGACACCGGCCATGACGAGGTGCTGTCGTTCGACATGGGCGGCACGACGGCGAAGATCTACTTCATCTCGCAGGGGCAACCGGAGCAGTCGCGCCGCTTCGAGGTGGCGCGCGTCTGGAGGAACCTCAAGGGCAGCGGCCTGCCGCTGCGGATCCCGGTGACGGAGATGGTCGAGATCGGCGCCGGCGGCGGCTCCATCGCGCGCACCGATGCGCTCGGCCGCATCGCGGTCGGGCCGCAAAGCGGGGGCAGCGAGCCGGGCCCGGCGTGCTACGACCGCGGCGGCACGGAGCCGACGGTGACCGATGCAGACTTGGTTCTAGGTGCGATCGATCCAAGAGGTTTCCCCTTCGCCTTGAGCGCCGAGAGGGGCCGCAGGGCAATAGAAGAAAAGATCGCTGAAAGACAGCACCTCACCGCCGAATGGGCGGCGGCCGGAATTTGCCGGATGGTGGAGGAGAACATGGCCTCGGCGGCGCGGGTGCACGCCATCGAGCGCGGCCGCACGCCCGAGCGCTGCACGATGATCGCCTTCGGCGGCGCGGCCCCGTTGCATGCGGCGCATCTTTCCCGATTGCTGAATATCAGGAAGATCATCATTCCCAAGGATGCGAGCGTCGGCTCGGCCATCGGCTTCCTGCGCGCGCCGTTCGCTTACGAGCTCGCGCGCTCGCTCCTGCAGCGCGACGACGCCTTCGATCCGCAGGCGGCCAACCGCCTCATCGCCGAGATGGCGCAAGCGGGCCAGGCGATCGTTGCCGCTGGCGCGCCCGGTGCGAAGATCGCCGTCCGCGCGAGCGTCGAGATGCGCTACCTCGGCCAGGGGCACGAGATCATGGTCGCGCTCCCTTCGCTGCAATTGGCTGCGGCGGACGCCGAGGCGCTGAGAGCCGAGTACGAAAAGCGCTACGAGGCGCAGTACGGCGTGCGGGTGCAGGACGTGCCGGTCGAGTTCCTGACCTGGAACGTCGTGGCCACCGCCGAGGCGCCGCCATGGCAGGAACCCGATTTCCATACGGTTGGAAGGGCTGGAGGGAGAAGGCGAGTTTTCGACCCGGCCTTGGGCGACTGGTCGGAATGGATTGAAATGAAAAGAGAATCGTTGAAGGCTAGCGAGTGGCATACTGGCCCCGTGCTGGTGACCGAGGCGCAGACGACGACGGTGGTGCCGACCGGCTGGCGCGTGCAGGCGGGCCGCGGCGGCCACTTGCTCCTGGAGCGGACGACATGAACGCACCGCTGGACATGCGCGCGGCGCTCGAGCGCCAGGTGATCTGGAATCGCCTGATCGCGGTGGTCGAAGAGCAGGCGCAGGTGCTCCTCAAGACGGCGTTCGGGGCGATCACACGCGAGGCGGGGGATCTCTCGGCCGGCGTATACGATCGCCGCGGGCGCATGCTCGCGCAGGCGGTGACCGGCACGCCGGGCCATGTCAACACGATGGCGGCGGCCGTCGCGCACTTCCTCGACCGCTTCGACGTCGAGGCGATGAAGCCGGGCGACGTCTACGCCACGAACGATCCGTGGATGGGCACCGGGCATCTCTTCGACTTCGTGATGGTCACGCCCGCGTTCCTCGGCCGGAAGCTGGTGGGCTTCTTCGCCTCGACCTGCCACGTGATCGATATCGGCGGCAAGGGCTTTACGGCCGACGCGACTTCCGTCTACGAGGAAGGCCTCTTCGTGCCGCACATGAGGATCGTCGAGGCCGGCAAGCCGAACGCCACCTTCTGGGACATCCTCGCGGCGAACGTACGCGAGCCGGCGCAGGTCAAGGGCGACCTGCTCTCGCTCATCTCGTGCAACGCAGTCGCGGCAAGCCGGCTCGAGGCCATGATGCGGGAGTTCCGCCTCGAGTCGCTCGACGCCATCGCCGACTACATCGTCGATACCTCCCGCGCGGCGATGCAGGCGGCGATCGCCAAGCTGCCGCGCGGCACCTGGCGCGCCGAGATGCCGCTCGACGGCTACGAGCAGCCGATCGTCCTGCGCGCCGCGCTGACCGTGGACGAGTCGGGCATGCACATCGACTACGCCGGCTCCTCGCCGGCCTCGCGCTTCGGCATCAATTCGCCCAAGTGCTACACCGACGCGTACACGCTGTACGGCGTGAAGTGCGCGGTCGCGCCGGAGGTGCCCAACAACGCGGGCTCGCTCAGCGTCGTGAAGGTCAGCGCGCCGGAAGACTCGATCCTCGATCCCAGGCGGCCGCGCGCCGTGACCGCGCGCCACGTCATCGGCCAGATGCTGCCGGAGCTCATGTTCGGCTGCCTGGAAGGACCGCTGCACGGCAAGGTGCCGGCCGAAGGGGCGGGGAGCATCTGGATCCTCGTCCTCGCCGGCGGGCCGGAGCTTCCGGGCGCCCCGGCGAAGGCGACCCGCTTCAATGCGATGAGCATCGGCATCGGCGGCATGGGCGCGCGGCCTACCAAGGACGGCCTTTCGACCACCGCTTTTCCGAGCGGCGTCGGCTCCATTCCGATCGAGGTCACCGAGGCGGCCTCGCCGCTCATCTTCCGCCGCCGGGAGTTCCTGCCCGGATCGGGCGGGGAAGGGCGCACGCGGGGCGGCCTGGGTTCTGTCATGGAGCTTGCGAGCACCGAGAATGCGCCGTTCTCCTGTTCCTTCGGCACCTTCGACCGGCGGCAATTCGCCGCGCGCGGTCGCGCCGGCGGCGGCGACGGGCGGAAAGGCCGCGCCTTCCTTAAGAGCGGCACGGAGCTTCCCGGCAAGCAGACGTACGTGATCCCGGCGGACGACGCGGTCGTCCTCGAGCTGCCTGGCGGCGGCGGCTACGGGAGCGCAGGGACGAATTAGCGTCCGTCGGAGCGGCGCGCGCTGCTACCATGCGCGCCGTGCAAGCAGACGAAGCCGAGCGGGAAAGAAGCCACGTACCGCTGCTGAAGAAGCTCGGCCCCGGGCTGGTCACCGGCGCGGCGGACGACGATCCGAGCGGCATCGCGACGTACTCGCAGGCGGGCGCCCAGTACGGCTACGGGCTGCTGTGGTCGGTGTTCTTCACCACGCCGCTCATGATCGCGATCCAGATCGTCAGCGCGCGCATCGGCCGCGTCACCGGGCACGGCCTTGCGGCGAACATCCGCGACCGCTTCCCCCGCGGAGTGCTGTACTTCATCGTGTCGATCCTGTTGCTCGCCAATACGATCAACATTGCGGCCGACCTCGGCGCGATGGGCGACGCCCTGGTGCTGGTGCTGGGCGGAAACAGCAGCGTCTACATCGTTCTTTTCGCGCTCGTCTCGCTGACGCTGCAGATCTTCATCCCCTTTCCCCGCTACTCGCCTATCCTGAAGCTCCTAACGCTGGCGCTGTTCGCGTATGTGGGAACGGTGCTCGTGGTGCACACGCCGCTGGAGGCGCTCGCCCGGACGCTCATACCGTCCGTGGCCGCCGACAAGGAATACGTCTCGATGCTCGTCGCCGTGCTCGGGACGACGATCAGCCCTTACCTCTTCTTCTGGCAGGCGTCGCAGGAAGTGGAGGAGCAGCGCGCGACACCAGGGCACGAGCCCCTCAAGGAGGCGCCCGGGCAGGCAAGCGAGCATTTCAGGAGGATCAAGCTGGATACGTACGTCGGGATGACGTTCTCCAACGTCATCGCGTTCTGCATCATGCTCACCACGGCGGCGACGCTGCACGCCGCCGGCGCGACGCAGATCCAGAGCGCCGCGCAGGCCGCGGAAGTGCTCCGTCCGCTCGCCGGCCATTTCGCCTTCCTCCTCTTCGCCTGCGGCATCGTGGGCACCGGCTTGCTGGCCGTGCCGGTGCTGGCCGGGTCGGCGGCGTATGCCGTGGCGGAAACTTTTCGCTGGCCGATCGGCCTGGGCCTTCCCCTCGCCGAGGCGCGCGGCTTCTACGCGATCCTCTCGATCGCCACCGTGCTGGGAGTGGCGATCGACCTGACCGGGGTGGACTCGATCCGCGTGCTGCTCTGGGCGGCGATCCTGAACGGCATCGTCTCGGTACCGATCATGGTGGTGCTCATGATCATGGTCAGCGACGCGCGCATCATGGGCCCCTTCGCGGCCCGGCGCAGGCTGAAGCGGTGGGGGTGGCTCGCGACCGGCGTCATGGGGGTCGCGGTGGCGGCCATGTTCCTCCTGATGTAACCGGTAAAACGCCACAGACGCGCCCGCGGGCGGGGCGTAACGTGGCCGGCATGAACTCCACCATCCCGCTTCCCGAGCCGGAAATGCCCCGGACGTTCTCGCGCGTCGCCGAGATCTACTTCCCGCCCGCGCCGCGCAGCCGCGACCTGCCGCTCGCGCTGCAGCTCGAGAACGGCAGTGTCGTGTGCGTGAAGCTGCCGATCGCGCAGATAGCGAACCTGCTCGGCCAGCTCGCGCGCATGGGCATCCGCGCGCCCGAGTAGCGCCCGATAATGGCGGCCGCATGGCCGCCGAGCTCGCCTTTCCCGCGCTGCGCCACCGGAAGTTCCGCGCCTACTTCCTGCTCTCGGCGCTCGCCATGATGGCGGACAGCGTCGAGCACGTCATCAGCTACTGGGTGATGTTCCAGAAGTTCCATTCGCCGGCGCTGGGCGGCTTCGCGATGCTGTCGCACTGGCTGCCCTTCCTCTTCTTCTCGGTGTGGTCCGGCGCACTCGCCGACCGGTTCGACCCGCGCAAGATGATCATGATCGGCATGGCGCTCTTCATGGCCGCGTCGCTCGCCTGGGGCTACTTCTTCGTCTTCGGCGGCATCGAGATCTGGCACGCGGCGGCGATCCTCGTCGTGCACGGGTTCGCCGGCGTGTTCTGGTCGCCTGCCGCGCAGCTCCTCATCCACGACATCGTCGGCGACAAGGACCTGGCGAGCGCGGTGCGACTGAACGCGACGGGAAGGTGGCTCGGCCTCGTGGCGGGGCCCGCGGCGGGCGCCGGCATCATGGTCGTCTTCGGCCCGGCATGGGGCATCCTGCTCAACGTCTTCTTCTACGTGCCCCTCGTCCTTTGGTGCTGGCGCACGGAGGTCCATCGCGAGAAGCACGGCGCCCGGGCGCTGGGCGGGCTGGCCGACATCGTGCAGACGCTGCGCGATGCCGCGGGGAATCGCATCGTCGGCGCGATGTGCCTGCTCTCCGCCGGCGCGGCGGCCTTCGTCGGCACGGGTTACCAGGCGCAGATGCCGGAGTACGCCCACGACCTCGGCCATGGCGACCCGGGCGCCGCCTACAGCGCGCTCCTCAGCGCCGATGCGGCAGGCGCGCTCATCGGCGGGCTATTCCTGGAAGCCCGCGGGCTTCTCAAGCCGGATCCGCGCACCGCCTTCGTCCTCGCCATGCTGTGGGCCTGCGCGCTGATGGGCTTCGCGGCGTCGACGAGCTATGCGCTCGCGCTCATCCTGCTCTTCGTCGCCGGCTTCCTCGAGCTCTCGTCGAACGCGATGATGCAGACCATCGTCCAGCTCAACGCGCCCGCCGCCATCCGCGGCCGCGTCATCGGCCTGTATGCCATGTCGTCGCTCGGCATGCGGGCCTTGAGCGGCCTCACCATCGGCTTCGCCGGCAGCGCCGTCGGAATCCACTGGTCGCTGGGCTTGAGCGCCGCCGCGCTTTTCATCCTCTCATCGGGCCTCTTCGCGTCATTGGCGAAGCGGCGCTAGCGCAGCCTAAGGATGCCGCGTGGCCTGCGCGGCGAGCACCTGGGCGGTGACTTCCCAATTTACGACGAGGACCGAGTCGACCCCGCTGCCGTTGCTTGCCACGGGGATGCACTCGCCGTCCCACCACGTAGGGCCCTTGCGCCCGGGGATGGCCGTTTTGAAGCCGGTGATCTTCCACGGCTGCCGCGTCTCGATGACCTCGCGCAGCTTTGCCTCGGCCCCCGCATCGGCTGCCTCGGGAAATACATCGCGGTAGGTGCGCCCCATGTATTGAACGCCGCCTTCGCGTATTGCGGCGTACGAGACGTTCACCGTCCGGTATTCCAGGCGATCGCCCTTCATCAGGGCAATCGCGATGCGGGAGTCGCTGGTGGAGCGGGCGATGTATTCCTCGAGCCGGCTCCGCACCGAGTCGTCCACCTGGGCGTCGCGCACTGCCCTTCGAATGCTGTGCGCCTCCGCGAGCAGCGCTTTCGCCTGCTCGATGACTGCGGAAGAGAGACGCCCGAGCAACACCGTATACGGAGTGACCGTGCCGCAAGCGATGCAGGCGAGGGCGATCGGCTTCCCGGCCGTTTCACCTTGCGCCCGCACGAATAGCAGCGCCCGGCACGCGGGGCAACTGGCTTTATGGCTGCCGATGGCGAGGTGCTGCGGCTTGGAAAATTCGCTATCCGACACGGCTCTCGCTCCTCTGCAACGTCGGCGCACGGCCCGAACATTGCTCGTTGTTGCTCGGCATGGAGCCAGGACGCGGCGCCACTATCCTGATCGTTTCACTTCCGGGGAACCTCGACCTCGTGGCGCCCCTGTTCAGGGGGCATGCCAACGTCCAGTGCGCCGCCGACCACGACACGGCGGTCCGGCTCTGCGCCGAATGCCACCCCGATGTCGTGCTTGTAGGGTACCACTTCGACCACATGCGCCCCTATCGCGTGATTCACGCTCTTCGCGATGACGGGTGCCTGCGCGGCGGCGTCTTCATCCTGTTCTGCATGTTGCCGACCGAAGGCATTGATCTCGATGGGGCGAAGATACGCGAGGCCTACCGGGGGATCGGCTGCGAGGAATTCATCGATCTGCGACAGGAAGCCAGCGAAAACGGCGCCGGTGCAGCACTTGCCACCCTACGGCAGCGGGTACTGCCTTATTTATGTGCGAACTAGTCGTATCAGCGTCAGCTCCGGCTCGGAGCCGAAGCGCACGGGCGGGCCCCAGGAGCCCGTGCCGGCGCTGACGTAGACCCACATGCGTCCTTCGCGCGAGAGACCCCACGCATGGGGCGCGTGGATGAGCTTCACGGCGAAGGTCCAGGGAAAGAACTGGCCGGCGTGCGTATGACCCGAGAGCTGGAGGTCGAAACCGGCTTGCGCGCCGAGCGGCGCGAGCTTCGGGTTGTGGGCGAGGAGGAGGCGGAAGGAGGCATTCTCGCCGCCGGCCGCGGCGAGATCAGGGCGCGGCGGCTGCGCGGCGCCTCCGGCGGGATCCAGGACCCCGCCCACGAGAAGTTTGGCGTCTCTGATTGAAAGCGAAACGGATTCGTTGAGCAGGGGACGGATGCCGATCGCGCGGAAATGATCGATCCACTGCTGCGCGCCGGCGTAGTACTCGTGGTTGCCGAGGATGAAGAAGCGGCGCTCGCCACCCTTGAGCTGCGCCAGCGGCGCCACGTCGGCGGAGAGCCGGGCCACCGGGCCGTCGACCATGTCGCCCGTAAGCGCGACGAGGTCGGGCTCGAGCTCGTTCGCCAGCCTCACCACGCCGCGCACGTAGCGCTCGCCGATCGTCGGGCCGACGTGCAGGTCGCTGATCTGCACGATGCGGAAGCCGTCGAGCGCGGGATGCAGGCCCTCGATCGGCACCTCGACCTTGCGCACGCGCGGGCCGCGCAATGCGGCCGCCGCGCCCGCGCCCAGCGCGATGAACGAAGCCGCCGCGACCAGCATCGCACCCGAGTCGGCGGCGAGGAAATCGTAGACGCGGTCCATCTTCGGCGACGAGATGGCGATCATCGCGGCGATGTCGCGCGCCACCGATATGAAGAAGGCGAAGTTGAGCCAGCCCATGGCGAGGTAGCTCGCGAAGTGCAGCGCCTCGTCGAGGAAGGTGTTCTTCTTGCGCTCCCCGACCCAGTAGACCGCCGGCACGAGCCAGATGAGGACGAAGGGCAGGGCGAGGGCGAGCCGCGACCACAGGCCGACGCCCAGGCGCGAGGAGAGATAGAAGTAGATGACGCCGAGGAGCGCCGTGAGGACGGCGAGGAAGCGCAGGCTGCTGCCCTCGCTACTTCTTCGGCGCCGGGTGGATGTTGTCCACCCAGTGCACTTCCTCCGGCTTCTCGACCACGGGAATGTCGAGGTTCACCACGACCGGCTCCTGCCCCGAGCGGCACAGCACGCACGAGAGCGGCTCGTCGTCGCTCGCGTTGATCTCCTGGTGCGGAACGTAGGGCGGCACGTAGATGAAGTCGCCGGGGCCGGCCTCCGCCACGTACTGGAGCTGGTCGCCCCAGCGCATGCGCGCCTTGCCGCTCACGACGTAGATCACGCTTTCCACCGGCCCGTGGTGATGGGCGCCGGTCTTGGCCTTCGGGTGGATGACCACGGTGCCGGCCCACAGCTTCTCGGCGCCGGTGCGGGCGTGGGTGATGGCCGCGGCGCGATTCATGCCGGGCGTCTGGGCGGTGTTGATGTCGAGCTCGCTGCCGTGCACCACGCGCACGCCATCGAACTTCCACTTCGGCTGGTCGGTCATTGCGTAATGATAAGCAGGAAAGACGCCGGCTTCCTCCGCTTCGTCGCGCTGTACGCGGCGATCTACGGCTCGTACGGGGTCGTGTCGCCCTTCCTGCCGGCATTCCTCCAATCCCGGGGCGTCGCGCCCGCCGAGCTCGGCATCGTTGTCGGCACGGGCACCGCGCTGCGGCTGCTCGCGGCCCCAGCGGCGGGCCGCCTCGGCGACCGCGTGCACTCGATCCGCACCGTCCTTACCGCCTGCGTCGCGCTCGGCGCCGTGGCGGCGCTCGGGTACCTTCGCGCAGAAGGCCTGGTCGGCTTCTTAGCCGTGGCCGCGGCGCTGGCTTTCACGCTCGGACCGATGGCCGCGCTCGCGGACGCCCTCGCCATCGAGAATGCGCGGCCGCGCGCCGTGCAAGGGTTCGAGTACGGCCACGTGCGAGGCGCCGGCTCGGCGGCCTTCATCGCCGGGACGCTGGTCTCCGGACAGGTCGTCGCCCGGCTCGGCCTCTCGTCCATCGTGTGGATGCAGGCCGCGTTGCTCGCCTGCGCCGCTCTCATGGCGTCCAGGCTCCCGGAGCCGGGCGCGCGGAAATCGGTAGACGTCCCCGATTTCGGGTTCGGGGTGCTGCGGATTGCGGCGTTCCGGCGAGTCGTAGTCGCCGCTGCGCTCGTGCTGGGCAGCCACGCGATGCACGACGCGTTTGCCGTGATCCGCTGGCGCGACGCGGGCATCGGCGCGCCGGCGATCAGCCTCCTCTGGTCGGAAGCGGTGGCCGCGGAAGTGATCGTCTTCTTCGTCCTCGGGCCGCGGCTCGCCGCGTGGCTCTCGCCGGCGGGTGCGATCGGCCTTGCGGCCGCCGCCGGCATCGTGCGCTGGACCGTGATGGCAAGCACCGCGGCGCCTTCGCTCATCGCGCTCGTACAGCCGTTGCACGGGCTGACGTTCGCGCTATTCCACCTGTCCGCGATGCGCCTCATCGCCCGCAGCGTCCCCGAAGGAGGCGAGGGCACGGCGCAGGCGCTCTACACGATCGGCGGCGGCGCCGCGAGCGCGCTGCTCGCTTTCGCCTCGGGCGGGCTTTACGCCCGCTTCGGCGCCGGCGCCTTCTGGGCGATGGCCGCGCTTTGCCTGCTCGCGCTTCCGGTCGCCGCGGCGTTGCGAAAGGACTAGAGGCCTCGGCGCGGCGCGGTGCGCAGGAGCTCGGCGATCCGGTCCTTGTACCACTTGGCAGACGCGGTGGTTCCGTGGCCGGCCGTGTTCTCGCTTCCCGGGATCAGGTAGTAGCTCGCGTTCTTCACGCGCTTGAGCTCGCGCTCCATGACGCCGTTCTCGGGCGGGTTGCGCTCGTCGTCCGCAGAGTTGATGGCCAGCACCTGCGCCTCGATCTTCTCGAGGTTGGGCGCCGGGTTGTAGTCGCCGGAAGACGCCCACTGGTACAGGACGTCGTTGGCATCCGCACGGAACGGCGCCGCCAGCCTGCCATCCAGCAGCTTGTCCGCTTTCTCGCGCGTCGGCGCCTGGCGGTAGTACGCCTGGCTGCCGCCGTTGGTGGCGATGCCGAAGAACACCGAAGCGAATTGCGCGCTGCGCGGCTGCTTCGTGTAGTTGCCGTTCATCCAGTCGGGGTCGTTGCGGATGGAGTCGATGATGAGGCGGCGGAGCATCCAGTTGCGGCTCGACATCTCGGCCGGAAGCGAGGCCATCGGCACCGCGGCGTCCATGAAGGAGGGGTACTTCTCCGTCCAGAGCCACGTCTGCATGCCGCCCATCGAGTTGCCGGTGACGAGGCGAACGTGCTTCACGCCCAGGTGCTCGGTGAGCAGGCGGTACTGCGCGACCACCATGTCGTCGTAGTTGTAGCTCGGGAACCGGGTGCGCAGGCCGTCGGAGGGCTTGGACGACTTGCCGTGCCCGATCGAGTCCGGAAGGATGAGGTAGTACTTGGAGGCGTCGAGCGGCTGGCCCGGCCCGAAGAGCTCGCCGGCGTAGCCCGGCGTGAGCATGCTCGCCGCGGAACCCGTGGTCCCGTGCAGGACGAGCACCGGCTCGCCGGTCTTC
This sequence comes from Clostridia bacterium, assembly GCA_050261755.1. Lineage (GTDB taxonomy): Bacteria > Pseudomonadota > Gammaproteobacteria > Burkholderiales > SG8-39 > SCGC-AG-212-J23. The sequence goes on from JBLNDP010000059.1 coordinate 56,682, forward strand.
GCGCCGACGGTGGTATAGGCGATCTTCAGCTCGGGCAGGGTCTCGCCGGTGTGAAAGCGGAAGTCGCGGGCGATCCACGACCCTTCCTGCGGCTGCGGATAGTCCGCGGCGCCGGCGACGGATGCGAGCGAAAGGGCGAGCGCAAAGGCGATTCGTCTCATGGGTTCTCCTCCTGAGGCCGAATGATAGTTCGCCGCGCCCGTTGCGCGCGTGCTCGCCTACCTGGAACGGCAGGCGAGCGTTGCTGCGTTAGCGGTCGTCGGACCGCGCGGGGATGTGGAGGTCGGGCAGGTCGTGCGCCGAGAAACCCGGCGAGGGCGCCTTGTCCTGCTGCGGCTGCGGCTTGACCGTGCCCTTCTTCGGGCGGCCGGGACGGCTGGTCACGTAGAACGTCTTGAGCGGCGGAACCACGGGCGGCTTCTCGAGGTACAGGCAATCGGCCTCGCTCGGCATGCTGGCGAGCGAGCCGATCCGCTTGCGGCCGAGGAAGATCGTGTAGCGCAGCATGTGCGCCGAATGCGGGATGGGCTGGGCGATGACGGTGTACTTGCCGAGGTTGAAGCGTTGCTGCTGGATGCTGGGGAGGCTCACGCGGTTGGCTTTCCTGTGTCCTGGGGCTGGGAGGGGGGTGAAGCGGTAAACCGATGATTATACACCGGTCTTGCCCCAGGAGTCACGCAGGGAAACGGTGCGGTTGAAGACCGCCGCGTCGTGCCGGTCGCGAACGAAATAACCGTGTCTTTCGAACTGGATAGCGTCGAGCGAAGCGTCTTTCCCCAGCGCCGGCTCCAGCTGCGCGCTCACGGCCTTGACCGAGTCGGGATTGAGGTCTTCCACGCCGGCCGGCTCGGGGACCCGGAACAGGCGGTCATAGAGCCTTACTTCGGCGGGATGGGCATGGGCGGCGCTGACCCAGTGGATGTTGCCCTTCACCTTGTACTGGTCCGCCCCCGGCGTCCCGGACCGCGAATCCGGCAGGTATTTGCAGTACACCACTCCATCCTTCATTCCGACGCATTCCACGACATAGGCGTACCGGAGCCTGACCTTGGCGCCCGGCGCCAGGCGGAAGTAGCCTTTGGGCGGGGTCTCCTGGTAGTCCTCCGCCTCGATCCACAGCTCGCGCGCGAAGGGCACCTGCCGCTTGCCCCACTCGGGCTTCTGCGGATGGTTCGGCACCTCCACCAGCTCTTCCTTGCCGGCGGGATAGTTCTCGACCACGAGCTTCAGCGGCTCGAGCACCGCCATGCGCCGCGCCGCCACCTCGTTCAGGTGCTCGCGCATCGACTCCTCGAGCTCGCCGAACTCGATCACCTGGTGCGCCTTCGAGACGCCGATCTTGTCGGCGAAGCGGCGGAAGCCCTCCGGCGTGTAGCCGCGCCGCCGCGCGCCCGCGAGCGTGGGCATGCGCGGATCGTCCCAGCCGTCCACGTGCTTGCCTTCGACGAGCTCGATGAGCTTTCTCTTGCTCAGCAATAGATAAGTGAGATTCAAGCGCGCAAACTCGATCTGCTGCGGCAGCGGGCGCTCGAGCAGGCCGCCTTCGGCGAGCTTGTCGAGCAGCCAGTCGTAGAAGGGCCGCTGGTCCTCGAACTCGAGCGTGCACAGCGAATGCGTGACGCGCTCGATCGCGTCCTCGATCGGGTGCGCGTAGGTATACATCGGATAGATGCACCACTTGTCGTCGGTCCGGTGGTGCGACGCCTTGCGGATGCGGTAGATCGCCGGGTCGCGCATGTTGAGGTTCGGCGAGCGCATGTCGATCTTCGCGCGCAGCACGTGCGTGCCGTCCGCGTACTTGCCGTCCCTCATTTCCCGGAAAAGCTCCAGGTTTTCCTCAGGAGATCTTTTCCTGAAAGGGCTATCCCTGCCGGGCTCCGTGAAGGAGCCCCGGTTGTGGCGCATCTCCTCGGCCGACTGGCTGTCGACGTAGGCGTTGCCGGACGTTATGAGGTACTCGGCGCAGCGGTACATGAAGTCGAAGTAGTCGGAGGCGAAGAGCGGCTTGCCGCCGAAGTTCGCGCCGAGCCACTGCACCATCTCGACGATGGAGTCGACGTACTCCTGCTCTTCCTTCTCCGGATTCGTGTCGTCGAAGCGGAGGTTGCAGCGCCCGCCGTACTCGCGCGCGAGGCCGAAGTTCAGGCAGATCGACTTAGCGTGGCCGAAGTGCAGGTAGCCGTTGGGCTCGGGCGGGAATCGCGTGACGATCGACTTGTGCCTGCCCGACGCCAGGTCGGCGTCGATCGCCTGCTTGATGAAGTTGCTGGTGGAGGCGGGACGGTCCGCGGGTTTCTTCACCCGCCGATTTTACAGGCCGCTAGTCGACCTTGATTCCGGCCGTCTTGATGAGCGGCCACCATTTCTCGATCTCGGACTTCTGGTGGGCCGCGAGCGCCTCGGGCGTCTGGCTCTCGCGCGGCGGGATCTCCTGGCCGAGGTCGGCCAAGCGCTTGCGCGTGTTGGGATCGGCAAGGGCTTCGACGATGGAGGCGTTCAGGCGCTGAATCACCGGCGCCGGCGTGGCCTTCGGCGCCCAGATGCCGTGCCAGACGGCCATGTAGTAGCCGGGAAGGCCCGCTTCGTCCACGGTCGGGATTTCCGGCGCCGCGAGGAGGCGCGTCTTCTGCGTCACCGCATAGGCCTTCACCTTGCCGGAACGCACGAGCGGCAGCGAGCTCGCCGCCTGGTCGAAGGAGATGTCGATGTGGCCCGCCATGACGTCCGCCATGGCGGGCGCGGCGCCTCGGTAGTGGACGATCTGCAGGTCGGGCGCCACGTTCTTCTGCAGGTACACGCCGCTGATGTGCGACGGCGTTCCGGCGCCGCCGGTGCCATGCGTCGCCGGGTTCGCCTTGAGCCAGGCGAGCAGCTCCTTCAGATCCTTCGTCGGGAGCGTGGTCCGCGACACGATGATCTGCGGGTTGGTCGCGATCATGGCGACCGGAGTGAGATCGGTGAGGAGGTCGTACTGCAGCGGGTAGATCGCGCCGTTCACCACGTGCGTGCCGATGTGGCCGATGCCGAGGGTGTAGCCGTCGGGCGAGGAGCGCACGACGCGCCCCACGCCGATGCTGCCGCCGGCGCCGGTGGTGTTCTCCACCACGACCGTCTGGCCGAGGGCCCGCGTCATGCGCTCGGCCATGATGCGGGCGATGGTGTCGGTCGGGCCGCCGGCGGAGAAGGGCACGACGATGGTGACGGCGCGCGCCGGGAAGTTCTGCGCGCAGGCGATCGAGGCGGCGAGGCAAGCGAGCAGGGCGGCGAGCAGCCTCATGGCTTCTTGATCACCCTTTCGAAGTCGTCATCCACGCCGATCGCGTAGCGCGCGAGGTCGTCGATCACGGACTCGAGCAGCGGCGGCGGGATGCGGGCTTGCACGCGCCCGACGCGCCGCACGTTCACCAGCTCGACCAGGACCTGCGAGGCGTTGTAGTCACCGCGCACATGGATCTCCGCCGGCAGGCCGCCGGTGACGAGGAACGTGGCGCGCGTGATCTTGCCGGCCTCGTTGCGCGCCTCCGGCTGCGCCTTGAATGCCGTTTGCAGCGACTCGAGATAGGTCTTGCAGCGCAGGATGTCGTCGCCGCCCACGCTCGCCCGCGCCGGCTCGACCGGCGTCGCGCGGAAGCGCAGCGACACGGCTTCGACGACGTTGCGTCCTTCCACGAAGAGCGGCCGCGCCTCGATGCGCGCGTCTTCCAGCTTCACGGCCGGAATCTTTCCCAGGTAGACGAACTCGTACGAGCGTCCGGAAACCGGATGCACGGTATTTAGCTCTTTGGCGAGCTGCTCCAGGTACTGTCGCGCCGCGCGCAGGCCCGCGTCGAGGGCGGCGACGGCGCGCTGGCGAACTTCGCGCGGATCTTCCTTGGGCGCCTGGGCCGTCTTCTGCGTGCGCAGGGCCTCGAGGGCGCTCGGCTTGCGCACCATGGTCGCGCCGCGCGGATCGGTCTCGCCGGCGGGTTCCTGGCCCCGCTCGAACGCGGCGCGCTTCGCCATTTCCGTCTCGCCCCAGCGCTGCAGCTCGGCGGCGCGGCGCGCGATGGCCTCCTGCTCGGCCCGGATACGCGCGCGCTCTTCCTCCTCGAAGTTATGCGCGAAGCGGTCGAGGTCCTGCATCAGCCGGTCGCGCGCTTCCTGCTCCTGCGGCGTGGCGGGGCGCGCCACCGTCTGCTGCACCGGCGGCGGTGGCGCCGCCTGCAGCGTCGGCTGGTTGACCACGGTCTTCTCGAGCGAAGCCGCGCTCGGCGCGGCCGGTCCGCCGGCGAGCGACTTGTAGCGCCGCAGGTCGGCGGACATTTCGCCGGCGCGCTGGTAGCGCTGCTCGGGCTTCTTCGCGAGCGCCCGCGCGAGGATGGCGTCGAAGCCGGCCGGAACGGACGAATCCACCTCGCTCGCCGCCACGTGCGGCTCGCCGGCGATCCGGTGCATCATCGTGAACACGGTCGTGTCGGTCGGGCGCTCAAAGGGCGTCTTGCGCACGAGCATCTCGTAGAGCACCACGCCGAGCGAAAAGATGTCCGAGCGCGGGTCGACCGGCAGGCCGAGGACCTGCTCGGGCGACATGTACTTCGGCGAGCCGAGCGCGGCGCCGGTCTGCGTCATCGAGGAGGATTCGACGTGCGCGACGCCGAAGTCGGTGAGCTTCGCGCGCCCGGTCGGGCCGACCATGATGTTCGCGGGCTTCACGTCGCGGTGCACGATCTTGTAGGCCTGCGCCGCGTCGAGGGCATCGGCCACCTGGGCGACGAGCTCGGCGACGGTATCGAAGGGCAGGCGCGGGTCCTCGCGCAGGATCTGCTGCAGCGAGCGCCCCTCGAGCAGCTCCATGGCGATGTAGGCGACGCCGTCCTGCTCGCCCACGTCGAAGATGGTGACGATGTTCGGGTGGTTCAGCCGGCCGGCGGAGCGCGCCTCGCGGATGAAGCGCTCGCGCACCTCGTCCATCACCTCGGGCGGCAGGGTGGGAAGCAGCGTCTTGATGGCGACGTCCCGCTCGATGAGCGGGTCGGAGGCGCGGTACACGGCGCCCATGGCGCCGCGGCCCAGCTCCCCGACAATCTTGTACCGGCCGAGGGTGTTGATTTCGTGCTCCCCTTAGAGCCGGAATGATAGCCAAAAAGCCGGTTGAAACGTCTTACATTTGCCTGAAAAGTTCCGCGTAGATGCGGCTCACCGGGATCGTTTCCTTCCGGCCGTGCAAACGCAGCGAAATACGCCCGGAATCGTCTCGCACGGCCGCTTCCACGGCCGCGAGGTTGACGATCGTGCCGCGGTGCACCTGCGCGAAGCGGCCTTCCGGCAGCTGCGGCAGCAGATCGCGCAGCGCGAGGCGGATGAGCGACTCGCCGTCCGCAGTGACGACCGCCGTGTACTTGTCGGTCGCCTTGAAGTAGCGGACATCGTTGATGGGAATCATCTTTACCGTGTTGCCGCTGCCCGCGCGCAGGACGGTGAGCGGCGTGCCGGCCTTGTGCGTTCCCTGCAGCACGCTGCGAAGCTGCGCGACGAGATCCTGCGCGGCGGGCGGCGCGGCCAGGCGCGCCTTGAGCCGCTCGATCGTGCGCGCGAGGCGCTCCTCGACCACCGGCTTGAGGACGTAGTCCGCCGCTGCCAGCTCGAAGGCGCGCACCGCGAACTCGTCGTACGCGGTGACGAAGACGATGGCGGGCGCGCGCTCCTCGGCGCCGAGGCGATCGACGATTTCCTCGGCGACCTCCAGCCCGCCGAGGCCCGGCATGCGGATGTCGAGGAAGGTCACGTCCGGACGCTCGCGCTCCAGCAGCGCCAGCGCCTCGTCGCCGTTCGCGGCGATGCCCCGCACCTCGAGCTCCGGCCAAAGCCGCGCGAGGAGCCCTTTCAGGTATTCGGCAAGAAGCGGCTCATCCTCGGCAATGACGGCACGAACGCTCATGCCGCCAAGGGTACGCGTGCGCGGCCCAGGATGCCGAGGGCGCGGGCGGCGAAGAAGCCGCTCGAGGCGCCGTACGCCGCGGCCGCGGCGGCGATAAAAAGCGCGCTCTCGTGCAGCGACGCGTCGATCGCGAGGCCGACATTGATCGCGTAGCGCAGGAAGAACACGACGAGGATGGCGGCGAGCGGCATCCAGCTGCCCGGGACGACGAAGGCGCCGCTGCCCGGCGCGTAGCGGGCGTCGCGGCCCAGCCCCATCGCGGCAAAGATCGCGGTCGCGGCGAGGAGCGCGGCAGCCCATTGCGCGAGCACCGCGGCGCTGTCGCCCAAGCCGCTCAGCACGCCATAAAGGGAGAAGGCCCCAAGGGCAAGGGGCGCCACGAGGACGCGCCGGGCGCTGATCGCGCGAGTCCGGGTTTGCCAGATGCCGAGTGCAAGCAACGCGACGAAGAGCACGTAGACCCAGGCGGGCGTGCGCTGGAGGATCTGCAGGATCATGGTCTGTCTCCGAGGGGCAGGGTAACGGTGGCGAGCGCGCCGCCGCCGGGATTGGGGACGATCTCGAGCGATGCTCCGGGTCCGTACACCGCGGAAAGGCGCTCACGGACGTTCTCGAGGCCGACGCCCTTTCCGCCGGCGCCCGCGCCCAGGCCAAGGCCGCTGTCCGCGACTTCGATGACCAGGCGGCCTTCATTCGAAAACGCGCGCACCTGCACGCTGCCGCCGTCGACCTTGGGCTCGAGGCCGTGCTTGATCGCGTTTTCGACGAGCGGCTGGAGGAGGAGGGGCGGGATCTTGGCGGCGGAGAGCTCCTCCGGCAGCGACAGCGTGTAGGCGAGGCGCGGCCCCATCCGCACGGCCACGACCTCGAGGTAGCCGCGCAGAAGGGTGAATTCCTCCGCCAGCGTGGCGACGCCCTTGCGGGTGCCGGCGAGCGTTGCGCGCAGGTAGTCGTTCAGGTGCTCGAGCATCTTTTGGGCACGCGCCGGGTCGGAGCCGATGAGCGAATGCAGGTTGGCGAGCGTGTTGAAGAGGAAGTGCGGCTCGATCTGCGCCTGCAGGGCCTCCAGCCGTGCCTGCGCCTCGGCGCGCCGCGCAGCTTCCGCCTGCAGCCTGAGCTCCGCCAGCCGCTCGCGGTTCATGAAGTACGCGCAGGCGACAATGCCGGCGAAGAAGGTGATGACGCCGCCCGTGACGAGCGCGTTGCCGGTCAGGTTGGTGCGGACCGGGTAGCCGAGAAGAAGGGATCCCGCGGTGCTGCCAAGGACGTAGCCGACGGCGATGCCGACCGCGGTCAGCGCCATGAGGGCGGCCGAGGGCGGGATGCGCGGGCCCCAGACGAGCCGGCGCGTCACGTCGATGAGCAGCAGGATCGAAAGCCCGATGCAGTTGCTGTAGACCAAGGTCTGGCTGAGGGGATGGCGCTGCGCCAGGGCGAGCCCGACGGCGATGACGGTGTTGAACGCAACGCCGAGGGCGATGTTGCGCGGCAAGGTGGCGAAGGCGGCGGCGATCGGCACGGGACGGCTCTGGGCGGCGGGAAGCTTAACCGACGGGGCCTGGGCCTGAAGCATGCCGCCAGTGTGGCGCCGCCCCTGCGTCGAGGCGAGCGGACTGCGACGGACTGCGGGAATCGGGGTCCGAAATGCAGGCGCGGCGGACTAACCCTCGCGCGGACGCCTGACATATAGCGAACGACAGTGCGCATCGGGGCATGCACCGGGGCAGGGCACGCCCATTGCTCGTAACTTCACGCGCATAAGTTGAGCGCGTCGACATCCTTCAATTCTTCCAGCGCAGCGCATGGCCGCCCGACTCCTTCCCCGCACCCTTCCCGACCTCTACGCCCACGCCCTCGTCCTCGAGCGGCAGGCGACGCGGCGCTTCGAGGTCTTCGCGCGCTGCATGCGCGAGGTCGGCCTCGACCACCTCGCGGAGGAATTCGAGGCGATCGCGAAGGAAGAGCGCGAGCAGTACGAGCTGATCGCCGAAGGCACGGCCAACGCAAAGCTCCCGGAGCCGGAGCCCTGGGAGTACGCCTGGCACTACATGGGGCCCGACGGCGACGTCGTGGCGGCGCCGCGCAGCGCGCGGGACGTCCTCAAGCTGGCCGTTTCGTCGGAGCGGCGCACGCAGAACTTCTACGCCGACGTGGCCGAGAACGTGAATGACGACGCGGTGAGCGCTTTCGCGGCCGAGATGGCGGCCGACGAGAGCCGGCACGTCGAGCGGCTCGAGCGCCTGCTGGCGCGCGAGCCCGAGCCCGCGTCCGTGGAAGACGACGCGGAAGCTACCCTTCGCGTGGGCCGGTAGGCCTCAGAGGCGGATTTGCCACTCCCCGCTGCCCTGGCGGCAGGCGACGCCTTTCATCGTGGTCTCGCCGTGACCTTTCTTATGTCCCTTGCCTTTGCCCTTGCCCGGGCCGCGGCGCTCGTCATCGCCGCCTCCCGCCACCGCTAGGGCGGTGAACTCGCGGCAGGGATTGCGCTGGTCGCCGAAGTTGCGGGTCGGGGTGAGCCGGTAGGTCACGCCGGTGTGGGCGTTCGTCCAGACGACGGTCTTCTGCTCGCCGGCGAGCTCGAACGCGTGGCCCATGCAGCCCTGGTCGGAGGCGTCGATGTCCGCGCCGATCTGCGAGCCGATCACCGAGCCGAGAACCGTGCCGATGACGATGGCCACCGGCCGGTCGTTGCCCTTGGCGACGTTGGCCCCGATGATGCCGCCCGTCGCGCCGCCGAGCACTGCGCCGACGGCGGCGGTGTTGCAGCGGCCCTCGAGAATGCCGTAGTCCTGGTCCCATTTCTTGCCGGTGTAGCCGACATAGTTGGGGTCGTTCTTCTTCCGCCAGCCATGCGCCGGCGCCCAGGGCGGCGGATCGGCGGGGGCGGGAAAGGCTATGCAGGCAAGGATCGCGAGGAGCGCGGCGCGAGACAGCTTCTTCTTCATGGGAACCTCCCGTGGTGCTGGGTTCCCTACAGTCTACGTCAACGCCGCGTACGCCGGTTGGAGCCCACGGAGGCGTTCGTGAACTCGTCCACGCCGAGCGATTTTTCGGCTTGCAGGACGATCTCGGTAGCGGTGGCCGCGTCATAGAACAAGCCGCCGTTTCGGGCAATGACCCGCATGCGGGTCGCCTTGTCGCTGATCGGCTCCAGCTCGATCTCGATGCTCCGCTCGCGGGCGCTGCCCTCGATGAGCTCGCTCTTCTCAGTATTGGCCAGGCGATCGACGTGGATCCCCATCCGGTCGAGCGTGTCGAGGGTCGCGACCTTGACCTCGTCGAGCGTGTGGGTGAACGTGCGGTAGGCGGTGCCGTTCATGCTCTGGGCGATCGCCGTGGAGGTGCCCGCGCCGGCGAGCGCGACCGCGAGCGGCTGCGTCGCGAGCGAGCAGGCCGAGAGGCCGAGCGCAGCGGCCATAATGACGAAGTGCCTTCCCTCCACGCTGCAACCGTGACTGGCGCGGCAAGAATGTTCCATCCCGGGCGCTAGTTCCGAAGGATGCTGCGCCTGCTTCGCCTGCTCGGCGCCCGACGCCTCGCCCACCAGGGCGCCGGGCGGGCGCTCCTCGCCGTTTGCGGCATCGCCCTGGGCGTGGCGCTCGGCTACGGCGTGCAGCTCGTGAACGGCGCGGCGGTGGCCGACCTTGCGGCCTCGGTGCGCGAGCTCTCGGGCGGCGCGGATCTCGAGGTCCGCGGCGGGCGCAGCGGCTTCCCCGATGCTCTCTACACCGAGGCCGCGCATGTTCCCGGCGTGGAGGCGGTGGCGCCGGGGCTCGAGCTCGAAGCGGCGCTCGCCGGCACCCAGCGGCTGGTGCGCGTGCAAGGCGTCGACGTGCTGGGGCAGCCGGCGCTTCTTCCCGACCCGCGCTTGCGCGCCGAGCTGCTGGCCGGCGACAAGGCAGTCGTGTCTCAGGCGCTCTACGACCGGCTTGCCGGCGCGCCCCTGCGCCTCCTCGTGGCCGGCCGGATCGTCTCGCTCGACGTCGCGGGCGCCGCGCCGTTGAAGGGAGAAGTCGCGCTTCTCGACATCGCCACGGCGCAATGGCGGCTCGACCGCCTCGGAAGGCTGAATCGGCTCGATGTGCGGGTGGCGCGCGGCGAAAGCGTCGAGGCCGTGCGCGATCGCCTTGCGGCCCTTGCGCCGCCCGGCACGACCGTCTCGCGCGTCCAGGAGCTGGAGGAGGCGAGCGCGTACCCGTCGCGCGCCTACCGCGTGAACATGGACGTTCTCGCGCTGGTGGCTCTCTTCACCGGCGGCTTCCTCGTCTTCTCCGCCCAGGCGCTCGAGGCCGCGCGGCGCCGCGGAGAGCATGCCTTGCTCCGCGTGCTCGGCCTTACTCGAGGCGCGCTCTTGCGGTTGGTCCTCGGCGAGGCCGCGCTCCTCGGCGTGCTCGGCGGCTTGCTCGGCCTGGCGGCCGGCTTCGGGCTCGCGCTCGGGGCGGTCGCGGCGTTCGGCTCGGACCTCGGCTCGGGCGCCTTCCGGGGCTTCGCTCCGGGGCTGCGCTTCGCCTTTTGGCCGGCGCTCCTTTATCTCTGCGCAGGCGTTGCGATCGCGTTGCTCGGCGCGCTCTTGCCGGCGCTCGATGCCGCGCGCAGCGCTCCGGCGCGGGCGCTGAAGGCCGGGGACGAGCAGTCGCTCGTCGCACATGTTTCCGCTGCGTGGCCCGGAGTAGCGCTGATCGCAGCGGGCGCCGCGCTTTCGCAGCTGGGCCCGGTGCGCGGGCTGCCGATCTTCGGCTACGTTTCCATCGGCTGCCTGCTCCTCGGCGCGGTGGCCGTCATGCCGCGCGCCGCCGCGGCGTTCTTTGCCTGGCTGCCGCTGCCGCGCCAGGTGCCCGCGGCCCTCGCCATCGCGCAGCTGCGCGGCGCCCCGGGGCAGGCCGCCGTGAGCCTCGCGGCGATCGTCGCCAGCTTCTCGCTGATGGCGGCCATGGCGATCATGGTCTCGTCGTTCCGGGCATCGCTCGACGGCTGGCTGGACGCGGTGCTGCCGGCCGAGCTCTACGTGCGCTCGAGCTTTGCCGGAGACACCGGCTACCTGGAGCCGGGATTCGCCGAGCGCGTGCGCGCGCTGCCCGAGGTGGCGCGCGTCGATTTCCTGCGCGCCGGCCGCGTGCAGCTCGACGCCGCCCGTCCGCCGGTCGGCGTCATCGCGCGCGATCGGGCCGCAGTCGCGTTTCCTCTTATAGGAAGAAGATATGATCGGCGGCCAAGCGATCCGCCGCCGCTGTGGGCGAGCGAAGCGCTCGCCGATCTCTACGGATTTGCTCCGGGCAAGCGCGTGACGATCCCGCTCGAAGGCCGCGAGCATGAGTTCGTCGTCATCGGCATCTTTCGCGACTACGCCCGCCAGCACGGGGCGTTGCTCATCGACCGGAACGACTACGTGGCGATGACCGGCGACCGGCGGGTAAACGATGCGGCACTGTGGCTCGCGCCGGGCGCCACGGCCGCACAGACAATGGACGCGCTGAAGCGGCTTCCGGGCGGCGACGCGCTGGAGATGTCGCTCCCCGGCGAGATCCGGCGCATTTCGCTGCGCATCTTCGATCGCAGCTTCGCGGTCACTTATGCGATGGAAGCGCTCGCCGTGCTCGTCGGCCTCTTCGGCCTCTCGTCGAGCCTCGCCGCGATCGTCCTTGCGCGGCGGCGCGAGTTCGGGATGCTGCGTCACCTCGGCGTGACTCGCCGCGAGATCGGCGCGATGCTCGCCGCCGAGGGCGGCCTGCTCGCGCTCCTCGGCACGCTTGCCGGCCTCGCCGCCGGCGCGGCGATCAGCCTGGTGCTGGTGTTCGTCGTCAACCGCCAGTCGTTCAATTGGAGCATCGAGCTTCATCCGCCGTACGCGCTCCTTGGCGTCCTGGGCGCGATCGTCGTGCTGCTGGGGGCCCTTACAGCCTATGCCTCTGGACGGGAGGCCATGGGCATCGGCGCCGTTCGCGCAGTCCGGGACGACTGGTGAGGCGCCGAACGTTCCTGGGCTTGATGGCCGTTCCGCTCTTGTCCTTTGCAAAGAGCGAAATCCGGTTGCCGGAAGACAATGGATCCCATCCCGGTTTTCGCACCGAATGGTGGTACGTCACCGGATGGCTCGAGCGACGCATCGGATTCCAGGTCACTTTCTTTCGCGTCCGGCACGAGAGCGCGCCGGACAACCCGAGCGCCTTTGCGCCGCGCCAGATCCTGCTCGCGCATGCCGCGATCGCCGAACCGAAGCGGGGCCGC
>JBLNDP010000060.1:0-7297 GCA_050261755.1 Clostridia bacterium
AGGGAAAAGCTGAAGGCGCAGTTCTCCTGGGAGGACCCGTTCTTCCTGGACCAGCAGCTCTCCGAGGACGAGCGCATGGTGCGCGACGCCGCCCGCGACTACTGCCAGGGAAAGCTCGCGCCGCGCGTGCAGGAAGCGTTCCGGCACGAGAAGACCGATCCGTCGATCTTCCGCGAGATGGGCGAGCTGGGCCTGCTCGGCCCGACGATCCCGCCGGAATACGGCGGCCCCGGCCTGAGCTATGTCTGCTACGGGCTGATCGCCCGCGAGGTGGAGCGCGTGGACTCGGGCTACCGCTCGATGATGAGCGTCCAATCGTCTCTCGTCATGCTGCCGATCTTCGAATTCGGCAGCGAGCAGACGAAGCGGAAATACCTGCCGAAGCTCGCCAGCGGCGAGTGGATCGGCTGCTTCGGCCTGACCGAGCCGAATCACGGCTCCGACCCGGGCTCCATGCAGACGCGCGCGAAGGCCGTGCCCGGCGGCTACAGCCTCACCGGCAACAAGATGTGGATCTCCAATTCGCCGATCGCCGATGTCTTCGTGATCTGGGCGAAGGACGACGGCGGCCAGATCCGCGGCTTCGTGCTGGAAAAAGGCATGAAGGGCCTCTCGGCTCCCACGATCCACAGCAAGGTCGGCCTCAGGGCGTCGATCACCGGCGAAGTCGTGATGGACAACGTGTTCTGCCCCGAGGAAAACGCCTTCCCCGAGGTGCGCGGCCTCAAGGGCCCGTTCACGTGCCTGAATTCGGCGCGCTACGGCATCGCATGGGGTGCGCTGGGCGCTGCCGAAGACTGTTTTTTCAGGGCAAGAACGTACGTGATGGACCGCAAGCAGTTCGGCCGCCCCCTGGCGGCGAACCAGCTCGTGCAGAAGAAGCTCGCCGACATGCTGACCGAGATCTCGCTCGGCCTGCAGGGCTGCCTGCGGCTCGGGCGGATGAAGGACGAAGGAAGCGCCGCCCCGGAGGTCACTTCCATCCTGAAGAGAAACTCCTGCGGCAAGGCGCTCGACATCGCTCGAGCGGCTCGCGACATGCTGGGCGGCAACGGCATTTCCGACGAGTTCGGCGTCATCCGCCACGTGGTGAACCTGGAGGTAGTGAACACCTACGAGGGCACGCACGACATCCACGCGCTGATCCTCGGCCGCGCCATCACCGGCATCCAGGCGTTCAACTGAAGCGGCTGCGCGTCGGGGAGCTCGAGCTCGCCGTCCTCGACGAGGGCGCCGGCGAGCCGGTCCTCTTCCTGCACGGCTTCCCCGACTCGTCGCGCCTGTGGCGCCACCAGGTGGCGGCGCTCTCGCGCGCCGGCTTTCGCTGCATCGCTCCCGACCTGCGCGGCTTCGGCGAATCCGACAAGCCGGGCGAGGTGCGCGCCTACGGGCTGCAGACCATCCTCAAGGATGTCGTCGGCCTCCTCGATGCCCTGGGCGTGGCGCGAGCGCACGTGGTGTGCCACGACTACGGCGCGGCGCTCGGTTGGCTGCTCGCCTCGCTGCAGCCGGCGCGCGTGCAGCGCTTCGTGCCGCTTTCGGTGGGCCATCCGCAGAGCTTCTTCGCGGCGGGGTTCGCGCAGCGCGAGAAATCCTGGTACATGCTCTTCTTCCAGTTCCGCGACGTCGCCGAAGAGGTCATGCAGCGCGACGGCTGGCGCTTCCTCAGGGAGTTCGCACGCGGCCATCCCGAGTGCGAGCGCTGGATCGCCGACCTCTCCCGCCCCGGGGCGCTCACGGCGGCGCTCAACTGGTACCGGGCGAACTCGGGGCCCGAACGCTGGTTCGCCCCGCTGCCGGCGTTTCCAAAGGTCAAGGCCTCCACGCTGGGGATCTGGTCGACGGGGGACGCTTACCTCACGGAAGCGCAGATGACCGGCTCGGCGGCCTTCGTCGAAGGCCCGTGGCGCTACGAGCGCCTCGAGGGCGCCGGCCACTGGCTGCAGCTCGATGCGCCGGAGCGACTGAACGCTCTCCTTCTGGAGTTCCTGCGCGCCTAGCGCGAGCCGAGGCGCCGCCGCGCCTTGATGTCGTTCATCAGGATGACGAGCACGAGCGCCACGCCGCCCGCCGCCGCCGCGAGGAAGAGCAGGATGGCGAGGCCCGGGTAGCCGAACAGCCGGAACGGCGTATCCACGTTCATGAGCAGCGCCGCGCCGACGATGAGCGCGGCGAGGACGAGCCCGACCGTGATGCGGTTCGCCACCTTCTGCAGCCCCTCCATGAGCGCCGCCTCGTCGATCGTGTCGACGCGCATGCGGAACTGGTTGGCAGCGAGCTGGTCGAGGATGCGGTTCACCCGGCCGGGCAGGTGCTGCACGAAGTTCTTCAGGTCGACCGCCGCGCTGAAGAGCGAGCCGATCGAGATGTCGCGCCCCATCTGCTGGCGCGTGATGTCGGCCGCATGGCGCCGGATCGCCGCGTTCGGATCGAAGCGCGGCGCGAGGCTGCGGCCGATCTCGTCCAGGTTGAGGAGCGTCTTGCCGATCATGGCGAGCTCCGGCGGCAGGCGGATGCCGTGCTCGGCGGCCGCCTTGAGCAGCATGAGCACGGCGCGGCCGACCTGCGGCTCGGCATGCGCGAGATCCTGGTGCTGGCCGACGAGGTCCGCCACGGCGCGCCTGAAGCCGGCCTCGTCGGCGTCCTCGCGCGATTCGGAGGCGATGAGCAGGACCTTGACGGCGTCGTCGACGCGGTTGTCCGCGATGGCGAGCAGCAGCTGCAGGAGCCGGTCCTGGAGGCCCGGCGCCACGCGGGCCACCATGCCGAGATCGATGAGCGCGATCCTGTTCCCCGCGAGGAGCACGTTGCCGGGATGGGGGTCGGCGTGGAAGACGCCGTCGCGCAGCATCTGCTTGAGGTATGCGCGGAAGAGCGCGTCGGCGAGGCGCTCGCCGTCCAGCTCGAGCTTGGTCAGCGGGCTGAGCGCCGTCACCTTCGTGCCGTCGACGTAGTCCATGGTCAGCACGCGCGCGGAGCAGTACGAAGGAACGGGCTGCGGGACGCAGATCTCCTCGATCTCCCGCAGGTTGGCGCCGATGGTGACGAGGTGCATCGCCTCCAGGCGGAAGTCGAGCTCGCGCAGCAGCGATCTTCCGAACTCGTCGAAGATCGCCGCGATGCCGTAGCGGCGGCCGAGCTCGGTGTGCCGCTCGAGGACCGTGGCCGCCTCGCGCAGCGCGTCCAGGTCCTTCAGCACCTGCTCGCGAATGCCGGGGCGCTGCACCTTCACCGCGACTTCGCGGCCATCGCGCAGCCGCGCGCGGTGCACCTGCGACAACGAGGCCGCGGCCACCGGCTCGGCGTCGAATTCGGCGAACGCCTTCGACAGCCGTACGCCCAGCTCGTCCTCGACGATGCGCTCGACCTCCGCGAAGGCGAACGGCTCGCAGCGATCCTGCAGGGGCTTCAGCGCCTCCGCGTAGGCCGGCGGCACGATGTCGGGCCGCGTGGAGAGAAGCTGCCCCAGCTTCACGAACGTCGGCCCGAGCGCCTGCACGTCGCGCGCAAGCTCGTCGGCCCGCGCCGCGCTCCCCGGAGCTCCATCCTGCGGCGGAACGAGCTCGGCGAACCCCGCGCCCTGCGCCAGGTCGGCGCGGCCGTACTTGTACAGGAGGACCGCTATGTCCTTGTAGCGCTTGAGATACTCGGGCCTGAGCGAAACGGGCATGCCGGGCAGCGAGCAATAAACAGGCCGTTGCTATGATCCATCGGCATGACGCTTCTCATGCACCGCTTTCCCTCGCCGCCCGATGCGCAGGTGACGCTCGCCAACTGGCGCACGGCGCCGTTCAACCGCTGGGCCTTCCATCACGTGCGCGAGATCGTGCCGTCGGCCGAGATCGCGAACGATCCGGCGGGTGTCGCGCCGCTCGAGGGCTCCGCGCGCAGCCATCCGGCGCTCGATGCGCTCTTCGACGAGACGGGCACCGACGGGTTGCTGGTCCTGCGCCACGGCCGCCTCGCGTACGAGCGCTATGCCAACGGCATGACGCCGGAGAGCCCCCACATCCTCATGTCGGTGACGAAGTCGATGCTCGGCCTGCTCGCGGGAATCCTCGAGGCGCGCGGCATCCTTCGGCTGGAGGCGAAGGTCACGTCCATCCTTCCGGAGCTCGCGGGAAGCGCGTACGAGGATGCGACCGTGCGCCAGCTGCTCGACATGCGCGCGGGCATCGCCTTCGACGAGGACTACCTCGCCACATCGGGCCCGATCGTCGAATACCGCAAGGCGACCGGCTGGAACCCGCTCGCGCCGGGCGACACGCCGTCCGATTTACGCGCCTTCCTTCCCTCGCTCAGGACGAAGGAAGGCGCGCACGGCGGCCCGTTCAAGTACACCTCGCCGAACACCGACCTGCTCGGCTGGGCCATCGAGCGCGCGGCGGGCCGGCGCTACGCCGACCTGATGAGCGAGCTCCTCTGGAAGCCGCTCGGCGCCGAGCGGTCTGCCTACATCACCGTCGACCGCCTCGGCGCGCCGCGCTGCGCGGGCGGCATGTGCGTCACGTTGCGCGATCTCGCCCGGGTCGGACGGCTCGTGCTCGAGCAGGGAAGCCGCGGCGCGCGCGAGATCGTGCCGGCGCGCTGGATCGCCGATCTCGAGAGCGGCGGCGACCCGAAGGCATGGTCCGCGGGGAACCTCGTCGAGCACTTCGGCCCGCGGCCGATGCGCTACCGGAGCAAGTGGTACCTGATCGAGGAGCCGGCCAAGCCGAAGGTCCTGTTCGGCTGGGGTATCCACGGCCAGCATGTCTTCATCGACCGCGCCAATGGCCTCGTCGTCGCCAAGCTCTCGTCCCAAGCGCAGCCGATCGACGCGCCGGCGATGCGCCGCACCCTCGACCTCGTGCTGCGGCTCGCGAGCGAGCTCGGCTGACCTAGAGCTGCCGCCGCAGCGCCCAGGCGGCGACGGAAACGAGCATCCACGCGAGCGCTGCCAGGGCGAGCGTCGCTCCGGCGGACAGCGCGCTCGGAAAAGCACGCCAGGCGAATACGGCGAAGGCAAGGAGGCCGATGCTGCCCAGCGCCGCGCCGGCAGCCACGACGCCGGCCACTTCGCGGCCGCGTAGGGAACCCGGAAAGCCGGCTTTCCTTTTCTTCTGTGCCTCGTGCCGCTCCACCAGCGTCACGCTGGATGGGAAGATGCCCGGAAACGCCAGGAACAGCCCGCCGATGGCCGGGCCGAACTTCGACGCGATGACTCCGGTGATGACCGTCACGACGCCGCCGAAGGCGAAGCGCACGAGGTATTCCCACCACGCGGTCTGGCGCAGGCGCGAGAGCTTTGCTCGGACCAGCATCGTGCGGCGCTAGCGCAGGAAGAGCGCCCAGAGAGCGAAGGCCACCGCGAGCCACAGCGGCAGCGCGCCCAGGGACGCGGCAAGGCTCGAGGGATGGCGCCGCATCAGCCACCACGCGCAAGCCTGGCTGTACGCAATGAGGGCCACCGCACCCGCGAGCATCGAGCGCGCTTCCTCCGCCGCATAGGTGGGCCCGTCGTTCGCGACCGCGAGCCCGAGCGTCGCGAGCGCGACGGAAGGCGCGGCGGCGAAGAGGCCGCCGAAGCTCTTCGGCGAGAAGAGGTCGCCGAGGACCGCGAAGAGCGACACGATCAGCCCGCCGGCGATGAAGCGGATCAGGTACTCCGACACGGCGACCGCGGGCAGCGTTCGTGCATACTTCCAGTGTATGCAGCGCATGCAGGCCGAGACGCCTCGCTTGCTCCGGACGGCACGGTTCCTTCGGGCTATCGCGGCCGCCCTTGTCCTGCTCGCGCCTCCGGCGCTCGCGCAGGACGAGCCGCCGAACGCGCTTTTGCTCGTCGCGAAGCCGGGCTTGCCGGACCCGCGTTTCAGCAGGACCGTCGTGCTCGTCACGCAAACGACGGACTCCCAGACCGTGGGCGTGATCCTCAACCGCCCTACGCGAGTGCGGCTCCAGGACCTGCGGCCGGACCTTCCGGGCGGCGACCTGCCGGTGAACTTCGGCGGGCCGGTGATGGGCCGGACGCTCATCGCGCTCTTCGAGTCGGATGCGCCGCCGGCCGCGGCCGCCTTCCACGTGCTCAAGAACGTCTACTTGAGCATGCACCCCTCGGTGATCGAGCCGCTGCTCGCGCAGCACGGCGCGAAGCTGCGCCTTTTCGCCGGCTTCTCCGGCTGGGCGGCGCGCCAGCTCGAATCCGAGCTCGTCGGCGACAGCTGGTTCCTCGTGCCGGCAACCGAGGAGATCGTCTTTCGCACGGACACCGCGGGCATGTGGGAGGAGCTCAGCGAGCAGGCGGCGCGCAAAAAGGCCGCGCTATACTCGAAACCGTGATCCGTCTCCTGCGATTGCTGCTTCTTGTTTTCGCTGCGGCGTGCGCCGCAAGCGCGGCGGCACAGGATGACGCCGTGCTCCTGGTCGCCCATCCCGCGTTTCGCGACCTCGAATACCGGCAGACCGTGCTCATCGCCGCGCCGGCGCCGAACGGCGGCCATGTCGGCGTGATCCTCAACCGCCCGACGCGGCGCTCGCTGGCGAGCCTGTTTCCCGACCACGAGCCTTCCAAGCAGGTGGTCGAGCCGGTGTACTACGGCGGGCCGTTCTCGCGCGGCGCGCTGGTCGCGCTGGTGCATGCCGACCGCGCGCCGGGCGCCGGCACGGTGCCGATGATGAAGGGGCTGTACCTCGCCTTCCGCGCCAATACGATCGACCAGGTGATCGAAACCACGCCGAACGAGGCGCGCTACTACGTCGGCTACGTCGGCTGGCGCCCCGGCGAGTTGCGCGCCGAGATCGACCGCGGCCTGTGGACCGTGATGGACGCCGACCTCGACATGGTGTTCCGCAAGGACACCGAGGGCCTGTGGGAAGAGCTGCTGCAGTCCTCCAAGAGGATCCGCGCGGACGGCGCGCGAGCGCCTTCCCTGGTCGCCGTCGCCCGCTGACGACGCGCCGCCCGGCGCAGGCGCGCGGCCCCGGGCCACGGCGGAACTTTTCAGTGTCGTTGCCTATCCTCGCTTCATGGACGCTGAATCCGGAAGCCGCATCCTGAGCGCGGCGAACGACCTCGTGGAGCTGCTGCGGCTCGCGCAGGGCGCGACCGATCGCCTGGAGAAGGATCTCTTCGGCGCGTCGTACGAGCAGGCCGACCTCATCGCGCGGGAGATCCACCGCATGCGCCGGCAGGCAGAGAAGCTGAAGCTCGAGTGCGAGCGGCTGGTGAGCCGCGAAGAGACGGCGACGGTGCAGCGGGGCCATCCGCTGCGCCGCGCCGCCGACCGTTACATCAGGGTCTCAAGCCAGAAGCCGA
>JBLNDP010000061.1:0-3244 GCA_050261755.1 Clostridia bacterium
ACGAGCTTCAGCTTGTCGCGCACCGCATGCAGCGGGTCGAGGATGCCGACGTTGCCGTGCCCGCAGATGCCGAAGAGGTACGGCACCTTCTGCTTGATCAGGTACTCGGCGATGAGCTCGCCGCCTTTCATCCGTGCCATGGCTACTTGTCCTCCGCGGGAGTGGTGACCACGAAGAAGACGAGCTCGCGGAGACCGGTGTTGACGAAGCTGTGGGCGACGCCCGGCGGCAAGTAGACGTAGTCGTGCGTGTGCATCACATGGCGCTCCTTGCCCACGGTGAGGACACCCTCGCCTTCCAGGACGTAGTAAACCTGTTCCTGGACCTTGTGCGCGTGTTCCTGAACGTAGGCGTTCGGCGCGTAACGGGAGATCCGGAAGTCGAGACGCGTGGATCCGGAATTGCTGCCATCCACGAGCGCCTTCGACAATGCGCCGCCGAAGTGCCCCGGATACTCGTGCCAGGGCAGGCTCGCCATCTTCTCGACAAACGGGCGCTTGCGACCGGCTTTGCTCCCCCTCATTCCTGCAATGCTACCTCGACGAGCTGAGGATCCAGCGTTCGCACGATCTCACCCGGCGCGAGAGCGACCAGAAAGCCGCGCCGCCCTCCGTTGATGTAGATGCGGGGCAGCTCGAGGATCGAGCGCTCCATGTATACCGGCAGGCGCTTCTTCGTTCCGAAGGGCGAGGTCCCGCCCACCTGGTAGCCGGAGTGGCGCTGCGCCACGTCGGGCCGGCAGGGCTCGACGCGCTTGCGACCGGCTTGGCGGGCAAGGTTCTTCGTCGATACCTTGCGGTCGCCGTGCATGAGCACGATGAGCGGCTTGCGCTCCTCGTCCTCCATCACCAGTGTCTTCACCACTTCGTGCTCCGGAACGCCGAGCGATTGCGAAGAAACCTCGGTACCGCCGTGCTCAACGTACTGGTATTCGTGCGCCGTATAGGCCACGCCGTGCGACTTGAGGAAAACGGTCGCTGGAGTGTCAGCCAAAAGGGCTCATCCTCGTGGATGGTGCCGGGCGTGCAGCTGCTTCAGCCGCTCGCGCGCGACGTGGGTATAGATCTGCGTCGTGGAAATGTCGGCGTGCCCGAGGAGCAGCTGCACCACGCGCAGGTCGGCGCCGTGGTTGATGAGGTGCGTGGCAAAGGCATGCCGCAGGACGTGCGGCGAGAGCTTCTTGCCGGGAATCGCGCGCGCGCCATAGCGCCGGATGAGGTGCCAGAAGGCCTGGCGGGTCATGCCTGCGCCCCGGCCGGTGACGAAGACGTGCTCGCTGCTGCGCTTTCCCAGTAGATCTTTTCGCGGGCCGGCGAGGTATTCCTGCAGCTTGGCCACCGCTTCCTCGCCGAGCGGCACGAGGCGCTCCTTGGACCCCTTGCCCATGACGCGCAGCACGCCGCCGTCGAGGTTGAGCTCGAAGGTCTTGAGCGCGACGAGCTCCGAGACGCGCAGGCCCGTGGCGTACAGGGTCTCGAGCATCGCGCGGTCGCGCAGGCCGAGCGGCGTCGCCGGCTCGGGGGCCGCGAGAAGTGCTTCGACGTCCGCCTCCGACAGGCTCTTCGGGAAGCGGGGGGCGCGCTTCGGCGGGTCGAGCTTGAGCGTCGGGTCGGCCGCCATGCGCCGCTCGCGCACGCAGTAGCGGTAGAAGCGCTTGAGCGTCGACACGAGCCGCGCGGCGCTCGAGGCGCGCCCGCGCCGCGAAGCGAGGAATCTGAAGAGGTCTTCGTCGCGCACCTTCAGCAGTCCCTTCCCCGCCATGAACCCCTGGAGGAGAAGAAGGTCGGCGCGGTACGAAGCGATGGTGTTCTTCGCCAGCCCGTCCTCGAGCCACAGCGCGTCGCAGAACGCGTCGACGAGCGCGGCGTCGGCCTCGCTCAGGCGCGCAGCTCGAACTCTTCGGGCCGGATCTCGTGGCTGAGGAGCCAACGCTTCGCCTCGATGAGGTAGCCGCTGGTCGCATGCGCGAAGCCGCCGATGCCGTCGGCGGCGAC
The DNA here is from genome assembly GCA_050261755.1 of Clostridia bacterium. Lineage (GTDB taxonomy): Bacteria > Pseudomonadota > Gammaproteobacteria > Burkholderiales > SG8-39 > SCGC-AG-212-J23. Next base: position 1,995 of record JBLNDP010000061.1, read on the forward strand.
CACGCGGTGGCATGGAATGACGATCGGCAGGCGGTTGTCGCCGCAGGCCTGGCCGACGGCGCGCGCGTCGCAGTCGAACTCCTTGGCGAGCTCGCCGTAGGTGCGGGTGCGGCCGCGCGGGATTGCGCACATCGCCATCCACACCGCGCGCTGCAGATCCGACCCCTCGACGACGATGGGCAGGTCGAACGTGGTATCGGGGTCCTCGCGGTAGCGTTCGAGTTGCCGCGCCGCCTGTTCGGCGAGGGCGTTGGTCGGCGCGACGACCTCCGCGGAAGGGGGCAGGTAGCGGATCTCGACCACGCGGCCGGCGCGGGTCAGCACGCCGACCTTCATCTTAGGGAAGGGAAGGACTACGTCGAACACAGCTTATCGATCTGGGCGAGGAGGTCGTCCGGGATTTCTATGCCTTGCGCCGATTTCTTCTCGCTCGCGAACCTGCGCGCGCCGGGAAGGCGCACCTCCGGGTCGGCCTGCATGGTGGATACCACCGTCTCGACCCGCTCGAAATACTTGTCCGTGCCCGCCAGCGCCCCCGGGTCGATGGCGATGAACGCCTGGCCGATGCGCGGCTTGTTGCCCTTCTCGGCGAAGAACGAGTCGGCCTCGGGGCCGATCGCCGCGCCGGTGAGCGAGGCGCAGATGAGCTCGAACATGAGCGCGAGCATCGCGCCTTTCGCGCCGCCGATCGGGAACAGGCTGCCGTGCTCGATCGCTTCCTTCGGATCCGTGGTGGGCTTGCCGTTGCGGTCGAGCGCCCAGCCCTCGGGAATCTTCTCGCCGCGCTTCATGGCCATCATGATCTTGCCGCGCACCACGGTGGTGAGCGCCAGGTCGATCACGATCGGCTTTTGATTCTTCCTCGGGAAAACGGCGGCGACGGGATTCGTGCCGAACAGGCCCTTCTTGCCGCCCCAGGCGGGAATCGCCGCCGGCGAGTTGGTGAAGGCAAAGCCCACGAGTCCCGCCGCGGCGACCCGCTCCAGGTGGATGCCGAGCACGCCGACGTGAGCGCTGTTGCGGATGCCTGCGAAGGCGATGCCGTTGCGGCGCGCACGCTGGATCACCTCGTCGATCGCCCATTGCACCGAGAGGTACGGCAGGCCGTCACGGTTGTCGATGAGGCACACCGCGGCATGGTCGGCGACGATCGCCGGCTGGGCCGCGCCGTCGGCGCGGCCGTTCCTGAGCATGCTGCAATAGAAGGGCACCCGGGACATTCCATGGGTCGCGAGGCCCTGCTCCTCCGC
>JBLNDP010000062.1:0-23182 GCA_050261755.1 Clostridia bacterium
CGCGATCACCGTCGCGCCGGACGTGGAGCTCTACCAGCTCACCGAGAACGGGCTCGCGCTCGAGGCGACGATCCAGGGAACCAAGTACTTCAAGGACGACGAGCTGAACGGCAAGAAGTAGGAGCTGAGCTTGGCCCTTTCGGGCGGGAGGCACATAGTGTCGATTCGCGGCGTGAGGCGGTGTCTGTTCCTTCTTGGTCTGCTCGTGCTCGCGGATGCGCATGCATTCGAGATCCTGGCCCTGGGGACCAGCGCGACCAACTGCAAGGGAGTGGCCCGGGACAAGATCTACCCCGTGCGCTTGCAGGAGATGTTGAGGTCCGAGGGCGTGAGCGTGACGGTCGTCAACGGCGGCGACGACGGGGACACGCCCGCCTTCATGATCCGGCGCCTGCCGAAATTGCTCGATCCGCAAACGCGCCTGGTGATATTCGAGCCGGGCCCGAACGACCCGGACCCGGCTTCGAGCCGCGAGTCCTCGGCGCGCATCCTGGAATATCTACGCGAGCGCAATCTGCCGACGATCTACATCTCCACCGGGCGCATCCAATCGGTCGACGAAGCGCGGCAGATGGCCACCCAATACGGCGCTTACTACTATGGGCACTATGGGAAGAACGTGCCGCTGGACCGCGCCCATTACCAGTTCGACTTCGCCGGGGACGGGAAGGGGCGCGGCGGCCACATGACCGCCGAAGGCTGTTTCCTCGTCGCCAAGAACCTGGTTCCCCTGGTGATGCAGGTCATCAAGGAAAAAGACATCCACTAGCAGGACGACGAACCCCACGGCAATCAACAGGAGGCTCCATGAAAGCGCACCGCGTCCTTTCCGCCCTCGTCCTCGCCGCGCTCGTTGCGGCCCCGGCCTTCGCGCAAAAGCCGTCGCCGAAGATCTCCGACGGCGTGGTGAAGATCGGCCTCCTGCTCGACATGAACAGCCTCTACGCCGACCTCACCGGCGAAGGGTCGGTCACCGCAGCGCGCATGGCGATCGCGGACTTCGGCGGCAAGGTTCTGGGCGCGCCCATCGAGCTTGTGTTCGCCGACCATCAGAACAAGGCGGATCTCGCCGGCGCCAAGGCGCGCGAGTACTACGAGGCCGAGAAGGTGGATGTGATCGCCGACGTCGCGGCCTCCGCGACGGCGCTCGCGGCGCTGGAAGTGGCGCGCACGCACAACAAGGTGATCATGTTCAGCGGCCCCGGGGCCTCGCGCATCACCAACGAGGCGTGCTCTCCGGTCAGCGTGCACTACACCTACGACACCTACGCCATGGCGGTCGGCACCGGGCGCGGGGCGATGAAGACCGGCGGCGACACTTGGTTCTTCGTTACGGCCGACTACGCGTTCGGACACACGCTGGAGAAGGACACGAGCGACATCGTGCGCGCGGGCGGCGGCAAGATCCTCGGCTCGGTGCGCCATCCGCTCAACGCGACCGACATGTCTTCCTTCCTCCTCCAGGCGCAGTCCTCCAAGGCCAAGGTGATCGGGCTTGCCAACGCGGGCGGCGACACGATCAACTCGATCAAGACCGCGAACGAGTTCGGCATCACCAAGACCCAGAGCCTCGCCGCCCTCCTCATGTTCATCAACGACGTCCACGCCCTGAGCCTGAACACCGCCAAGGGCCTGCTCCTCACCGAGGCGTTCTACTGGGACATGAACGACCAGACGCGCGCCTGGTCGAGGCGCTACTTCGAGAAGATGAAGAAGATGCCGAACATGATCCAGGCGGGCACCTACTCCTCGATCATGCATTACCTCAAGGCCGTGCAGGCCGCGGGCACCGACGACACCGCCGCCGTCATGGCGAAGATGAAGTCCACGCCGATCAACGACTTCTTCGTGAAGAACGGCAGCATCCGCGCCGACGGCCGCATGATGCGCGACATGTACCTCTTCGAGGTGAAGCAGCCTTCCGAGTCGAAGTACGCCTGGGACTACTACAAGCTCAAGGCCACTATTCCCGCCAACGAGGCCTTCATTCCCGTCGAAAAGAGCGTCTGCCCGCTGCTCAAGAAGTAGTTGTTGACGAATCTCAATGGCCCGAGGTGGCGTTGTGTCACCTTTCGGGCGTGTGGACCTCGATTGACGACACGGGAAAGAACCTCGCCCGCTGGCTGCGCGAGGTTGCGCGCGGCCAGAGAGCCGATCCGGCGCCTGCCGAATCGGCGGAAGCGGTGCTCAGGCACCTCGAGGCCCGCACCGGACTGAAGCTTCGCTCGCAGGGCGCGATCGATCTCTTCCTGAGGGACCTCGCGGCCGCAAGGGTCCGGGCACAGAGGCTGGGGATGCGCCGCGGAATCCTCCGCGGCGCCTTGCTCCTGCTCCTGCTGGTCGCCGCGTTTCTCCAGTACTACTACTGGAGCGTCAACCTGGAGATCGCTTCCCTGCCTTCGATCCAGGTGTACGGGCTGAAGCCGCCGCAACAGCCGCGCTAGCGGCACGGCCCTCGGCGCTCAGCTCCCAGACGCCCCGCGGCGAAGAACGGCTGAGCAGGCCGCGCTCCTTGAGCGCATGGCGGCTCCAGGCAATGGCGTTCTCCGCGCGCGTCTCGCCGGTGGCGACGAGCTCGAGATCGGCCGGGCGCAGGAGCTTCTGCTTCTGCATCTTCCCGACGATCGCAAGCGTGACGGACCGCTTGTCGCCGCGGCCGTTGAAGGGTGCGGCGGCGAGGACTTGGAGCAGCATTTCTTCGTAGACCGACTGGGGGGTCGGCTCGAGACCGGGATCGGCGGCGGGCTTGGCCGGGACGGGCTTGTCTTCCGGCAGCTTGTCCAAGTGCCCGTGGGCTTCCAGCAGGCGACGGATCACCGAGCTCGGGGTGTCCGTGAAGGGCTCGGCGAGCTTCTTCAGGGCCTCGTAGACGTCGGCTTCCAGGCGAATGGTGGGCATGGACGTAACAATGTTACAGGTTTTCTCTTTATCTTTATGGAAAAGCTGCGTATGATCCCGCTCCTTTCAACGTAGCCGGGGCAGGAAACCAATGGTTGTCATTCGACTGGCGCGAGGCGGCGCCAACAAGCGGCCCTTCTACCACGTGGTGGTGGCGGACTCGCGCAGGCACGTGCAGAAGAAATTCATCGAGCGGCTCGGGTTCTACGACCCGAAGGCGCCGGAAGGGCGCGAGACCCTGCGCGTGAACATGGAGCGCGTGAAGCACTGGCAGGGCAAGGGCGCGCAGCTCACGCCGACCGCGCAGCGCCTGGTCAAGCAGTTTGCGAAGAAGGCAGCTTAATTCGGCTGCGCAGCGGCCTGACGGCCTGATCGAGATGGGCCGCGTCGCCGGCAGCTACGGCGTCCGCGGGTGGGTGAAGGCGATCCCCGGCGGCGGTGCCGCGCAGGGATTGGCCGATGCAAAGGAATGGTGGATCGGCGGCAAGCCCTTCAAGGCGGTTGCCCGGATCCACGGCTCCACGGTGGTCGCGGCGCTCTCGGGAATCGGCAGTCGCGAGGAGGCGCTGAAGCTCAGGGGCGAGCCGGTGTCGGTGCGGCGGGAAACGCTGGTCGACCCGGGCGAAGGGCACTACTACCACGCGGACCTTATCGGCCTCGAGGTGGTGAACGAGCAGGGGCAAGCGCTGGGGAAAGTGAAGCGGATGTTTTCCAACGGCGCACAGGATGTAATGGAGCTGTCGGGCGAGAAGGAGCGGTTGCTCCCGTGGGTCCCGGCGGTCGTGAAGCAGGTGGATCTGCAGAAGAAGCAGGTCACGGTGGAGTGGGGAGCCGATTGGTAAATCCATCGGCTGAACTGCGGGGCGCCGACTGCAGGAGAAGTTGAGATGCGCTTCGACGTGGTGACGCTTTTCCCGGAGATGTTCCGGGCCGTGACCGAAAGCGGCATCACGAGCCGGGCGCTGCAGAAGGGCTTGTGGCGCCTCGAGACGTGGAATCCGCGCGATTTCACGACGAACAACTACCGGACGGTCGATGACCGGCCGTTCGGGGGCGGGCCCGGCATGGTGATGCTGGCCGAGCCGCTTGAACGAACGCTGAACGCTGTGAAAACCAGTGGAGGCGGAGGACGAGTGGTGTACCTCTCGCCGCAGGGCAGGAGGCTGGATCACAAGGGAGTTTTGGAATTTTCAAGACTTTCCTCTGTGACCTTGTTGTGTGGGCGGTATGAAGGCGTCGACGAGCGGTTGCTCGAGCGGCGCGTGGACGAAGAGCTCTCGATCGGCGATTTCGTGCTGTCGGGAGGCGAAGTGGCGGCGCTGGCGGTGATCGACGCGGTGGTGCGCCAGTTGCCCGGAGCATTGGGCGACGAGGCGTCCGCGGTGGAAGAGTCGTTCGCCGACGGGCTGCTGGATTACCCGCATTACACGCGGCCGGAAACGTGGCCGGCGGGCGAGGGCGGTGCGAAGGTGCCCGAGGTGCTGATGTCGGGGCACCACGAGAACATCCGGCGCTGGCGGCTGAAGCAGGCGCTGGGCAGGACCTGGCTGCGGCGGCCGGAGCTGGTCGCCGCCAGGAAGATGACGGAAGAGGAAAGAAAGCTGCTGGAGCAGTTCCAGCATGAACACGAAGGCTAGATGAAACGCGGAGCGACGGACATGAACCTGATCCAGCAGATCGAGCAGGAAGAAATCAAGCGGCTGAAGAAGACGATCCCGGACTTCTCGCCCGGGGACACCGTGGTGGTGAACGTGAACGTCGTCGAGGGCGACCGCAAGCGCTCGCAGGCGTTCGAGGGCATGGTGATCGCCAAGCGCAACCGCGGCCTCAACTCCTCCTTCATCGTGCGCAAGATCTCCTCGGGAGAGGGCGTCGAGCGCACGTTCCAGACCTATTCGCCGCTCCTCGCCTCCATCGAGGTGAAGCGCAAGGGCGACGTGCGGCGCGCGAAGCTCTACTACCTGCGCCAGCGCTCCGGCAAGTCGGCCCGCATCCGCGAGCTGACCGGCGGCGAGGAAGGCGGCGCGGCGGAAGCCGGCTCGCAGGACTAAGCAGTAAAATGGGCTGATGCGCCGCGAAACCGCCGCCATCAGCCCGATCACCGAGATCATCGCCGCCGTCCGCGCCGGCGAGATCGTCATCCTCGTCGACGACGAGGACCGCGAGAACGAGGGCGACCTCATCTTCGCCGCGGACTTCGTCTCCGCCGACAAGGTCAACTTCCTCGCCAAGCACGGCCGCGGGCTCGTCTGCCTTGCGCTGACGGAGTCGCATGCCGAGCGCCTGGGGCTGCGCCCGATGGTCGAGCAGAACCGCGGCCGGCACGGCACGAACTTCACCGTCTCGATCGAGGCCGCCGAAGGCATCGCCACCGGCATCTCGGCGCACGACCGTGCGCTGACGGTCAAGGTCGCTTCTTCCCAGCACGCCAAGCCCGAAGACATCGTCCAGCCGGGCCACGTCTTCCCGATCGTCGCCCAGCCGGGCGGCGTGCTCGTGCGCGCGGGCCACACGGAAGCGTGCTGCGACCTGACCCGTCTCGCCGGGCTCACGCCGGCCGCCGTGCTGTGCGAGATCATGCGCGACGACGGCAGCATGGCGCGCCTGCCGGACCTGCTCGAGTTCGCCGCCCGGCACCAGCTCAAGATCGGCACCATCGCCGACCTGATCGAATACCGCGGCCGCAACGAGTCGCTGGTGGAGCGGCTGTCGAAGCGCCCGATCGAGACGCCCTGGGGCTCGTTCTCCCTGGTCTCGTACCGCGACCTGACGGACGGTTCCCTGCATCTCGCGCTGGCGCTCGGAGAGATAGAGAAGGACAAGGAAACGCTCGTGCGCGTCCATGAGCCGCTGTCGGTGCTCGACCTGCTCGACGCGCGCTCGGCGACCCATTCGTGGAGCGTCGGCGAGGCGCTGCAGGCGATCCAGAAGACGGGGAGCGGCGTCATGGTGCTCATGAACTGCAGCCAGCCGGGCGACGCCCTCGAGCACCAGCTCGTCGCGGCGAACGAGGCGAGGAAGCCGGTCTCGGCCGGACGAAGCTCCGACCTCCGCCTGTACGGCATCGGCGCGCAGATCCTGCGCGACCTGGGCGTCGGCCGCTTGCGCCTCATGGCCACGCCGCGCAAGATGCCCAGCATGGCGGGCTTCGGGCTGGAAGTCGCCGGCTACCTCAGCCCGGACAGCGGCCCGAGCTTCGACCCCGGCGCGAAGAAGCGCTGACCATGCGCCTGGGCATCGTCGCCAGCCGGTTCAACGAAGACATCTCCGGCAAGCTCCTCGCGGGCGCCACCGCCGAAGCGAAGAAGCAGGGCGTCGCGCACGAGGTCGTCTCGGTGCCCGGCGCCCTCGAGATTCCTTCCGCGCTGCAGTGGCTCGCGCAAACCGGGCGCTTCGACGCCCTGGTCGCGGTCGGCTGCGTGATCCGCGGCGACACCTACCACTTCGACATCGTCGCGAACGAGTCGGCGCGCGGCGTGACGGACGTGGCGCTCGACTTCGGGCTGCCCGTGGGCAACGGCATCCTCACCACCGAGGACGAGGCGCAGGCGAAGGCGCGGCTCGACAAGGGCGCCGAGGCGGTGCGGGCGGCCCTCGAGATGGCGGCCCTGAAGAAGAGGCTGCAGCCGTGAAGAACGCTAAAAGGCAGGCGCGCGAGGTCGCCCTGCAGGCGCTTTATGCGTGGCAGCTCTCGCAGGCGGACGCCGTGGACCAGATGAAGGCGATCGAGGGCTTCGAGGCGGCGGACCGCAAGCTCGCCGAGTCGCTCGTGCGCGGCGTGCGCGACCGCGCGCCGGAGCTGCAGGCGCTCATCGTGCCGCACCTCGACCGCGCCTTCGAGAAACTCTCGCCGGTGGAGCGGGCGATCCTCTACATCGGCAGCTTCGAGCTCTCGCAGCACCCGCAGACGCCGTTCAAGGTGGTCATCAACGAGGCGATCGAGCTCGGCAAGAGCTACGGCGGCAACGAAGGGCACCGCTTCGTGAACGGCGTGCTGGAAAAAGTCGCCGCGGCGCTGCGGCCCGAAGAGGTCGCGAAGGCGAGAGCGCCGTCTGAAGGAATCTGAGGTCATTCGCCGCTTCTTCACCCGGGTGGGCGGCAGCGCCGCCCAGGGCGTCGGCGACGATTGCGCCCGCGTGAGAGTGAGGGCGGGCCACGAGCTGGCCGTCACGACCGACGGCCTGATGGAGGGTCGGCACTTCCTTCCCGACGCCGACCCTCGCAAGCTCGGCCACAAGAGCCTGGCGGTCAATCTTTCCGATCTCGCCGCGGCCGCCGCCGCGCCGCGCTGGTTCACGCTCTCCGTCACGCTGCCGCTCGTGGACGAGGCGTGGCTCGAGGCGTTCTGCGAAGGGTTGTACGCGCTCGCCGATGCGCATGGCGCGGAGCTGATCGGCGGCGACACGAACCGCGGCCCGCTGCGCGTCATCGACATCACGGCGCTCGGCGAGGTGCCGGAGGGGCAGGCGCTTTCGCGCGCCGGCGCGAGACCCGGCGATGATCTCTGGGTGTCGGGCGCCCTGGGCGGCGCCGCGCTCGCGCTGGTGCATCCGGAGCTTCCCGGCGCCGCGAAGCGGCTGCACGAGCCGCAGCCGCGCGTGGCCTTGGGGCAGAAGCTGCGCGGCATCGCCAGCGCGGCGATCGACCTCTCCGACGGCCTCGCCGGCGACCTCGCCCACATCCTCGAGCGCTCCGGCGTCGGGGCCGTCGTGAGGTACGCCGACGTCCCGAAGGATGATTCATTTGAAAAAATTTCCGATAGCGACCTCGAACGCCGCTGCGTCCTCTCAGGCGGCGAGGACTACGAGCTGCTTTTCACGGTTCCCAGGGGGAAAAGGGAACAAGCGCGCGCGTTGCCGGATGTCTCGCTGATCGGCGAAATCGTCGCGGGCAAGGCACTCGAGATCGTCGACGAGCACGGCCGGCCGGTGCCGCACGGGGGCGGGTTCGACCACTTCCAATGATGGTCTTCAAGCCCACGGCGCAGTTCGCCGCTTCGCACCCCGCGCACATGATCGCTTTCGGCTTTGGCGCCGGCCTCGCGCCTTGGGCGCCGGGCACCGCGGGGACGCTGCTGGCGTGGCCGATCGGCTGGTTCTTCGGCGGAGCCTATCCGCCGCTCGCCGAGCTGGCCGCCATCGGCGTGCTTTTCCTCGTGGGGGTCTGGGCGTGCGGACTCACTGGCCAGCACCTTGGCGTGGAGGACCACGGCGGCATGGTGTGGGACGAGTTCGTCGCCTTCCTGCTCGTGCTCGCAATCGTGCCGCGCACGTTTGCCTGGCAGGCGGCCTCCTTCTTGGTCTTCCGCGCCTTCGACATCGCCAAGCCGCCGCCCATCCGCTGGTTCGAGCGCCGCTACCACGGCGGCTTCGGCGTCATGTTCGATGACCTGCTCGCCGCGGGCTACACGCTGTTCGTGCTCGCGCTCGCGAAGAGGCTCTTCCTGTGAACGACCTGTATCCGCTCGCGGAGAAGGTCGGGCGAAGGCTCAAGGCGGGCGGCCAGCGGCTGGTCACGGCCGAATCGTGCACGGGAGGCTGGATCGCGCAGGCGGTCACGGCCATCGCCGGCTCCTCCGACTGGTTCGAGCGCGGCTTCGTCACTTACTCGAACGACGCGAAGGAAGAGCTTCTTCATGTCTCGTCCCTGACCCTGAAAAAGCATGGGGCGGTCAGCGAAGAGACCGCGCGCGAGATGGCGCAAGGCGCGCTGCGCGCGAGCCGCGCCACGGTGGCGGTCTCCGTCACGGGCGTCGCCGGGCCTTCCGGGGGCACGGCGGCGAAGCCGGTCGGCATGGTGTGCTTCGGCTGGGCAAGCGGTTCGGCGGTGCGCGCCCAGACCATGCAATTCGCCGGGGATCGCGAAAGCGTGCGCAAGCAATCGGTGGTCCACGCGCTCGAAGGGCTGCTGAAGCTCCTTGACTCGGGGTCATAGCGGCCATACATAGGGGTATGGCGACCGTTCGACCCGCCGCCGTGGCGGGCCTGTTCTATCCTGGCGACCCGAAGGCCCTCGCTGCCGAGCTCGACGAGCTCCTAGGCGAAGGCGGCGTGCCACAGCCGCGCCTCGGATTCCCCAAGGCGTTGGTCGTGCCGCACGCCGGCTACGTCTATTCCGGCCCGGTCGCGGCGCGCGCCTACGAGGAGCTTGCCGCCGCGCGCGGCGTCGTCAAGCGCGTCGTGCTCCTTGGCCCGGTGCACCGCGTGCCCGTGCGCGGCCTCGCCCTGCCGAGCGTCGATTTCTTCGACACGCCCCTCGGCCGCATTCCCATCGACCGGGAATTCGCCGAAAAGACGCAAGGGCTTCCCCAAGTCGTGCGCAACGATGCCGCGCACGCGATGGAGCATTCGATCGAAGTGCAGCTGCCTTTCCTCCAGCGGGTGCTGGGCTCGTTCTCCCTCGTGCCGCTCGCGGTGGGCGACGCGACCGTGCAGGAGGTGGCTGGAGTGCTCGACCGCCTCTGGGGCGGCCGCGAGACGCTGATCGTCATCTCGACCGACCTGTCGCATTACCACCCCTACGCCGAGGCGAAGGCCATCGATGCCAATACGATCGCCCGCATCTCGCGCCTCGCCACGGACATCCATCACGAGGAAGCGTGCGGCGCGACGGGCCTGAACGGCTTCCTGTCCTTCCTGAGAAACAAGCACCTGGAAATTCGCCTCCTGTCCGCGTGCAATTCCGGCGACACCGCGGGCGGCAAGGGGCAGGTGGTGGGCTATTCCTCCTTCGCCGCCTATGAGCCCGGCGGCGCCGTCTCGCTCGACGAGGCGGGCAAGGTGCTCCTGCCGCTTGCGCGCGGGAGCATCGAAGGCAAGCTCTTCTCGCGCGGCCTGTCGGTGGCCGATGCGCCATGGCTCGCCCAGGCGGGCGCGACCTTCGTCACCCTCACCAAGGGCGGCTCGCTGCGGGGCTGTATCGGCAGCCTTCAGGCCGCGCAGCCGCTCGGCATCGACGTGGCGAGCAATGCCATCGGCGCGGCGTTCCGGGATCCGCGCTTCCCCGCGGTGACGCCCGACGAATGGCGCGAGGTGCGCGTCGAGGTGTCGCTGCTTTCCGCGCCGAAGGCGATGCTCTTCGCCGATGAAGCGGACCTCCTGCGGCAGGTCGAGCCGGGCCTCGACGGCATCATCCTGGAGAGCGGCGGGCGGCGCGCGACCTTCTTGCCGCAGGTCTGGGAAACGCTACCGGACAAGCAGGTCTTCTTCGGCGAATTGCTCATGAAAGCTGGCTTGGCTGGCACGCGGCTCGGCCAGTGCCAGGTCTCGCGCTACCGGGTGGAAAAATGGAAGGAATGAGCCACCCGGGACGCTGGTGGCACCTGCTCGCCGACGGGCGCCTGCAGTGCGACCTCTGCCCGCGCGACTGCAGGCTGCACGAAGGGCAGCGCGGCCTGTGCTTCGTCAGGAAGCGCGAGAACGACCGGATGGTCCTCACGACCTATGGCCGCTCCTCCGGCTTCTGCGTCGATCCGGTCGAGAAGAAGCCCCTCAACCACTTCTACCCGGGCTCGAGCATCCTGTCCTTCGGCACGGCCGGCTGCAACCTGGCCTGCAAGTTCTGCCAGAACTGGGACATCTCCAAGTCCACGGAGATGGACCGCCTGCAGGACGAGGCCGACCCGGAAACGATCGCCGCCGCGGCGCTGCGCCTCGGGTGCAAGTCGGTGGCTTTCACCTACAACGACCCGGTGATCTTCGCGGAGTACGCGATGGACATCGCCGACGCCTGCCATGCGAAGGGCGTGAAGACGGTGGCCGTGACGGCGGGCTACATCCACGAGGCGCCGCGCCGCGAGTTCTTCGCCCGCATGGACGCCGCGAACGTCGACCTGAAGGGCTTCACGGACGACTTCTACTGGAAGATCTGCGGCGGGCACCTGCAGCCGGTGCTCGATACGCTCGTCTACCTGGTGAAGGAAACGCAGGTGTGGACCGAGATCACGACGCTGCTCATTCCCGGCAAGAACGACTCCGACGAGGAGCTGCGCGCCCAATGCAAATGGATCCGCGCGAACCTCGGCCCGGACGTGCCGCTGCACTTCACGGCGTTTCATCCCGACTGGAAGATGGGCGACGTCCCGGCGACGCCCGCCGCGACGCTGACTCGCGCGCGGGAGATTGCGCAGCTGGCCGGCCTCAACTTCGTCTACACGGGCAACGTGCACGACCCGGCCGGCGGCTCGACCTACTGTCCCTCGTGCGAGAAGCGGGTGATCGGCCGCGACTGGTACCGCATCGATTCCTACGAGCTCGACGAGAAGGGCGCGTGCCGGTTCTGCGGCGCCTCGATCGCCGGGCGGTTCGACGCGAAGCTCGGCAAGCCCTTCGGCCCGCGTAGAATCCCGGTACGGCTCCAACAAGAAAAAGCATTTCCATAGAACCCGGAACGTCCCGCTGGCTGGCGGGACTCTGCGCGAGCCGCGTGCTCGCGGCCACCTGGTTCGTCGCGTACTCCGCCGTCCTGCCGCTGACGCAGGCAGCCTGGGGGTTGAGCGGCCGAGAGGCCGGCCTGGTCCAGGCGGGCTTTCATCTCGGCTACCTCACCTCGCTCTTCATCGTCGGCTTCGTCATGGACCGCTTCGGCGCGAAGCGCGCCTACCTCGGCATGGGCGTGCTCGCCTGCCTCAGCCCCTGGGCGTTCGTTTTCTTCGCCGGCGGCTTCTGGTCGGCGTTCTGGCTGCACGCGTTGACGGGCTTGTGCCAGGGCGGCACGTATACGCCGGCGCTCGCGCTCATCAACGACCACGTCGAGCGCGAGCGGCGGGGGCGCGCGATGGGCTATCTCATCGCCGGCTCGAGCGCAGGCTACGCGCTCTGCCTCGCGGTCGCCGGCGTCGCGCTGAAATTCGTCGATTGGCGCGGGGCGCTCGCCGCCGTCGCGCTCCTGCCGGCGCTGGCCTGGCTCGCCGCCCTTTTCGCCCTGAAGGACACGCAGAACCGGGTACACCCGCGACCCGCGGGCGAATCGCTCCTCGCGGCGCTTCCGGCCGTGTGGCGCGACCGGCGCGGCATGCTCTCCGTGTGGAGCTACACCTTCCACAACTGGGAGCTGCTGGGGCTTTGGGCCTGGCTCCCGGCGTTCCTGAGCGCGGCGCTCGTCCTCAACGGATACTCCCTGCAGGAGTCCGCCGCGGTCGGCCTCTCACTTTCCGCGCTCACCTACGTGGCGAATATCGGCGGCTCCATCGTCGGCGGAACCATGGCTGATCGCTGGGGCCGCCTGGAGACGATCCTCCTCTGGTCGTGCGTGAGCCTGGCGATCTCGTTCTCGATCGGCTGGCTGCTCGCGGCGCCGCTGTGGCTCCTCGTGGCCATCGCCTGCCTCTACAACTTCGCCGGCATCGCCGACTCGGCCACGCACTCCACCGTGCTCGCCGAAAGCGTGCCGCCGCATTACCTCGGCGTCGCCTACGCCATCCGCTCGGTCATCGGCTTCGGCGCCGGCGTGGTGAGCCCCGTCGTGTTCGGCTGGGCGCTCGATCTTTTCGGCGGCAGGTCCGGGAGCGGCGTGCTGGGCTGGGGAATCGCCTGGACGACGCTCGGCCTCGGCGCGCTGCTCGGCCCCGTGGCGACCTGGCGGCTGCGGCGCGAGCCGGAGCCCGGGGCTCAGACGCCGAGGTAGCGCTGCAGCAGCGCGGGCTGCGCCCGCAGCTCTTCCGCCGGCCCCTCGTGGGCGATGTGGCCGTTGCTGATGATGTAGACGCGCTGCGCGAGCGCGAGCGTTGCCGCGAGGTTCTGCTCGACCAGGACGATGGTCTGGCCGGCGGCGGCGAGATCGCGGCACACGCGCACCAGCTCGCGCACGATGAGCGGCGCAAGGCCCTCGAAGGGCTCGTCCAGCAGCACGATCTTCGGGTCGCGGATCAGCGCCCGGCCGATCGCGAGCATCTGCTGCTCGCCGCCGGAGAGGTCGGTGCCGCGGCTGCGCCGGCGCTCCTTGAGCCGCGGGAAGAGCTCGTAGATCCGCTCGAGCGGCCAGCGCTTGCCGGCGGAAAGCCCCGCGAGCACGAGGTTTTCCTCCACGTCCAGGCTGCCGAAGATGCGCCGCTCTTCGTGCACGAGCTGCATGCCGGCGCGCGCGATCGAGTGGCTCTTGCGGCCGGCGAGGTCCTCGCCGTCGAGGCGCACCGAGCCGCTGCGCGGCGTGACGACACCCATGAGGCTCTTCAGCGTCGTGCTCTTGCCAGCGCCGTTGCGCCCGAGGAGGGCGACGACCTCGTTCTTCTCCACGCGCAGCGAGACGTCGAACAGGATGTGCGAGTCCCCGTAGTAGCTGTTCAGCCCTTCGACCTGCAGGAGGCTCATGCGGCGAGGTCCTCCACGCCGCCGAGGTACGCGTCCTGCACCTCGCGGCTGCCCTTGATCTCCTCGGGCGTGCCTTCGGCGAGGACGCGGCCCTCCTGCAGCACCGTCACCCGCCCGACCAGCTCGAAGAGCGACTCCATGTCGTGGTCGATGATGATCATCGTGCGGCCGCGCGCGATGGAGCGCAGCAGCGCGACGGTCTCCCGGCGCTCCTGCGGGCTCATGCCGGCGAGCGGCTCGTCCAGGAGCAGCAGGCTGGGCGAGGAGGCGAGGGCAAGGCCGACTTCCAATCTTCGCTTCTCTCCATAGGCCAGCTCGGAGACCGGCGTGTCGGTGCGCGCCGTGAGGTTGACGAGCCCGAGCGTGTGCTCGACTTGCGCGTCGAGTCCCTTGATATGGCGCAGGCTGCGCAGGAAGTCGAGCCGGAACTTCCCGCGCACCTCCGCCAGCGCGGCGATCGCGACGTTCTCGCGCACCGTGAGGCGGTTGAAGAGCTGGTTCACCTGGTAGCTCTTGGTGAGCCCGAGCTGGCAGACGTCGGTGACGCTCATGTTGGTGATGTCGCGTCCCTCGAAGACGATGCGGCCGGAGGTCGGCGGCACCTCGCAGGTGAGCATCTTGAAGAACGTGCTCTTGCCGGCGCCATTGGGCCCGATGATGCCGCGCAGCTCGCCGTGCGCGACGCTGAAGTCGATGTTCTCGTTGGCGAAGATGCCGCCGTAGTGCTTGGTGAGGCCGCGCGCCTCGAGGATCGGGCCGGCATGGCTTCCGGTCGCGCGCCGGCGCGGCGGCAGCGGCGCCGCAGTGTCCGCCCGCGCGGGCCGCGCGCCTGCAGGCGATGACTTCGTCCCGAAGAACCGGCGCGACAGGTCGCGCAGGCCGCCGATGATTCCCTGGCGCAGGAAACAGACGAGCAGGACGAAGACGAGGCCCAGGACGAGCTTCCACGTCGCGCCGAGCTTCAGCGTCGCCTGCAGGAAGTCCTGCAGGAAGAGCCAAACCGAGGCGCCGACGAGCGGGCCGAACAGCGTGCCGCGGCCGCCGATCGCCGTCTGCATGACGAGCTGGCCCGACGTGTCGAACATGAACGCGTCGGGCGGCATGAAGCCCTGCATCATCCCGAGCAGGCCGCCGGCAAGGCCGGCGTAGCCGGCCGCGATGACGAAGGCCGTGAGCTTGTAGCCGTGGACGCTGTGCCCGACGGCCGCCGCGCGCAGGGGGTTCTCGCGCACGGCGCGCAGCACGGCGCCGACCGGCGAGCGCACGATGCGCAGCGCGATCACGATGCCGAGGAAGTAGCAGAAGGCAAGGAAGGGGTAGAGCGCCCAGCCGGTCGTGAAGTGGAGGGTCGTGAAGCCGAGGTTCACGACCGGCGTCGGCACGCCCGGCAGGCCGTTCTCGCCGCCGGTCCAATCCGAAAGCGGGTTGAACTCGACGAAGAAGAACACCTCGGCGATGGCGATGGTGATCATCGCGAAGTAGATGCCGGTGCGCTTGAGCGCGATCAGGCCGACGAGGTAGCCCACCGCGGCCGCCGCGATGGTGCCGATGACGAGCGCGGTGATGACGTGCGGGAAGCCGGCGCGGGTCAGCAGGTAGGCGGCCACCATGCCTCCGGTGCCGTAGAGCGCCGACTGGCCGAAGGAGAGGAGCCCCGTGTAGCCGAACAGGATGTCGAAGCCGACCCCGAAAAGGCCCCAGACGAGGATGCGGTTGACGGTATTCGGCGCGGCGTCGAACCAGCCGAGGACGAAGGGCGCGGCGATGAGCGCGACCGCGGTGATCGCCTCGACGAGCAGCGGGCGTCGAGGGGCGTAGATCCGGTCGGCGTTCATTCGCGGCCGGGCTTGCCGAGCAGGCCGTGCGGTCGGACCATGAGCACGACGGTCATCACGGCGAAGAGCATCACGTACGCGTAGGCGGGATTCACCATCGAGGTGAGGCTGATGATCTCGCCGGCGATCAGGCCGCCCAGCACGGCGCCCGGGAAGGAGCCCACGCCGCCGATCACCACCACGACGAAGGTCTGCACGAGGATCTGCTCGCCCACGTCCGGGGCCAGCGAGACGATCGGCGAGTTGATGAAGCCGGCGAAGCCCGCGGCCATGGCGCCGATGCCGAACACGACCATGAACACCCGGTCGACGTTGATGCCGAGGGAGTCCACCATGACGGCGTCCTCGATGCCGGCGCGCACGATCATGCCGAGGCGCGTGCGGTAAAGGACGATGAACAGGCCGCCCAGGGCGATCGCGCAGATGCCGACCACCGCCAGGCGGTAGGTGGGATAGAACATGAAGCCGAGATTGGTGATGCCGGAGAAGATCTGCGGCGCCTGCACGCTCTTCGAGTCGCTGGAGAAGAACCAGCGCACCGCCTCGACGAACACGATCGAGAGGCCGAACGTCACGAGGAGCTGGTCCTCGTGCGGCCGCGCGTAGAAGTAGCGGATGATGACGCGCTCGAGCACGATGCCGAGCACGCCCAGCGCCAGCGTTCCCGCGGCGGCGCCGGCGACGAAGGAGCCCGTCGCCTGCCACGCGACGTAGCCTGCGTAGCCGCCGAGCATGAACATGGCGCCGTGGGCGAGATTCAGCACGCCCAGGGTGCCGTAGATGATCGTCAGGCCCGAGGCGATGAGCGCCAGCAGCGCGCCCAGCGCGAGCCCGTTGAACAGCTGCGAACCGAAGTTAGCCCAGGAGATCATGCAGCGAGCGTCGTCCCCGCTTGCGCGGGGACGACGTCATACGCGAGTGCTCAGGTGTAGTCGCCGAGCTTGCAGCCGAACGCGTCGGGTTTCTGCATGAGCGGCGCGCCGGGGACGACCTCCGTGACCTCCCAGAAGTCCTCCTTGTTGCGCATGGCCTTCGGGGCCTTGCCGCGCACGATGATCACCGGGCGAACGAGCTGGTGGTCTTCCTTGCGGATATACACCTCGCCGACCATCGACTGCAGCTTGCGGCCGGCCTCGTAGGACTTGATGACGTCCGGCGGGTAGAACGTGCCGGCGTTCTCCACCGCGTCGGCCCACATGGCGAACGACATGTACGCATTCTCCGCGCCCCATTCGGGGTTGTAGCCGTACTTCTTGCGGAAGTCGTTCACGAACATCTTGGCGAGCGGGAACTTGTCCTCCAGCGTCCACCAGAAGTCGGTGGCGGCGTAGACGCCCTCGGTGAGCTCGGCGCCCACGTTCTTGGCGAGGAACGGGATCTGGTAGGGGATGACCAGCTTCATCTTCGGCAGCAGCCCGAACTGCTTCGCCTGCTGGGTCGAGAGCACCGCGTCGCGGCCCCAGTTCACGTTCACCAGCACTTCGGCGCCGGAGTTGGCGATGTTGGTGAGGTAGGAGCTGAAGTCGGTGGCGCCGAGCGGCGAGACCTGGTTCGTCACCATCGTCCAGCCGCCGTTCTGCGAGAGGTACTCGTTCACCGACTTGGTGACGGTGTGGCCGTAGGTGTAGTCGGGCGTCATGAAGGCCGCCTTCTTGCCCTTGCCGTACGCCTTCAGCAGCACCGGGCCGATGGCGTTCGCCGCCGTCTCGCCGTAGAAGTTCTGGCGGAAGCCGTAGCGCACGCAGTCCTTGCCGGTGGTGTCGTTCGAGCCGGAGATGCCGGCGGTGTACAGGACCTTCTCGCGCTGGGCGAGCTTGTTCAGCGCCACCGCGACCGCGCTCGAGGTCGACCCGGTCATGAGCATGATCTTGTTGTCGGTGATGAAGCGCTGCTCGGCCTGCACCGCGTCGTTCGGCTTGGCGGCCGAGTCGGCGACCACGAGCTTCACCTCCTTGCCGAGCACGCCCTTCTTGGTCTTGGGCGAGATCTTGCGCATCAGCTCGTTGCCGGAGTTGAGGTGGTCCACGGCGAGCTGCCAGCCCTTGAGCTCGTCCTCGCCTTGCTCCGCGTAGGTGCCGGTGCGCGGCACCGCGGCGCCGATGTACACCTCCTTGCCCTGCACGCCCGCCGGCCAGGTGCCGATCGGCGATTGCTGCTGCGCGAAGGCCTGCGCGACGTAGCCGGGCAGCGCCAGGCCGCCGGCGACGCCGAGGCCAGTGCGGATGAAGTCGCGCCGGCGCGCGAAAAATGGATTTCCGTCTCGTTTCATGGGTTCCTCCTCGTAGGGTTGACGCGGCGACGCGCGACAGGTCGAATCTATCGTAGTGCGATATATGCCCGTACCTAGGCAAAACCCGCCCTAGGAGTAAACCCTAATGCCCCTGCCGACCACCCAATACGTCCGGCTCGCCGCCTTCCGCGCGGCGCTGAGAAACTTCCTGCACTTCAGCGACGCGGAGGCGGGCCGCATGGGCCTGAGCAGCCAGCAGTACCAGGCTCTCCTCGCCGTGAGGGCGAGCGGCGACGAGCGGCCGCCGACGATCAACGACCTCGCCCGCCAGCTCTTCATCAAGCACAACAGCGCCGTGGGGCTCGTCGATCGCCTCGCGGAGCAGGGCTTGGTGAGGCGCCGCCCCGTCGCCGGGGACCGGCGTAAGGTGTGCCTGCGCATCACGACCAAGGGGCGGCGCGTGCTCGCGCGCCTCGCCTCGCTGCACCGCGCCGAGCTCAGGCGCGTCGCGCCGGTGATGGGCCGGGTCCTGCGCGAGCTGGGCCACTAGGAGGACGCATGGCGGAACGCTTCGACGCGATCGTGATCGGCACCGGGCAGGCGGCGCCGGCGCTGTGCGCCCGGCTGGACAAGGAAGGCCTGAAGACCGCGCTCATCGAGCGCGATCGTCTCGGCGGCACCTGCGTGAACGTCGGCTGCATCCCCACGAAGACGCTCATCGCCAGCGCGCGCGCCGCGAACATGGCGCGCCGCGGAGGCGACTACGGCTTCTCGATCGACGGCTTCAAGATCGACATGCCGGCCGTGAAGCGGCGCAAGGACGCGGTGGTGCAACATTCGAGCGAGGGCCTCGGGAAGTGGATCGGCGGGATGAAGCATGTGGAGCTGATCCACGGCCACGCGCGCTTCTCTGCTTCGCATGCCGTCTCAGTGGGCGGAAGAACCCTCGAGGCGACGAGGATCTTCATCAACGTCGGCGGCCGCGCCCTGGTGCCCGACATGCCGGGCATCCGCGAGGTGCCGGTGCTGACCAATGCCTCGATGATGGACGTCGACCGCGTGCCCGAGCACCTGCTCATCGTCGGGGGCAGCTACATCGGGCTCGAGTTCGCGCACTGCTACCGCCGCTTCGGCGCCGAGGTCACCGTGATCGAGCGCGCCGACAAGCTGCTGCCGCGGGAGGACGACGACGTCGCCGCCGGCATCCGCGACATCCTCGAGCGCGACGGCGTGAAGATCCGCACAGGGGCGGAATGCATGGCGCTCACGAAGAAGGGCGAGCGCATCGCCGTCGAGATGCAGTGCAAGGGCGGCGAGCCGATCGCCGAGGGCAGCCACCTGCTCGTCGCCGTCGGCCGCAAGCCGAACACGGACGACCTGGGCCTCGAAAAGACGGCCATCAAGACCGACGAGCGCGGCTACATCCAGGTGGACGACCAGTGCCGCACGACTGCCGACGGCGTCTGGGCGCTGGGCGACTGCAACGGCAAGGGCGCGTTTACCCATACCGCCTACAACGACTACGAGGTCGTCGCCGCCAACCTTTTCGACGGCGACTCGCGCCGCATCTCGGACCGCATCCTGGCTTATGCGCTGTTCATCGACCCGCCGCTCGGGCGCGTGGGCATGAACGAGGCGGAGGCGCGCAAGAGCGGCCGTCCCATCCTCGCGGCGAAGATGCCGATGAGCCGCGTCGGCCGCGCGCGCGAGGCGGGCGAGATGCAGGGCTTCATGAAGGTCCTGGTCGATGGGCAGTCGAACGAGCTCCTCGGCGCCGCGATCCTGGGCCTGAGCGGCGACGAGGTCATCCATTCGCTGCTCGACGTGATGTACGCGAAGAAGCCCTACACGACCATCGCGCGCGCGATGCACATCCATCCGACGGTGAGCGAGCTTGTACCCACGCTGCTGGGCGGGCTCAAGCCCCTGGCATAGGCGAGGCGCGCCTAGAAAGTGAAGACGTCGCTACCGGCGAGCTTGTAGAGCGCCGCCGGATTGGTGAGGGCGATGGTGCGGTAGCCGACGCGGACGAGCCCGTCGTGCTCGAGGCGCTTGACGATGCCGTTGATGCGAGAGCGGCTGGTGCCGAGCATGCGGCCAAGGTCGCTCTGGCTGAGCCGCAGGCTCACTTCCTCGCCCGAGCGCAAGTGCGCTCCGCTGCCCGCGGCGAGGGCGAGCAGCCGGCGCACGAGCCGTTCCTTCAATGGCGCAATGCTGTTGTCGCGGATGGCCCACATCGCGTGCGTGAGGCGGCGATGCAGGAGCACCGCGACGGCCTGCCAGAGGTGCGGCGTCTCGTCGAGCAGCTTGAGGAACGCGGCGCCGTCCATGGCCGCGAGCTCGGTCGCGCCCGAGGCGCGCGCCTCGGCGCGCGTGTCGATGCCGCGGATGACGTTGCCGAGGCCGTAGAAGCTGCCGGGCCCGAGGAGCGCATAGACGAACTCGCGGCCGCTGCGGCCCGGCGAGCTGAGGCGGATGCAGCCCTCCA
Source organism: Clostridia bacterium (assembly GCA_050261755.1). Taxonomy (GTDB): domain Bacteria; phylum Pseudomonadota; class Gammaproteobacteria; order Burkholderiales; family SG8-39; genus SCGC-AG-212-J23. The sequence continues at coordinate 19,759 of JBLNDP010000062.1, forward strand.
CGACGATGAAGAAGTGGCGTCCGTGGCCGCCATCGGGCGGCGCCGCCTGGCCGTCCTTCAGCGAGCGGATGCGCCCGAGGGCGGCGATGCGATCAAGGTCTGCCGGCGCGATTTCGCGGAAATGGATGCTCGCCGCGATTGCGGCGCGAATGCGAACGAAGTCGGTTCTCCGCTCCATCGCTTCCCCGAAAAATTGTTCCGCCCGGAACATTCTGCGCCCTTTTTTTGGCCAATTGTCGAGTTTCGCGCAGTCATGTGCTTATTCCGTTTCTATGATCGCGGCCGCTCTTACATCCGACATGCAGATCGACAGGGAAAAGCGCAGCGGCCGCTTTGCGGCGAACGGTCGCCTCCTTCCGGAGGAGGCCGCCGAGCTCGCCGCCGGCGCGCTGGCCGCTGCATGCGCGGAGGAGCTGCGCAGCATGATCCTCAACTTCAAGGACCTTTCCCTCACGCGCCCGCTGAGCGTGGCGGAGTGCTACCGCATCGGCGAGAGCCTCGCGCGCGCCGGCGCCGGCCTCGCGAAGGTGGCCTTCGTGGTGCGCCCGGAATGCATCGAGCCGCACGCCTTCCTCTTCACCGTGACGTCAAACCGGGGACTGCGCACCGCGGCATTCGGCTTCGAGTCCGAGGCCGTGGCCTGGCTGCAGGCCACGTAACGAGGGATCACGGACGCGCTGCCATGGGAGCCGGTGAACTCGTCTTCGAGCCGCTCGAGCAGCTGGAATTCGTGCACCGCACGGCGGGCCTGACGAGCTGGATCTGGGAGGTGAGGGCCGACCGGGTGCAGTGGTTCGGCGATCCGGATGCCCTGCTCGGGCTGCCGCCGGGAGGCTTCAGCGGGCGCTTCGACGACTACCTCGCAAGACTGCATCCCGAGGACGTCGCCGCCGCGAAGCGCACTTACGTCGATTGCCTCAAGGGCCGGCTCGCGGCGTGGCGCAGCGAAGAGCGCCTGGTGCGCCCCGATGGCAGCATGCGCTGGCTCGAGACCTTCGGGCGCGCGGAGCAGGCGGGCGAGCGCGTGGTGCGCATGGCGGGCGTGGTGCGCGACATCACCGGGCGTCGCGCCGCCGAGGAGCGGGTGCGGGAGCTGAACGACCGGCTCGAGGAGCGCGTGCGCCTGCGAACACGCGAGCTCGAGGCGGCCAACCGCGACCTCGACGGCTTCAGCCTCGCGGTGTCGCATGACCTGCGCGCTCCCGCCTGCACCCTCGGCAACTTTGCCGCGCTGCTCGAGGCGGAATGCGCCGAGGCGCTCGGCGATACCGGCCGCCAGTACGTGCGGCGCATCCGCCGCATCGCGTCGCGCCTCGGGGAGATGATTGACGGCCTCCTCGAATTCTCCCGTGCCGGGCGCGCGTCCCTCGCCACCGCGCCTGTGCCGCTCGGGCGCATCGCCGCGGAGTTGGCTGAGGAACTGCGCCCGGCGTGCCGTTATCGCGGTCAGGTGGCGATCGGCCCGGTGCACGATGCTTCGGGCGATGCCCGGCTGCTGCGCCAGGTTGTCCAGAACCTGATCGCCAACGCGATGAAGTTCAGCCGCGACGCGGACTCGCCGCTCGTGGAGGTTTCCTCTCGCCGGCTGCTAGCCGGCGGCGTCGAGTACTGCGTGCGCGACAACGGCTGCGGCTTCGACATGAAGCACGCGAGGCGGCTCTTCGAAACCTTCCAGCGCCTGCATGCCGCCGAGCGCTACGAGGGCACCGGCGTGGGGCTTGCCACCGTCCGGCGCATCGTCGAGCGTCATGGCGGCGTCGTGCGCGCCGAGGGCGAGCCCGGCCGTGGCGCCGCCTTCTACTTCACGCTCCCGGCAGCCTAGTCCTTCATCAGAAGGTGCATGAGGGAGCTCGTGTCCCAGCGGCGGCCGCCGCGCGCCTGGATATGGGCGTAGAACTGGTCGACGAGGGCCGTGACGGGAAGGCGCGCGCCGTTCTTCTTCGCCTCTTCCATGCAGATGCCGAGGTCCTTGCGCATCCAGTCGACGGCGAAGCCGAAGCCGTCGAACTTCACCTCGTTCATCTGCTTCCAGCGGTTCTCCATCTGCCAGGACTGCGCGGCGCCTTTCGAGACGACGGAAATGACCTTCTCGACGTCCAGTCCCGAGCGCTTGGCGAAGGCAAGGGCCTCCGAGAGGCCCTGCACCAGGCCGGCGATGCAGATCTGGTTGACCATCTTGGTGAGCTGGCCAGCGCCCGGGCCGCCGATGAGGGCCGCCATCTTGGCGTAGACGTCGATGACCGGCTTCGCCTTGGCGAAGGTCGCCTCGTCGCCGCCGCACATGATGCCGAGCTGGCCGTTCACGGCGCCCGCCTGGCCGCCGGAGACCGGCGCATCGACGAAACCGACGCCCTTTTCCTTGGTCTTCTCATAGAGCTCCCGCGCGACGATGGCGGAGGCGGTGGTGTGGTCGACCAGGACGGCGCCCTTCTTCATTCCGGCGAGCGCGCCGTTTTCCCCGTAAACCACGGAGCGGATGTCGTCGTCGTTGCCCACGCACATCATGACGAAGTCGCAGTCCTTCGCCGCCTCGCGCGGCGTGCCGGCGTGCTTGCCGCCGTACTCCTTCGCCCACTGCTCGGCCTTGGCACGGGTGCGGTTATAGACGGTGACCTCGTGGCCGCCTTTTTTCAGCAGGTGGCCGGCCATCGGATAGCCCATGACGCCCAGGCCAAGGAACGCGACTTTCGCCATCTTCTTGTCTCCTAAGGAATTTCGAGGTGTTTGACAGGCGCCGGTCAACCGCCGCAGAATACTGAGCGTTTATACAGTATCCGGTGTTGGCCCAGCTTGAGCTGCCGTAGATGCCAATAACAAAAGACTGAAGAGGATCACAGCAAATGGATGACAACAAGTCTAAGGCATTAGCCGCCGCGCTTTCCCAGATCGAGAAGCAGTTCGGCAAGGGCTCGATCATGAAAATGGATGCCGAGGCCATCAAGGACATCGAGGTGGTGTCCACCGGCTCCCTCGGCCTCGACCTCGCGCTCGGCGTCGGCGGCCTGCCGCGCGGCCGGGTGGTCGAGATCTACGGCCCGGAGTCTTCCGGCAAGACCACGCTCACGCTGCAGGTGGTGGCCGAGATGCAGAAGGCCGGCGGCACCGCCGCCTTCATCGACGCGGAGAACGCGCTCGACATCACCTACGCCAAGAAGCTCGGCGTCAAGACCGAGGACCTGCTGATCAGCCAGCCGGACACCGGCGAGCAGGCGCTCGAGATCGCCGACATGCTGGTGCGCTCGGGCTCGGTCGACGTCATCGTCATCGATTCGGTCGCCGCGCTGGTGCCGAAGGCGGAGATCGAGGGCGAGATGGGCGACCAGCTGCCCGGCCTGCAGGCGCGCCTGATGAGCCAGGCGTTGCGCAAGCTCACCGGCAACATCAAGCGCACCAACACGCTGGTGATCTTCATCAACCAGATCCG
>JBLNDP010000063.1:0-4148 GCA_050261755.1 Clostridia bacterium
CTTCCACGAGCTGAAGGAGGGGAACCGGGTTGAAGAAGTGGATGCCTACCAGGCGCGAAGGGTCCTTCAGCGCCGTGGCGATGTCGGCGAGCTTGAGGCTCGACGTGTTGGTGGCGAGTATCGCTTCCGGCTTGGCGATCTTCTCCAGGGAGGCGAACAGGCTGCGCTTGGCTTCGAGGTTCTCGAAGATGGCCTCGATGATCACGTCGGCGCGTGCCGCGCCGCTGCCGGACACGTCCGGGATCAGCCGATCCATCGCATCGCGCTCGCGCCGCTTGTCTCGTAGGCGCCGCTTGAAGAGCTCGGCCGAGCGCTTGATCGCCGGCGCGATCTTCTCCGGCGCCGTGTCCTGCAGCGTCACCGTCAGCCCGCGCATCGCGCACACCGCGGCGATGTCGCCGCCCATCACTCCGGCGCCGACGACGTGCACGTGGCGCGCCTTGAAGTCGGTGCCCTTGCCCAGCCCCTTCAGGCGCTCCTGGAGGAAGAAGATGCGCACCAGGTTGCGCCCCGTCGGGTGGTTGATGAGGTTCTGGATGGAGGACGGATGCTGGGCCGGCACGGCGAGCGCATTGCCGCCGAAGTTCTGCCAGATGTCGAGGATCGCGTAGGGCACCGGGTAGTGCTCGCGCTTCGCCTTCTTCGCCACCTGCTTGCGGGCCTGCGAGACGACGACGCCCTTCAGCGGTCCGAGCATCAACCGGTTCATGAAAGACAACGGTTTCCGCGCAGGCGCCTCGAGCGTGACCATGCGCGCCGTGTTCTCGAAGATCCGCAGGGGCACCGCCTGGTCGGCGAGTCCCATGCGCTTCGCCCGCTTCGCATCGATTGTCTTTCCGGTCAGCAGGAGGTCCAGCGCCGCGGCGGGGCCCACCCGTTCGGGCAGCCACTGCATCGCGTGCCAGGCGGGAATCACGCCGACCATCACCTCCGGCTGCGCGAAGCGCGTCTTCGGATCGTCCAGCGCCACGATGTAGCGGCAGGCGAGGCTCATCTCCATGCCGCCGCCCATGCAGAAGCCGTTCACCATCGCCGTCGTGGGGAAGGGCAGGTCGTGCAGCTTCTGGAAGGTGTCCCAGCCGAGCTTCGTGAAGGCGATGGCGTCGTCGGGCCCCTTGAAGTTGGCGAACTCCTGGATGTCGGCGCCGCCGATGAAGCTGTCCTTCGCGGAACGGATGATCAAGCCCTTCGGTTTCGAGGCCTGGATCTCGTCGAGCGCAACGGAAAGCTCGTTGAGCGCTTCGCGCGAGAACGTGTTGGCGGACTCGCCCTGCTTGTCGAAGGTGAGCCAGGCAAGGCCCTGGCGATCGGTCTCCCAGCGCCAATGCTTGAGCATCGCCTTCGTGTCGGCGCGTTCCATGTTCCCCCCTTAGAGTGCTTCGACCAGCATCGCGCCGCCCAGGCCGCCGCCGATGCAGATCGAGGCCATGCCCTTCTTCTTGCCGTCTTTCTTCAATCGCCTGAGCAGGTGCAGGACGATCCGCGCGCCCGAGGCGCCGACCGGGTGGCCTAGCGCAATGGCGCCGCCATCGGCATTGAGCTTTTCTTCGTTCAAGGCGCCCAGGGCGCCATCGAGGCCCAGCTGCTCCCTGCAGTACTTCTCGTCCTTCCACGCCGCGAGGCAACCCAGCACCTGCGCCGCGAATGCTTCGTTGATTTCCCAGTAGTCCAGGTCGTTCAGGCCGAGGTTATGCCGCTTGAGGATCGGCGTCGCCGCGTGCACGGGACCCAGGCCCATCTGCGCCGGGTCGAGGCCGGCCCACTGGCTGTCGATGATTCTCCCAATCGGGCTTAAACCATATTTTTGAACGGCGGATTCGGAGGCAAGTACGAGCCATGCCGCCCCATCCGTGATCTGGGAGCTGTTGCCGGGCGTGACGTTGCCGTACTTGCGGTCGAAAAAGGGCTTCAGCTTGGCGAGTCCCTGCATCGACGCGTCCCGGCGCACGCCGTCGTCGAGGAGGTGCGCGCTGCCGTCGTTCTCGTAGAGCGCCTCGACCTCGCCGCTGCCCGGCGCAAGCGTTCCTGCGTCCTGCGCGGCCGCGACTCTCTGGTGGCTGCGGACCGAGAAGGCGTCCATCTGCTCGCGCGTAATGCCGAAGCGGTGCGCGAGGTTCTCCGCCGTCTGTCCCATCAGCAGGCCCACCATCGGGTCGGTCAGGCCCTTCATGATGCCGATAACAGGGGCCAGTAGGGCCCTGACGGGGAGTTTTCCAAACGCTGCAAGCCGTTGTCCGGTGCTTCTTGTGGCCGCCAAGTCGGAAAACCAAAGAACCATCTTGTCGTTGTAGAGGAGCGGCGCGCGGGAAAGCGCGTCGACGCCGCCGGCGAGGACGAGGCTCGAGCGGCCGGCGAGGATGTTGTTGATGCCGGAGTCGATCGCCTGCATGCCGGAGGCGCAGTTGCGCATCACCGTCCACGCCGGGACCTTCTCGCCGCAGCCCATGCGAAGGGCGGCGACGCGGCCGATGTTCACTTCGTCGACCGACGGCGCGGCGCAACCGAGGATGACCTCGTCGAGGTCCGTCGGCGCGAACTTCTGCCGCACGAGCAGCGTGCGGCCGGCCTGCGTGGCGAGGTCCGAGGCCGCGAACGGCCCCGGGCGGTTCTTCGATTTGAGGAACGGCGTGCGGGCGCCGTCCACGACGTAGATGGGCTGGGAATAGGGCATTACGCGGCCTTTGCCTTGACGGTCTCGCCGGCGAGCTTCTCCACGGCCTCGGCGCGGCCGAAGTCCTGCGGGAAGTCGTCGACCTTGATGACGTTCTTGCGCAGCGCTTCCTTGCGCTGCCACTGCGCGCACTCCTCGCCGGACAGGATGTTCTTCTCTCTGGCCAAAAGCACGACGTCGACCATGGGGCCGGTCTGCAGGTGGCCGGCGCGCACGGCCTCGCGCAGCTTCTTCTCGATCGGCTCGCAGCTGACCGCGGCGAGGAACGCCTGCTCGAGCAGGCCAGTCGGGTCCTGGTTCTTCGAGACGAAGATGCTCCGGGTGAGGCGGTCGCGCGCGGCGCCCGGCTCGAGGACGAGCTTCGCGCATTCGCGGTTGCGCGCGTCGAGCGGCGGACGGAACGTCATGCCGGTGGGGAAGATCGTCCAGCGCATGAAGCTCGCCAGCGCCTTCACCGGGAAGTTCGAGAGCACCTGGTCGATCGCCTGCTGCGCGTCGTAGAGCATGTCGCGCACGGCCCAGCGCACGAGCGGCAGGTCCTCGCGCAGGCGGCCGTCGTCCTCGTAGCGCTTGAGGGTCGCCGAGGCGAGGTACATCATCGACAGCACGTCGCCCAGGCGCCCGGAGATCTTTTCCTTGCGCTTGAGCGCGCCGCCCATGGCGAGCATCGACACGTCGGCGAGGAAAGCGAACGCGGCGGACAGGCGCGAAACATGGCGGTAGTAATGCCTGGTCTCATCGGCGGCATTGCGCGGGACCGGCGCAAAGGCCGCCTTCGTCAGCCCATACACGAGCGTGCGCACGCCATTGGAGAAGGTGTGGCCGATGTGCGAGGTGAGCGCGTCGTCGAACTCCACCGACGCCTCGGCGCCCTTCATTTCCTTGGCGGCGCGCATCTCGCGCAGCACGTACGGATGGCAGCGGATCGCGCCCTGGCCGAAGATGATCAGCGTGCGCGTGAGGATGTTCGCGCCCTCGACGGTAATGCCGACCGGCAGCACCTGGTAGCCGCGCCCGACCCAGTTGTTCGGCCCGAGGCAGATGCCCTTGCCGCCATGGATGTCCATGGAGTCGTTCACGCACTGGCGCGCGCGCTCCGTCATGTGGTACTTGGCGATCGCCGAGACGACCGACGGCTTCTCGCCGGCGTCCACGGCACCCGCGGTCATGACGCGAGTGGCTTCCATCGCATAGGCGTTGGCGGCGATGCGGCCAAGCGCTTCCTCGATGCCCTCCAGCTTGCCGATCGGCGTGCGGAACTGCTGGCGCACGCGGGCATAGGCGCCGGTTGCGCGCGCGAGCGCCTGGGCGCCGCCGACGGAGGAGGCCGGCAGCGAGATCGAGCGGCCCGCGGCAAGGCAGTTCATGAGCATCATCCAGCCCTTGCCCGCGTAGTCCTTGCCGCCGATGATCCAGTCGATCGGCATGAACACGTCCTTGCCGGAGTTCGGGCCGTTCTGGAAGACGCCGTTCAGCG
>JBLNDP010000064.1:0-12740 GCA_050261755.1 Clostridia bacterium
ATGACGCCCGGGGCCGTGCTCGCGGTCTTCTTCGGCGCCTGGCTGTGGCTCGGCTGGTTCCGCGGCGCGGGCGCGTGGCTGCACGCCAAGCTCTTCCTCGTGCTGCTGCTCCTCGCGTACCACGCGTGGTGCGTCAAGCTCGTGCGCGATTTCGCGGGCGATCGCAACCGGCGCGGCCACGTCTGGTACCGATGGTTCAACGAGGTTCCGGTGGTCCTTCTCCTTGCCATCGTGGTGCTGGTTGTCGTCAAGCCGTTCTGAGCGTTTCTTCGCGAGCGCGCCGCGCGGCCTCGAGGCGCTGCTCGCCCAGGAGATCGAGTCGCTGTCCGGGCGGAGCGCGACGGCCGTCCCGGGCGGCGTAGCGTTCGAGGGAGACTGGGCGGCGTGCTATCGCGCGAACCTGTGGTCTCGCACCGCCTCGCGCATCCTCTGGCGCGTGGCGGACTTCGGCTACCGCAGCGAGAACGACCTGTATGCGGCGGCCAAGCGCATCGACTGGCTGCGCCACTTCGCCGTGGAGCGCACGCTCCGCGTCAACGTCACGGCGCAGAAGAGCCCGCTGAAGAGCCTGGAATTCGCGACGCTGAAGATCAAGGACGCCGTCTGCGACCGCTTTCGCGACGCGCTCGGCCGGCGGCCCGACGTGGATCGCGCCGCGCCCGACGTGCGGGTCCACGCCTTCCTCGAGCAGGACAAGGGCGTGCTCTACCTCGACACCTCCGGGGAGCCGCTCTTCAAGCGCGGCTGGCGCGCCGAGCAGGGCGAGGCGCCCCTGCGCGAGAACCTCGCGGCAGGCATCGTCATGCTGACCGGCTGGCAGCCGGGCGAGCCGCTGCTCGACCCGATGTGCGGCGGCGGTACTTTCCTCGTCGAGGGAGCGGCGCTGGCGCGCGGCCGTGCCCCGGGCGCGAAGCGGTCCTTCGGCTTCGAGAAGCTGAAGGCGTTCGACGCTTCGCTTTGGGAGAAGGTACGCAACGAGGATCGCTCGAAGGAGCAAAGCCCGACGCTCTATGGAAGCGACAACGACCCGGAGGCGCTGAAGGCCGCGCGGCGCAACCTTGCCGCCGCAGGCGTGGAGCGCTGGGTTTCGCTCGAGCAGGCCGACGTGCTGGAGCGCACGCCGCCGGCGCCGGCCGGGGTCATGGTGATGAATCCGCCGTACGGCGAGCGCATGGGAAGCGAGGAAGAGCTCGCGCGCTTCTATCCGCTCCTGGGCAACCACCTCAAGAAGCATTACGCCGGCTGGCGCTGCTTCATTCTCACGGCCGACCTGCGCCTGCCGAAGCTCATCCGCCTGCAGCCGTCGCGGCGCACGCCGCTCTGGAACGGCTCGCTGGAGTGCCGCCTCTACGAGTTCAGGATCGTCTCAGGCAGCAACCGGTGAGCGTACGTGCTCGGGGCGCACGCCGACGCCGACGAGGCGCGCCGGGATGCGGCGCGCGTACGCGAGCCGCGTAACGAGTCGGAGCGGCAACGGCGGGCGGACGGGCTCGCCCCGGGGATCGAGGACGCGGCTGAGGACGCGGTCCTGCACCAGCACCTGCAGGCGCTGCGTGACGGCGGTCGGAAACTGGCGGCGCGCCTGCACGGCTTCCAGGCGGGGAAGCGAGAAATCGCCTCGCCAGAGGATGTTCGCTGCCGCCACGGCGTCCTGGATGGCGAGATTGATGCCGACGCCGCCGACCGGCGACATCGCATGCGCGGCATCGCCGATGCAAAGCAGTCCTTCGCGATGCCACTTCCGGAGGCGGTTCACCTGCACCGTGAGGAGCTTCACGTCGTCCCACGACCCGATCTCGCCCAAGCGGCCCTCGGCGAACGGCATCAGCCGGGCGAGCGTGGCGCGGAAGGAGTCCAGGCCGCGCAGCTTGAGCGCGTCGAAGCCGCCTTTGGCGATCACGAACGCACACTGCCAGTAGTCGCCGCGGTTGAGCATCACGAGGATGCTGCCGCGATCGAAGCGCGCCATGGTGTCGGGCGGATCGTCCGGCCGGCGCGAAACGCGAAACCAGAGCGCGTCGATCGGTGCGCCCAGGTCGATCGCCGGCAGGCCGGCCTTCTCGCGCAGCCGCGAGTGCCGGCCGTCGGCGGCGACGACGAGGTCGGCCTCGATGTCGCCTTGCGACGTCCTTACTCCGATGACTCTTTCTCCAGAAAAGAGGAGGTCCAAGGCCTCGCAGGCCATGCGTACCTCGGACCCGGCATAGGCCCTGGCCTCGCGCGCGAGGAAATCGAGAAAGTCCCACTGCGGGATCATCGCGATGAAGGGATAGCGGGCGCGTACGCCGCGGAAGTCGACGAACTTCAGTCTCTCATTCCCGAACTGCGCGCTGAGTTCGCGTACTTCCTGGTGTGGCAGCCGGAGGAAGGCCTCGGCGAGACCCAGCTCATGCAGCACTTCGAGCGTCGAGGGGTGGATCGTGTCGCCGCGAAAGTCGCGCAGGAAGTCCCGGTGCTTCTCGAGCACCGTGGCGCGCAGCCCGGCGCGCGCGAGCAGAAGTCCCAGCATCATGCCGGCGGGGCCACCGCCGGCGATCACGACGTGCTTCGGCAAGCGACGATGCTATCAGGTCAGCGCGTCCCGGCCGAGGTCCCACATCGGATTCCCGCCTGTGACACGCGGTCCGTACGCGAACTTCACCCGCGGCACGCGCGTTCCGGCAGCGTGCAACGGCAGTGGCGCCATGCGCGACGCCGACCAGCTTAGCCGCAGCTTCTTCATCAGGTTGAGCGCGTCGAACGGCGCCCGCACCTTCACGTCGTTGTCGAAGTAGACGTAGACGTCGCGGCCGTCGCGGTCCCAGCCGCGGATGCGGCGCGCCCAGCTCGAAAGCGCGCCGTCGGAATAACCGCTCGTATAGATCTTGATGTCGCCGTGCAGCCGGACGTAGACGAAGTTTGCCGTGACGTGGAAGAGCTTCGGCCACTTGCCGGCCGTGTCGGCGACCACCAGGCCGATGCGATGCTTCCTCAGCAGGGAAACGAAACGCTCGGTCATGAAGCTGGGATGGCGAATCTCCACCGCGTGGCGCAGCGCCCGGTGGCGGTCGATCCTCAGGTACGCCCGTCCCTTCATGCGCGCGTCGCGCCGGCGCGCGAGGGCGAGCGCTTCCTCGGTGTCGCGCGGCAGCAGTCGGAAGAAGGCGGCGAGCCTCTCCTCGTTGTAGGGAAACTGCGGCGGGAATTGCCAGAGGAACGGCCCCGTCTTGTCCCGCAGGGCGAGAATGCCTGAGGCGTAAAAGTTCGCGAGCGGCCGCTCGACGCCCTTCAGCTTGAGCATGTGCGTGATGTACCGCGAGCCCTTGATCGCGAAGACAAACCCGGGCGGCGTCTCGTCGTGCCAGGACTCGTAGTATTCCGGGCGCTGCAAGGAATAGAACGAGCCGTTGATCTCCACGGTGGGGAAGTGCCAGCCGCAGAACTCGAGCTCCCGGCGCTGCGCGAGGCCCCCGGGATAGAACACGCCGCGCCACGGCTCGTAGCGCCATCCCGAGATGCCGATGCGGATCAAGCGAGGCGAACCTTGCGGGGCTCCTCGCGCCGCGCCTGCTCCAGCGCGGCTTCGTCGGTGAGGTCCACGCGCAGCGGCGTGATCGAAGCGTAGCCCTGCTCGAGCGCCCAGCGGTCGCTGCCTTCCTCCGTCGCCTCGACCGGCACGACTGTGTACCAATAGTGGGTGCGGCCCATTGGATCCTTGCCCGGCACGACCCGGCCGTCGTAATGCCGCACCGACTGGCTCGTCCAAAGCATGCCGCGCGGCGCCGATGCGGGCAGGTTCACGTTCACGAGCTTGAGCTCGGGCCGGCGCAGGAGCATCTCCAGGATCGCCGCCACGGAGGTCTTGAGCGTCTCGAAGTCCGGCTGCTCGGCGTCGGTGGCCGGAGCGCTGAACGCGATGCCGCGCAGGCCCAGCAGGGCCGCCTGCTTCGCGCCGGCCAGCGTGCCGGAATGCCAGAGCGCATTGCCGAGGTTCGCCCCGAGGTTGATGCCGGAGAGCACGAGATCGACCTGCTTCCAGACGCAGGTGCCGACGCCGACGCAGTCGCCCGGCGTGCCGTTCACGCGGTATGCCTCCACGCCCGCCACCTCCGCCGGAAGCCGCGTGCGCTTGTAGCTGAGCGGCCGCGAGGCGGTGATCGAGCTGCTCGCGGAAGACATCTCGACGTCCGGCGCCACGATGCGCGCTTCGCCGAAACGCGCGGCCACCTGCGCCAAAGCGGCTATGCCCGGACTGTAGACGCCGTCGTCGTTCGTGATCAGGATGCGCATGGGTACCCTTCTTGCGTAGGCTGATCCCGTGACCCAGCAATTGCCGTGCGCGTAACGCTCATCCACAACCCGAAGGCGGGACGCCGCGGCGTAAGCCCGGGCGCGCTGAAGAAGCTCCTGCGCGGGGCGGGGCACAAGGTGGAGTGCCATTCGTGCAAGGAGCCGGGCTGGAAAGAGGCGCTCAAGGAACCGACGGACCTGGTCGTCGTGGCCGGAGGCGACGGCACCGTGGGCCGCGTAGCGAGGCGCCTCGCCGGTCGAGGGATCCCGATGGCGCTGCTGCCTGCCGGCACCGCCAACAACATCGCGCGCACACTTGGACAGGCCGAGCAGCCCTTCAAGCGGCTCGTGCGGGGGTGGCAAAGCGCTCGCCGCGTGAAGCTCGACGTCGGCGTCGCACAGGGGCCCTGGGGCGAGCGCTATTTCATCGAGGGAGTCGGGCTGGGCATCTTCGCGGAGCTGCTGGCGCATCCGGCGGTGACGAACGTGAAGAAGAAGAAAAATCCCGTCGAAAAGGGCCTCAGCCGCCTGCAGGCGGTGGCGAAACGCGCGGAACCGGTGGAGGTCTCCGCGCTTTTGGATGGCCGCGACATTTCCGGCAGCTATCTGATGCTCGAGGCGGTGAGCCTTCCCTACGTCGGGCCGAACCTCCACCTCTCGCCGGATAACAAGCCCGGCGACGGCGAGTTCGCCGTGGTCTTCGTCACCAAGGCCGAGCGCACCCGGCTGCTCGAGTACCTGGAGAACTGGAAGGAAGACCGCGACGAGCTTGCCTTCCTGCCCTCGATCCGCGGCCGCCGGCTGCAGATCGAGTGGACCGGCTTTCCGCTGCACTCGGACGACAAGCTGCTTCCCGAGGAAGGCACGAAGCCGAAGCACATGGCCGGGCCGGTCGAAGCGCGCATCGGCGGCTGCACCGTCGAATTCCTCATACCCGGCGACCCTAAAGCCAAGGCGCCTCCGCGCGCCTAGCGCATCCTGCAGCGGGCGATCTTTACTTGGTTTCCGCCGCCTCGGCTGTTGCGCAGCCCTTGGCGGGGGGCGCTTCGGCGAGCAGGGCGCTGGTCTTCAGCAGCTCGTTCGGATCGATGGCCTGGCTGAAGCTCGTTGCCTGGCCCTTCGAGAAGATCCGCTCGACGACCGTGTCCGGCGTGACGCGGAAGACGGTCAGGATCCGATTGCCGTGCATGAGCGTGACGCTCGAATAGCATTCGAGCTTCGTATCGCCGCGGCGCCAGGTCTTGCCTCGCAGCTGGCGCAGCTCTTCGAGCACCGCGCGCAGGTCCTCGCGGCTATGGATCGGAGCCGAAGGCGCGCCGTAGTTAGCGAGCCGGACCGACGTGACGTCCTTCAACGGCGGTTGCTGCACGTCGGCAGGTGCGGCCGAGCCCGACCACAAGGCGGCAATGAGCGGAGCGAGCAGCGCGAGGCGGCGGATCATGGGGATCGCCGTCATCTTAGGACAGGCGCGTTGGCCGGCGTGCGAACTACTTCCGCCGCCGTGGCGGTGAAGTGCAGCGCGTAGGTCCCCGCCTCGACGCGCGCCACCGGATCGAGCTCGGGAAGGAGGGCCGCCGCCACCGGTCCGAGGGCCGATGCCTCGTAAGCCGTCGCGAGGAGCAGAGCGGGCATCGAGGCGTCCGGGCCGCGAAGGGCCTGCTCGCTGGTCATCGGCGGCGGCGGCCCGGGCTCGAGGAGCTGGGCCGAAGCCATGCCCCGCGCGGTGGCGAGGGAAGGTAGCAGCGACGCGAGCCTTTCGCGCAGGCGAGCGTCCTCGCCCTGGCGCGGAGAAAAGCGGATCGCGAGCGCCGCGTTGCCGAGGCCGTAGCCCGCGGCCGCCGCGACGCGCAAGAAGCCGCGCACCATCCCGCGAAAGCGCGGCATCATCGCGCGCGTCCACCGCGTCGGCTCGTTCAGGCGCGCGAGGTAAGCGGGCGAATGCGCCATATCGACGCCGGCCACCTCGTAGAGCGCCAGGTAGCGCGGCGAGCCGGAGGTCGCGATCCAGCGCGTCGCGCGCAGGAACCCCGGGATCGAGAGCCGCTCGTGCACGTGCTCGTAGGTGTGCCAGTCGTCGTGGTCGCCGCCGTCGCCGGCAATGTCGTAGAAGAGCACCATCGCCGCGTCGCTCTGCAAGGCCATCTGCCGGGCTCCGAAAAGACGAGGGCGCCGCGCGGGCGCCCTCAACAAGACACTGCGGTTGCCGCTTAAACGATGTCCAGGTGCTCGATGCCCTTGGTGAGGTCGGTGCTCTTGGCTTCCTTGCTGTTCAGCTTGATGTTGAGGCGCACCTCGTTGGTGGAGTCGGCGAAGCGCAGCGCGTCCTCGTAGCTGATGCGGCCGGCCTCGTACAGGTCGAAGAGGGCCTGGTCGAAGGTCTGCATGCCGAGCTCGCGCGACTTCTTCATGATCTCCTTGATGCCGTGGATCTCGCCCTTGAAGATGAGGTCGGAAATGAGCGGCGAGTTGAGCAGCACCTCGACCGCGGCGGCGCGGCCCTTGCCTTCCTTCACCGGGATCAGGCGCTGTGAGATCACCGCCTTCAGGTTGAGCGACAGGTCCATCAGCAGCTGCTGGCGGCGCGCTTCCGGGAAGAAGTTGATGATGCGGTCCATCGCCTGGTTGGAGTTGTTCGCGTGCAGCGTGCCGAGCGCGAGGTGGCCGGTCTCGGCGAAGGCGATCGCGTGCTCCATCACCTCCATGTCGCGGATCTCGCCGATCAGGATCACGTCGGGCGCCTGGCGCAGCGTGTTCTTGAGCGCCGCCTCCCACGAGTCGGTGTCGACGCCGACCTCGCGCTGGGTGATCAGGCAGTTGCGGTGCGGGTGGACGTACTCGACCGGGTCCTCGATGGTGATGATGTGGCCGTGCGAGTTCTCGTTGCGGTAGCCGATCATCGCCGCGAGCGTGGTCGACTTGCCCGAGCCCGTGCCGCCGACGACGAGGCACAGGCCGCGCTTGGTCATGATGACGTCCTTCAGGACCGCCGGCACCTTGAGGTCGTCGAACGTCGGGATGGTGGTGGTGATGACGCGCATCACCATGCCGACCTTGCCCTGCTGCACGAAGCAGTTGACCCGGAAGCGGCCGATGCCGGCCGGGTTGATGGCGAAGTTGCACTCCTTGGTCGCCTCGAACTCCGCCGCCTGCTTGTCGTTCATCACCGCGCGGGCGAGCATCGCCGTGTGCTGCGCGGTGAGCGCGGTCTGCGAGACCGGCGTCATCTTGCTGTCGATCTTCATCGCCGGCGGGAATTCCGCCGTGATGAAAAGGTCCGAGCCCTTCTTCGCGATCAGCGCGCGCAGGAGGTCGTAGATGAATTTGGTTGCCTGTTCGCGTTCCATGCCTTGCTCCTCGCCGGCCTCAGCCGGGGAAAGTGTCCTTGTTGGCCGCCTTGCCGCGCGCCTCGGCGTTGGAGATCACGTTGCGCGCCACCAGCTCCTGCAGGTTCTGGTCGAGCGTCTGCATGCCGATCTGGCGGCCGGTCTGGATGGCGGAGTACATCTGCGCGATCTTGTTCTCGCGGATGAGGTTGCGGATGGCGGGGGTGCCGATCATGATCTCGTGCGCCGCGACGCGGCCCGAGCCGTCCTTCGTCTTGAGGAGCGTCTGAGAGATGATGGCGCGGATCGACTCCGACAGCATCGCGCGCACCATTTCCTTCTCCGCGGCCGGGAAGACGTCGACGATGCGGTCGATCGTCTTGGCCGCCGACGAGGTGTGCAGCGTGCCGAACACCAGGTGGCCGGTCTCCGCGCCGGAAAGGGCGAGGCGGATCGTCTCCAGGTCGCGCATCTCGCCCACCAGGATCACGTCCGGGTCTTCACGCAGCGCGCTGCGCAGCGCGTTCGAGAAAGAGAGCGTGTGCGGGCCGACCTCGCGCTGGTTGATCAGGCACTTCTTCGACTCGTGCACGAACTCGATGGGGTCCTCGATGGTGAGGATGTGGCCGTGCTCGTTCTCGTTGATGTGGTTCACCATCGCCGCGAGCGTGGTGGACTTGCCCGAGCCGGTCGGGCCGGTCACCAGCACGATGCCGCGCGGCTGGTCGGCGATGTCGGCGAAGCTCTTCGGCGCCTTCAGGTCCTCCAGCGACAGGATCTTCGACGGGATCGTCCGCATGACGGCCGCCGCGCCGCGCTGCTGCACGAAGGCGTTCACGCGGAAGCGCGCCAGGTTGGGCACCGCGAACGAGAAGTCGCACTCGAGGTTCTCCTCGTAGAACTTGCGCTGCCCGTCGTTCATGATGTCGTAGATCATCCCGTGCACGTCCTTGTGCTCGAGGGGCGGCACGTTGATGCGCCGCACGTCGCCGTGCACGCGGATCATCGGCGGCAGGCCGGAAGACAAATGCAGGTCGGACGCCTTGTTCTTGACGACGAAGGCGAGCAGCTCGGTGAGATCCATTACAATGCCTCCCAGGCCGGCGGCTTTGAAAAATAAGGAATTTCCGCCGGAATTTCAGGTCATTATGGCAGCCATCGCCGACAACCTGCAAGCGATCCGCAAGCGACTTGGCGGCGCGACGCTGCTCGCGGTTTCCAAGGGCCAGAGCGCGGAGCGGATCCGCGAGGCGGCGGCGGCGGGCCAGCGCGCGTTCGGCGAGAACTACGTGCAGGAAGCGCTGGAAAAGATCGCGGCATTGCCCGCGGAGCTCGAGTGGCATCTCATCGGGCCGCTCCAGAGCAACAAGACGCGTGACGCGGCCGGTCACTTTGCCTGGGTCCATACGGTTGCAAGTGAAAAAATTGCACGCCGGCTTTCCGAACAGCGCCCGGCCGGCCTGCCGCCCCTGAACGTGCTCATCCAGGTCAACGCCTCGGGCGAGGCGAGCAAAGCCGGCATCGCGCCGCGGGACGTGGCACAGCTGTGTGAAAAAGTGCGCATCCTGGGCGGCATACGGCTGCGCGGGCTCATGGCGATCCCGGAGCCGGGCGCGCCGCGGGAGCGCTACCGCGACATGAAGTCGCTTTTCGAGAGCCTCAAGGAGCGCTTCGGCTTCGACACGCTGTCGATGGGCATGTCGGACGACATGGACGTCGCCCTCGCGGAAGGCGCGACGATGGTGCGGATCGGCACGGCGATCTTCGGCCCGCGCCAGAAGATAAGGAGCGCTGCTTGAAGATTGCATTCCTGGGCGGGGGCAACATGGCGAGCGCGCTCATCGGCGGGCTCGTCGCCAAGGGGTTCGAGAAGAACGCGATCTCGGTGATCGAGATGGCGCCCTCGGCGCGCGAGAAGCTCGCCGAGAAGTTCGGCGTGCGCGTCTCCACGGCGCCCGACGCGGGAACGCAAGGCTCCGACGTCCTGGTGCTGGCCGTCAAGCCGCAGGACATGCAATCGGGCCTCGCATCGCTCGCGGGCAGCGTGCGCGGCAAGCTGGTGATCAGCATCGCCGCCGGCATCACCATCGACGCGCTGTCGCGCTGGCTCGAAGGCCACCGGCGCATCGTGCGCTGCATGCCCAACACGCCGGCGCTGATCGGCGCCGGCATCACCGGGCTTTATGCGTCGCCGGAAGTGAACGAGGGCGA
Source organism: Clostridia bacterium (assembly GCA_050261755.1). GTDB lineage: Bacteria > Pseudomonadota > Gammaproteobacteria > Burkholderiales > SG8-39 > SCGC-AG-212-J23. The sequence goes on from JBLNDP010000064.1 coordinate 9,804, forward strand.
CCGGAAAAATACGGAGACGATTCTCCGGGCCGTGGGCGAGGTGGTGTGGGTCGCGGAAGAACGGCTGCTCGACCCGGTGACGGCGGTCTCCGCGAGCGGCCCCGCGTACGTCTTCTGGTTCATCGAGCAGCTGGCGGCCTCGGCCGTGGAGCTGGGCATTGCCGAGCCGGAGGCGAAGAAGCTCGCGCTTCACACGGTGCTGGGCGCAGCCAAGCTCGCCGCGGGAAGCGCGGAATCGCCGGAGACCCTCAGGAAGAACGTGACCTCGAAAGGCGGCACGACCGAAGCCGCGCTCAATGCGTTCGCGCAGGAGCAGCTCGCCGAGCGCTTTCGCCGCGCGGTGAAGGCGGCGAGCGACCGGGCGGCCGAGCTGGGCGCAAGGCTCGGCCAGACGCAAGGCACGGGGCGCGACAAGGCGTAGCGATGCTCGTCCAGATCGCCTCGTTCCTGGTCGAGAGCATCGCCGGGTTCTTCGTCCTGCTGCTGCTGGCGCGCTTCCATTTCCAATGGCTGCGCGTCCCTTTCCAGAACCCCGCCGGCCAGTTCGTGCTGGCGATGACGAGCTGGCTCGTCATGCCGGTGCGGCGCGTCGTGAAGGGACTGCGGGGCTGGGACATCGCCACGTTGCTCATCGCCTGGGCGCTCCAGGCGCTTTCCATTGCCGCGCGGCTGATGCTCTTCGGCGCCGAGCCGACGCTCGTTCCCATCCTTGCCGTGGCGCTCGTCGACCTCGTCCGCTACAGCGTGTATCTCCTCATCTTCGCCGTGCTCGTGCTCGCCGTGATGTCATGGTTCCGCTCGTACTCGCCGCTCACGCCTGCGCTCGACGCCTTCACGCGGCCGTTCCTGCGGCCGTTCCGCCGCCTCATACCGCCGGTGGGCGGCTTCGACCTGACGCCGCTCGCGCTCCTCGTGCTGCTTCAGGTCGTCCTGATCGTGCTGGAATACGTGAAGCCGCTCGCGGCGAGGCTCGGGTGAGGCGCGCCGCCCCGGCGCCGGACAAGCTGGTGCTGGAGCTGCACGTGCAGCCGGGGGCGAAGAAAAGCGGGTTCGCGGGCATGCACGGCGAGCGCAGGAAGGTCCGGCTCGCCGCGCCGCCGGTGGACGGCAAGGCGAACGCGGAGCTCATCGCTTTTCTCGCCGAGCACTACGGCGTCCGCAAGGCCGATGTCGAAATACTCGCCGGACTCACTTCACGACAAAAAAGGGTGTCGATATGGAAGCCGACGAAAAGCTGAAGGACCTCAAGACGCTGACGCTGGCCGTCTACATCCTCCAGGCGCTCGGGTTCTTCGTGGGCATCACCTGGATCGTCGCGGTGGTGATCAACTACGTGAAGAAGGACGACGCCGCCGGGACCTGGCTCGAGTCGCACTTCCGCTGGCAGATCCGCACCTTCTGGTTCGGGCTGCTGTGGGGCGCCGTCGGCGGGCTGCTCGTCGTCGTCTTCGTCGGCTTCGCCATCCTCGCCGCCGACGCGATCTGGATCATCTACCGCATCGTGAAGGGCGCGCTCGACCTGAACGACGGCAAGCCGCTGTACAGGACGAGCGCAGCCTAGTTGCCCTCCCCGCGCGAGCGGGGATCCGCGTCAGACCGCGGCGAGCTTCGCCTTCTTCTTCTCGTCGAAGAACTGCTCGTCCTCCGTCGAGCCGTGCAGGGCGGTGGTGGACGCCTTGCCGCCGGTCACGACCTGCGTGATGGCGTCGAAGTAGCCGGTTCCGACCTCCCGCTGGTGCTTCACGGCCGTGAAGCCCTTCTCGGCGGCGGCGAATTCCTTCTGCTGCAGCTCGACGAAGGCGCTCATGTTCTGGCGCGCGTAGCCGTACGCCAGCTCGAACATCGAGTAGTTGAGCGAATGGAAGCCCGCGAGGGTGATGAACTGGAACTTGTAGCCCATGGCGCCGAGCTCGCGCTGGAACTTCGCGATCGTTGCGTCGTCGAGGTTGCGCTTCCAGTTGAAGGAGGGCGAGCAGTTGTAGGCGAGCATCTTCTCCGGGTACTTCTTGCGGATGCCTTCGGCGAAGCGCCTGGCGAAGTCGAGGTCCGGCGTGCCGGTCTCGCACCACACCATGTCGGCGTACTCGGCGTAGGCGAGGCCGCGCGACAGCGCCTGGTCGAAGCCCTTGCGCGTCTTGTAGAACCCTTCGGAGGTGCGCTCGCCGGTGATGAACGGCTTGTCGTTCTCGTCCACGTCCGAGGTGACGATGTCGGCCGCTTCCGCGTCGGTGCGGGCAAGGAGCACGGTGGGCACGCCCATGGCGTCGGCGGCGAGGCGCGCGGCGATGAGCTTCTGCACGGCTTCCTGGGTCGGCACGAGCACCTTGCCGCCCATGTGGCCGCACTTCTTCACGGAGGCGAGCTGGTCCTCGAAGTGCACGCCGGCCGCGCCCGCCTCGATCATGGCCTTCATGAGCTCGAAGGCGTTCAGGACGCCGCCGAAGCCGGACTCAGCGTCGGCGACGATGGGCGCGAGCCAGTCGATGTCGTCGCGGCCCTCCATGGCCTGGATCTGGTCGGCCCGCAGGAGCGCATTGTTGATGCGCTTCACCACGGTGGGCACCGACGACACCGCGTAGAGCGACTGGTCGGGGTACATGGAAAGCGAGTCGTTCGCATCCGCGGCGACCAGCCCTCCGGAGAGATAGATCGCCGGCACGCCCGCGCGCACCTGCTGCATGGCCTGGTTGCCGGTCAGCGCGCCGAGCGAGTTCACGAAGGGGCGCTCCGTGCACAGCCGCCAGAGCTTCTCGGCGCCGCGGTGAGCGAGGGTATGCTCCACCCGGACCGTGCCGCGCAGGCGGATCACGTCGGCGGCGCTGTAGGAACGGCGGATGCCGCGCCAGCGCGGGTTGCACCAGGCCCATTCCTGCTCCAGGGCCTCGATATCCAGCGCCCGGGCGTTGCGGCTGGCGCTCTTCTGGTTCTTCTGGTCCA
>JBLNDP010000065.1:0-8819 GCA_050261755.1 Clostridia bacterium
GGGGCGCGCAGGACGGCGAGCGCGGCGACGCGGTCGCCGAGGTGAAGGAGCGCGCGCGTGAGCGCGTAGAGGTCCTGCACGACCTGCTTCTCGCCCAGGTGCTCGATCTCCACCGCCTTGAAGGGCACGCCCGCGTCCCTGAGCGCCGGCACGATCTCGTCGAGGTGCGCGCGGTTGCGCACGAGGATGCACTTCTTCCCCGGAGAGCTTTTCACCAGGGAAACGACCTGCTTCGCCTCCGCGGCGCGGTCGTAGAAGGCATGCCACGTGACCGCCTTGCCGGGAAGCGCGGGATGGCGCGCCGTGGAGGCGGAGTACGGCACGGCGCCGGACGCCTCGTCTTCCCGGGCCGGCAAGACGCGCGCGAAAGCGTCGTTCACCCAGTCGATGATTCCCTGCTGCGAGCGGAAGTTGGTCGTGAGCGTCAAGGGCTCCAGCTTCAGGGCGCCCAGGCCGGAATTCCGGGCCCGCAGGAAGAGGGAAACCTCCGCCTCGCGGAAGCGGTAGATCGACTGCATCGGGTCGCCCACCACGAAGAGCGTCCGGCCGTCTCCCCGCTCCCAGCCCGAGGTGAGCTTCGTGAGGAGCTCGAACTGCGAGAGCGACGTGTCCTGGAACTCGTCGACGAGGATGTGGCTGATGCGCCGGTCGATCGAGAGCAGGAGCTCGCTCGGCTCCTCGACCGACCCGAGCGCGAGGAGCGCGCCGTGGGCGAACTCCGTGAAATCCGCCGTTCCGGTCTCGCCGAACAGCACCTTCAGGTGCGAGACGGCCGGCAGCAGCAGCGAGAGGATGGCCTCGAGCGCCTCCCACTGGGCGTCCTCGTAGCGCGCGGGCGGCATTTTGCGCAGCGCATTGAGCGCTTCGCGCAGGCCGGGGATGGCTTGCAGTTCTTGGGGGGCCAGGGGCCTCTTTGTCCATTCCCCTTTTTGCGTCAAGAACTGGAAGGCCAATTCTTCCGAGGCGGCGGGGTACAGGCCCTTCGCCTTCTCAAGCAGATGCTTGCGTTCCAGGGCGAAGGAAGCTTCCAGCTCGGCGCGGGTGGGCGCGACGCCCGTCTTGCGCAGCCAGCGGTCGCGCGAGCGCAGCAGGTCGGCGAGGAGCGACGTCGCCACCGACACGTCGTTGTCGAGGTGGGCGAGGAGCCGCTCGGTGGCCGGGGTGAACGTGGCGAAGACCCGCGCCGCCGCCTCGCGGTAGAGGTCGGCGGCGTCCTCGACGATGCGCGGCTGGGCGCCGAAGCGCGCCAGCACCGGCACCTGGCGGGTGAGCGCGGCGCAGAACGAGTCGATCGTCTGGATGCGCAAGCGATGTGCAAGCTCCGGGGCCTGGACGAGCTCGAGCACGCGCAGGCGCATCTCGGCCGCCGCCTTCTTCGTGAAGGTGATCGCCAGCACCTCCTCCGGCGCCTGCACGACCTTGAGCAGCGCCGCGAACCGCTTGACCAGGAGATCGGTCTTACCGGAACCGGCGGGCGCCTGGACGATGAACGAACGCCCGACGTCGAGGGCTGCTAGCCTTTGTTTTTCGTCCGATATCATCATGGAAAGGATCGCGTCCGGTGATCACCCTCTTTGACCTCGCAGGCGCGGAGGACGACCGCCGCTTCTCGCCCTACTGCTGGCGCGTGAAGATGGCGCTCAAGCACAAGGGGCTCGAGTTCGAGACCGTGCCGTGGCGCTTCACGGAGAAGGACGCCATCGAGTTCGCGCGCTCGACCACCGTGCCGGTGATCCGCGACGGCAACACGGTGGTCGCCGACTCCTGGAACATCGCCGTGTACCTCGACGAGGCCTACCCGCAGCGGCCCGGGCTCTTCGCGAGCGTCGAGTCGCGCGCCCTGGCCGAGTTCTTCACGCACTGGGTGGCGCGCGGGCCGCAGCTCGCGGTCTTCAAGGTGATCCTCCTCGACATCTTCGAGCGCATCCACGAGAAGGACAAGGCGTACTTCCGCGCCTCGCGCGAGAAGCGCGTCGGCATGACGCTCGAGCAGTACGCCGGCGACCGCAACGCGGCGCTCGCGGCGTTCCGCGGCGCGCTCGAGCCGGTGCGGCCGGGGCTCGTGCAGCACCCGTTCGTCTCGGGCCACGGGCCCGGCTACGCCGACTACACGCTCTTCGGCCTTTTCCAGTGGGCGCGCGCCATGTCGCCGACGCGGCTGCTGGAGCCCGACGACCCGGTCTTCGCGTGGCGCGAGCGCATGCTCGACCTCTTCGGCGCGTACGCGCGCGAGGCGAAGGGCTATCCCGTCTGGGCGTGACGAAACGGGCATAGAAGCGGGCTTCACTCGCCGGTGCCCTCCCAATCGGCGTCTTCTTCCTTGAGGGGGTTCGCCTTCTCGTAGACCCGGCAGAGGGTCTTCAAGTCGCAGAAGAGGCAGGTGACGGCGATGCCCCGCTTGGGATCGACGAGCGCGTTGCCCGCGGCGAAATCCTTGCCGAGCGATCCGAGCTCCTTCTTCCAGCCCTCCTTGAGCTCGCTCCAGCTCTTGGCGGCCTCGACCTTCGGGAGGAGGTTCTTTTCCGCCGAGAAGCCCATGAGCCGCATCTGGCCCGGCCGCACCTTGGCGAACGCGAGGGCCCGGACGTCTTCCTTGACGCTCAGCGCATACAAGGGAAGCTGCGGATCCTGCGGGCGCGGCGGCTTCCAATGGTTGGGCGTGACGTTCTTCGAGGTCTTGTAGTCGATGAGCACATGGCCGCCGGAGCCGAGCCGGTCCATGCGGTCGATGCGCCCCTCGAACGCCATGCCGGCGACGGAGAACGGTATTTCCTTCTCGACCGAGACCACCTCGAAGGGCGCGCGCTGCCTTTCCGCCTCGAGCCATTCGCGCGCGAGGCGCGCGAGGCGGGCGCGCTCGAGCTCGGCGAAGCGGCCTTCCAGGCCGAGCGCCTTCACCGCCGCCGCCGAGGCGGCGTCGATCGCGGGCCCGACTTCGCCTTTCAGCGATTCCGAATCCCTCAACTGCGTCCAGAGCCGGGACATGAGCTCATGCAGGAGCTTGCCGCGGTCGGCGGCGTCGAGGCCGTCGGCGGGCGTTTCCATCTCCTTCGCGGAAAGCCGCCAGTGCGCGAAGGCGCGGAAGGGGCAGGCCGCCTGGTCGGCGAGCACGCGCGTGCCGCCCCGTATCTTTGTTGCCGTAACCGCGGGCCCTACGGAATCCTCAAGATTGTTCACTCTCTTCCCTGCGAAGATCGCGTCGCGGAAGTTCTCGTAGAGCGGCAAGGCCAGCTTCCCTTCCGGGAAGGCACCGATGAGCGGGCTGGGCGCGAGGTCGCGGTCTTCTTCCTTCTCGAAATGCGAGAGCACGACCTCGTCGCCCGCGGCGGCCCAGCCCTGCGTGATGCGCCGGTCGAGCTCGAGCGAGCGCTCCGGGCTTGCCTGCGGAATGCCGGCCTTCTTCTGCAGCGCCACGGGGACGAAGGGATTCGGCTGCGCGCGCAGGGGCCACGCCTCGTCGGTGAGGCCGCTCACCCACAGGTGGTCGAAGCCGAGGCCCGCCGATTCGAGCACGCCGAGGACCTGGATCGGCGCCTCGCCCTGCGACTCCGGCTGGAAGAGCGCCTCGCTGCACAGGCGCCGCAGCTGGCCGAGCGCGCGCGAGAAGCCCATGCGGCCCGACACGCGGCCAAGGCGCGCCAGCTCCGCGAGCATCTCGTTCAGCTTCGCGCGCGCCTGGTACTCCTCCGAGTCGAGCGTGCGCTCGCCGGGAAAGCCGGCCGCCTCCAGCAGCGCCGAGAAGTGCCGCGCCCATTCGCCGGCGGTCTTCGGCTTTTCTTCCCTGTACTTGAAAAGTCTCTCGAGGAGGCTGCGCAGCGCCGGCGCGGCCTCGGCGTTGGCGATGAGTTCCGGCAACGCCACCGTGGCATCGAGTTTCTTTCGCAGTCGCACGTCGAGCTTGGCGCGCGCGGCCTGCTCGCGCTCGGCGCCGCCGAGGAAGGGCGAGCGGATGAGCTCGCTCGCCTCGGTGAAGTCGATTTCCTCCTGGGAGAAGCGCAGGATCGACAGGGCCAGCGCAGCGACCGGGTACTGGGCTAGAGGTAATCCAAGGGAAACGTTGAACGGCAGCGCCTGCTTGGCCGCCGCCGGCAGGTTGTATCCCGGCCGGAGCGTGCGCGAGAAGACGCGCACCACCTCGCGCCGGCGCGATTCGAGCTCGGGGACCACCACGCCGATGCGCGCGCGCGGGTTCGCCTCCAGCCGGGCGCGCGCCCACGCCGCCGCCTGCGCGAGCTCTTCCTTGCGCGAGGCGAAGGCCACGCGCATCGCCGCGCCTTTGCGCGCGGCGGGCTGGCACTGCAGCGCCCCGAACGAGGCAAGGAGCTCCTGCGCCTGCGGCGGCAGGAGGTCGAAGCCGTACGCGACGAGGACCTTCGGCGCGTTGCGCCGCGGCAGCTCGCGCACCAGATCGGGAAGGCGCGCCGCGTCGATCTCCTCCCGGGTCTTCTTCCTGTAAATCTCGGACCAGGAGGCAAACGCAACGGCATCCTCGTTTCCCCCGCCCACGCCGATGCGCCATTCGTGCACCAGCCGCCAGGCCTTGCGGCATTCCTCCGCGGCCGACGCGGTGTCGAGCAGCCCCTCGCCCTGGCGCGAGGAAGCGATCGCCTCGCTCCACAGCCAGTGCTCCTGCGCCGGCGTGAGCAGCAGCGGCAGGCCGGCGGCGCCGTCGCCATGGAGCGCGTCGTCGTAGAGCCGCTCCACGAACGAGCCGAGCGGCAGGATATCGGCCGCTTCCCACGACGCCTTTCCCTTTTCCGCCTGGAACCGGTCGAAAAGCGAAATCAGGGACTTGGAAAGGCGGACGTTCGGCGTCACCACCGTGACGCCCGTGGCATGGCCCTGCGCGAGACGGGAAAACAGCTCGGCCTGCTCGATCGGCTGCACCCGCCGATTATCGCTTCAGGAGCGAGTCGATGCGCTCGATGAGGTCGCCGACCGGCGCGTTCTTCGACAGGGCCGGCCGGCCGCCGAGCTGGCCGCCCTTCTGCTGCAGCTCCTGCGCGGAGAGGAGGCCGGTGAGGAAGATGAGCGGGATGTCGCGCATGCCGTCGTCGCCATAGAGCGCGGCCGAGACGTCGCCGCCGTCCATGCCGGGCATGTCGACGTCGCAGACGATGACGTCGGGCCGGTGCTCGCGCGCGAGCGCGAGCACGCTGCTCGCGGAGGTCGTCGCCACGAGCTGGTACTTGGTGCCGAGCTTCGCCTTCATGAAGTCGAGCACCGCCTCGTCGTCGTCGACCAGCAGCACCTTCGCCTGCGTCATGGCTCGCCGTCCTTTGCCGCCGCCGCGCCGGCGAAGCGCACCGGCACTTCGCCGAGATGCCGGCGCACCGCCGCCGCGCGCTCGCGCAGCTCGGCGGGCGCGGCGGAAGCCGCATCGCGCTCGAGCGCGCGGCACTGCGCGGAGGCCCAGCCGAAATTGTAGAGCGCGAGGCTGCCGGCGAGCTTGTGCGCGACGCGCTGGACGCCCGCGCGGTCGCCGGCGTCGAGCTCGGCGAGCAGCTTGTCCAGGAGCGCTCGGCGCGACTCGATGAAGGCCGGCAGCACGTCCTCGAGGTCGGGATCGACCAGGATCGCTTCCGCGGAGCCCTCCCGTTCCATCCCCGTGGCGTGGATGCTTTTCAGGAGGCGCCACAGCACCTCGCGCGGCGCCGGCTTGGTGAGGTAGTGGTCGCAGCCCGCGGCGAGCGCCTTGTCGATGATCGCCTGCTCGTCGTTCGACGAGATCGCGATGATCGTCGTCTTTTCCCTTCCTTCGCTGATCTGCTTTTCCCTCAGGAGACGGGCGGCCTGGTAGCCGTCCATCACCGGCATCTCCAGGTCGAGGAGCACCACGTCGGGCCAGTCGCGCTCGGCCGCTTCCAGCGCGGCGCGGCCGTTCACCGCCATCGAGAGCCGCAGCGGCGGATGCGGCAGGGTGCGGCGAAGCACGAGGCGGTTGAACTCGTCGTCGTCCACGACGAGGACCTTGAGCGGCGGCAGGCTCTCGCGCGCATGCGCCACGGCGAGCGCGGCGGCGGCCTCGCCCGGCGGCGTGGGCGCGGTTTCCGCGGCGGTGGCGGCCTTGAGGCGCACGGTGAGCGTCGTGCCGCCCTCCTCGCCGGTCTGCATCGAGATATCGCCTTCCTGCACGCGCGCCATCAGGCGCGCGGAGTACGTGCCCAGGCCGAGGCCCGCGCTCTTGCCGGCGGTGGCGTACTTCTCGAAGAAGCGCCCGCGCATCTCCTCGGCCACGGCGCCGGCGTTGTGCACCCGGGTCTCGATCTCATTTTCCTTCTGCTCGAAGGAAAGCGAGACGGTGCTGCCTTCCGGCGCCGCCTCGATCGCGTTCTTCACCAGGTTGGCGAGCATCGAGTAGCACAGGAGCTCGTCCGCGCGCGCGAGCACGCTGCTGCGGCCGCGGATCTGGATCAGCACGCTCTTGGAGGCGGCCTGGCCGTCGAGGTCGGCGGCGACGCGGCTCGCCACCTGCGCGAGGTTCACCGCCTGCGGATGGAACTGCCAGGTGCCCTGCTCCATGCGGAAGAGGTCGAGCGACAGGTTCACCATGTTGAGGATGCGGTAGCCGGCGCGCTCGATGGTGCCGAGGAGCTCCATGTCCTCGGGCGCGAGCTTGCCGCTCTCGCGCAGCAGGCGCGACATCGCGACGACGCTGTTGAGCGGCGTCTTCAGGTCGTGGCGCGACATGCGCTCGACTTCCTCGCGCAGGCGCACGCTCGCGCGCAGCGTCTCCTCCTGGGCGCGGCGCTCCGTGATGTCGGTCGTGGCGGCGATCCAGCGAACGACGAAGTTCTTCTCATCGCGCACCGCCATGCCGCTCACCTGCACCCAGACGTAGCTGCCGTCCTTGCGCAGCAGCCGGTATTCCTCGGGCGCGTAGAACTGGCCGCGCGGCCCCTCCGGCCCGGTGCCGAAGATGAAGCTGCGCCAGCGCTTCGTGACGCGCGCGCGGTCGTCGGGATGGATGAGCACCTTGAAGTAGTCGGGCCAGTCCGACGTGTCGGCGTCCGGCGCGTAGCCGAGGATTTCCTTGAAGCGCGGCGAGTAATAGGTGGCGTGCGTGTGGCCGTCCCAGTCGACGATGCCGACGCGCGCCGCCCGCACGACGAGGTCGAGGCGCTTCTGCTCGGTCTCCAGCGCTTCTTCCTGGGCGCGGCGCACGCTCACGTCCTCGATCGCGGCGATGAAGCGCGTCGCGAAGCCCTTGGCGTCGCGCAGCGAGGCCCCGAGCGCCTCGACCCAGACGTAGCTGCCGTCGGCCTTCCTGAGGCGATACTGGATCGGCTCGTGGTAGGGCGACTGGCGCTCCTCGACGATGTGCTCGCGGAAGCGTTGCTTCACCCTCGCCTGGTCGTCGGGGTGCACGCGATCGAAGTAGTCCGGCCAGCCGGCCGTCTCGGCATCGGGCGGATAGCCGAGGATCTCCTTGAAGCGCGGCGAATAGAAGGTCTCGTGCGTGCGGCCGTCCCAGTCGACGATGCCGACGCGCGCCGCCAGCACCACGGCCTCGGCGCGGCGCTGCTCGAGCGCCAGGCGCTCCTCCATGGCGCGCCGCTCGGTGGTCTCGATGCCGGCGGAGAGCACGCCGGTCGACCGGCCCCTGGAGTCGGCGATGGCTCGGCTCGTGATGAGGAAGCTCCGCCCAAGCCGCACGAGCTCGCGCGGCTCGGGCAGGTAATCGGGGCCGCGCGCGATCAGCTCGCGGTCCTGGGCCTCGATGCGGTCGGCATCCTCGGCGCGCACGGCGTCGCCGGTAGGGCCGGGCAGGTCGCGGCGGCGCCGGCCGATCGCGTCCTCGCGCCGGATGTCGAAGTAGCGCTCCCAGGTGCGGTTCACGAGAAGATAGCGCCCCTCGAGGTCGCGCATGGCGACCGAGATCGGCAGCGCGTCGACCATCTCGTCGATGAACTTCACGCGCTCGGCGAGCTCCGCGCCCTGGCTGCGCAGCGCCTCCTCCATCGCATAGCGCTCGCTCGTGTCGACGCTCGCCACGAGCACGCCGTTGGGCTCGCCGCGCGAGTCGCGCAGCACCGTGCGCGAGAGCAGGAAATGGCGGTCGCGGAAGAAGAGCTCCTGCATGCGCCCGGGCTCGTCCGGCCGCGCGAGAAGGGCCGCGTCCTCCGCCAGGACGGCATCCGCCTCCTCCTTCGGCGCGCGCTCGCGCACGGTCTTGCCGATCACGTCCGCGCGCCGGGCGCCGGTGAATCCCTCCCACGCGCGGTTGACGAAGACGTAGCGCCCTTCCAGGTCGCGCATCGCGATGCCGATCGGCAGCGAGTCGAACACGTCCGCGGCGACGCGCGCCTGCTCGCGCAGCTCGCCGGCGCCGCGGCGGCGCTCGGCGAGGACGAGCTTGCGGTAGTGCAGCGCGGCCGCCACGGCGAGCCCCGTCGCGACCGACAGGGTCCCGACGAGGACGATGGCCGCGTCGCCCACCGGCTACGGCCTCTCGAGGATGGCGACGACGCCCTGGCCGCCGGCGGCGCAGATCGAGATGAGGCCGCGCCCCGAGCCGCGCTCGGCCAGCTGCTTCGCGAGCGTGGCGACGACGCGGGCGCCGGTCGCCGCGAACGGATGGCCGATCGCGACGCTGGAGCCCTTGGGGTTCAGCTTGCTCCGGTCGATCGCGCCCAGGCTCGCCTGATTGAGCCGCTTGCGACACCATTCCTCCGACTCCCAGGCCTTGAGCGTGCACAGCACCTGCGCGGCGAAGGCCTCGTGGATCTCGTAGATGTCGAAGTCCTGCAGCTTGAGGTTCGCGCGCTTCAGCATGCGCGCCACCGCGTAGGCGGGCGCCATGAGCATCCCTTCCTTCG
>JBLNDP010000066.1:0-4313 GCA_050261755.1 Clostridia bacterium
CCGACCACGAGCGCGCCGACCAGCGCGCCGCGAATCGAGCCGATGCCGCCGATGACGATGACGACGAAGACCTGGATGAGGATCAGGTCCCCCATGCCCGGCTGCACGGCGTAGATCGGGCCGGCCATGAGGCCCGCGAGGCCGGCGAGCGCCGCGCCGAAGCCGAACACCACGGTGTAGAGCAGGCGGATGTTGACGCCCAGCGCGGCCACCATGACGCGATTCGATGCGCCCGCCCGGATCAGCATGCCCAGGCGCGTGCGCGCGACGACGTACCAGAGGCCGCCGGCCACCGCGAGCCCGACGCCGATCACCACGAGGCGATACACGGGATAGGTCGAGGTGCCGAGCAGCGGCACGTTGCCGGAGAGCCAGCCCGGCAGGCTCGTGTAGAGCGCGGCGCGACCCCAGAAGATGACCACCAGCTCGTTGAAGAAGAGGATGAGGCCGAAGGTCGCGAGCACCTGGTCGAGGTGGTCGCGCTGGTAGAGCGTGCGCAGGGCCGCCACCTCGACGGCCATGCCGACGACGAGCGTGCCGGCGAGGCCGAGGAGCACGCCGGCGATGTAGCTGCCGGTCCACTGGGTCGCCGCGACCGTGAGGTAGGCGCCGACCATGTAGAGCGAGCCGTGCGCCAGGTTGACGAGGTTCATGATGCCGAACACCAGCGTCAGCCCTGCGGCCATGAGGAAGAGCATGACGCCGAACTGCAGGCCGTTCAGCAGCTGCTCGAAGACGAGGGGCCAGCTCATGGAAAAAGAAAGGGCGCGTACGCGCCCTTTGCCGGGGTGCTCAGCCGCGGCTCACTTCATCTTGCATTCTTGGTAGTAGGCGTCCTTGTGCTTCTCGAACACCTTCTTCTCGATGTGCATCTCCGCCTTGTCCTCGCTCGGGCTGGCCACCGCCTTGAGCAGGTAGAAATCCTGGATCGGGTGGTGGTTGACGTTGAACGTGAACTTGCCGCGGATGGAGTCGTAGTTCGCCTTCTCCATGGCGGCCACCATGCCCTTCACGTCCTTCACGTTGCCCTTCACCGCGCGCACGGCCGAGTCGATGAGCAGGATCGCGTCGTAGCTCTGCGCGCCGTAGAAGGAGGGCGTGTAGCCGTACTTCTTGCGGAAATAGGCGACGTACTTCTGGCTGGTGGGCACCGGCATGTCCGGGCTCCAGAAGCGAGCCTCGTACTGGCCGATCGCCGCTTCCTTGAGCGCGGGGAGCGTCGTCTCGTCCACCGTGAACACCGAGTAGAGCGGGATCTGGGCACGCAGGCCCGCCTGCACGTACTGGCGCACGAACTGGATGCCCATGCCGCCGGGGTAGAAGACGAACACCGCTTTCGGGTTTTTCGAGCGCAGCTGGCTGATCTCGGCCTGGTAGTCCTGCTGGCCGAGCTTCGTATAGATCTCCTCGACGATGCGCCCCTTGTAGTAGCGCTTGAAGCCCGCGACCATGTCCTTGCCGGCCTGGTAGTTGGGCGCCATGACGTAGACGTCGTTCACGCCAGAGTCCTGCATGAACTTGCCCATCGCCTCGGGCGACTGGTCGTTGTTCCAGGACGTGGAGAAGTAGAGCTTGTTGCACTGGGTGCCCGCGAGCGGGCTCGCGCCGGCGTTGGAGCCGACCATGATGTGGCCCGACCCGGTGACCACCGGGGCCACCGCCATCATCACGTTGGACCAGATGACGCCGGACACGATGTCGACCTGGTGCTTCTTCAGCATTTCCTCGGCGACCTGCACGCCGACGTCGGGCTTCGTCTGGTCGTCGCCGTAAATGACTTCGACCGGCAGTCCGCCGACCTTGCCGCCGAGCTGCTCGATCGCGAGCTCGACCGAGTCCTTCATGTGCTTGCCGATGATGCCCTGCGGGCCGCTCATCGTCGTGATGAAGCCGATCTTCAGCTTTTGCTGCGCGATGGCGGTCTGCGCCGAGGCCATCGCGAGCGCCGCGGCGCACGCCGCGAGCAGGCGGGTCGAAGTGTTCACCGTTTCCTCCTCAGGAAATATAGTTCAATCAACGGCTAAGCCGAGGCAGTCTAGCAAAGACCGCCGGGGGCAGCTAGGCGGAGACGTTGAAGCCCAGCCAGTACTCGGCCACGGCGCGCGCGAGGCGCGCCAGCTCTTCGTAGGTCGAGGGCTTCGCCACGTAGCCGTTCGCGCCGAGGAGGTAGGCCGCGCGGGCGTCGGACGGGTGGCTCGAGCCCGAGACGATGAGCACGGGCAGGAAGGACAAGTCCTGCTGGGCGCGGATCCACGCGAGCACCTCGAGCCCCGAGCGGCCGGGCAGGTCGTGGTCGAGGAGCACGACGCGGGGAAGCGGCCGGGAAGCGAGCGCAGCGATGGCCTCGTCGCCGGTCGCCACGGCAAGGATCGGCTCCGCGACGCCGGCGTCGCGGAAGGCGCGCTCGGCGAGGAACGCCTGGTGGGCGTCGTCCTCGGCGATGAGGATGAGCGGGGCGGCCATGGCGGTACGATCCTAGGGTGCTGACGTTACGCGAAGTGACAAAGCGCTTCGGCGACCGGACTGTGCTCAACTCGGTCTCGCTCGAGGTCGCGGCCGGCGAGTACGTCGCGCTCCTCGGCGAGTCGGGGATCGGCAAGTCGACGCTCCTCAACGTGGTCGCCGGGCTCGAGGCCGCCGACGGGGGGGATATCTTCTTTGAAGAAAACAACATCCGGTCCATGAGCGACGACGAGCTCGCGCTCCTGAGGCGCGAGCGCTTCGGCTTCGTCTTCCAGGCCTTCCACGTCCTGCCCCACCTCACGGTGGAACAGAACGTCGCCTTGCCGCTTTTCCTCAGGAACCTGGCTGAAGAAGGGAAAGCGAAACGCATGATCGCCGCGGTCGGCCTGGCCGGCCGGGAGGAGAGCTTGCCGCGCGAGCTGTCCGGGGGCGAGCTGCAGCGAGTCGCCATCGCGCGGGCGCTGGTGGGCGGGCCGAGCGTGGTCCTCGCCGACGAGCCGACCGGCAACCTCGATCCGGCGAACGCGAAGGTCGTCCTCGCGCTTCTCAAGGAGCAGATCAAGGTGCATGGCGCGGCCGGCATCCTGGCCACGCATTCGGTCGAGGCGGCGGCGCAGTGCGACCGCGCCGTCCGGCTGACCGCCGACGGGCTGCGGCCGGCCTAGGCGCGGAAGAGCTTGCGGGCGGGGTAGGGCAGCGCTTTCGCGCCGAGCGATTCCTCGATGCGCAGGCCCTCGTTCCACTTTGCCATGCGCTCCGAGCGCGCGAAGCTGCCGACCTTGAGCTGGCCGACGCCCCAGCCGACGGCGAGGTGGACGATGGAAACGTCCTCGGTCTCGCCGGAGCGCGCGGAGACGATGGCGCGGTAGCCGGCTTCCTGCGCCGCTTTCCAGCAGTGCAGAGTCTCGGTCAGGGTACCCACCTGATTCGGTTTGAGGAGGACGCAGTTGCAAGCTTTCTTCTCGGCTCCGTGCCTGAGCCGCTCGACGTCGGTGACGAAGAAATCGTCGCCGACGATCTGCAGGCGCCCGCCGGCGGCCTTCGTGAAGGCCTGCATCGCCGCCATGTCGTTCTCGGCGAACGGGTCCTCGATCGAGACGATCGGGTAGCGCTCGCTCCAGCGCAGGAGCATCGCGTGCAGCTGCTCGCCTGAGAGCTGCCGGTTCTCGAGCGCGAGGTGGTAGGCGCCGCCGCGGTAGAGCTGCGTCGCGGCGACGTCGAGGGCGATGCCGACGTCCGTGCCGGGCTCCAGACCGGCGTCGGAGATCGCGCCGACCAGCTCGGCGAGCGCCTCCTCGTTGCTCTTGAATGATGGCCAGTAGCCGCCCTCGTCGGCCACGCCGCGCAGGGCGCCACGCTTCGCGAGGCGGGCCCCGGCCGCCGCGTAGACGCGCGCGGTCCACTCCAGGGCCTCGCGGAAGCTGCCGGCGCCGGTGCAGACGATCATGTAGTCCTGCACGTCCACGCGTGCGCCGGCGTGCGCGCCGCCGCCGAAGATCTGGATCTGCGGCACCGGCATCGCGACGCGCCGCTCGCCTGCCAGGTGGCGCCACAGCGGGATCTTCTTGGAGGCCGCGGCGGCATGCGCGCAGGCGAGCGAGACGGCGACGATGGCGTTCGCGCCGAGGCGGCGCTTGTCGGGCGTGCCGTCCAGCTCGATCAGCCGGGCATCCACGGCCTGCTGGTCCTCGGCGCTCAGCGCTCGCAACCCCCCGGCGATGCGGCCGTTGATGCTCTTGACCGCGTCTTCCGCGGGCAGCGCGGCGGCTTCTCCCGAGCCGGTCGAGGCGCCGGCCGGCGCGATCGCCCGGCCCACGGCGAGCGGCGTCGTGCCGCGGCCGACCACGACC
>JBLNDP010000067.1:0-5645 GCA_050261755.1 Clostridia bacterium
GGCAGGTGGTAGAAGCGCCCGTTGAGGTAGGCGCCGACGTCGCGGATCTCGATCTCGCTCCAGCCCTGGCCGGCGGTGTTCTGCCAGCGGTTCACCTGGTAGAGGAGCTGGTCCCAGCTCGCGACGGCGCTCTTGTCGCGCCAGTGGATCTGCTCGTTGTGGCAGGCGACGCAGGCGGTGTCATAGAGGAGCCGCCCGCGCTCGACGTTGGCCGTGGGCTCGCGCCCGTCGGGCCGCCACGTGCTGCAGCCCGCGGGCAGCAGGCCGGCGAGCGCGGCGGCGACGACGAGTACGGGCGTGGCTCTCATTTGCTGGCGGAGGCGGCGGGGGCGAGCTCGATGATACGCACCTGGCTTTGCACGAGGTCGGGAACGTAGGCCGTCAGCTTGCCGTGGGCGCCCGGGATGACGCAGAAGTCCGCGGGGCCCTTGAAGCCCTTGGCGAGGATCGTCGTCCCGCCCTCGAGCGTCCAGTGGAAGAACGAGCCATCGTCCCAGTTGGTTGCAAGGATCGAGCCGTCGGCCATCTCGTACAGCCCGTCGAGGCGGCCGAGCGGCAGCGAGATCGGCTGCGCCTTTCCATCCTTGCCGACGGCCCACAGCGCGCGCGCCGAGTCCTGGCTCTTGAAGCCGGCGAGGAGCAGCCGGTTCTTCCCCGGCCACACGCCGTTCGGGTTCGGGCCAGCGTGGTCGAGCACCTTGGTCACCTTGGGCGCCGCCTTGGCGCCCAGGAAGTCGGCCGGCTCGATCTTGAAGAGCTCGTCGTTGCGGTTGTCGGTGACGTAGAGCGCGTTGCCCCAGATCGCCGGGTCGTTGGCGAAGAGGTTCTCGCCCGGCAGGTCGACCTTGCGGTCCTTGCGGCTCTTCAGGTCGAACTCGCGCACGCTGTCGATGTCGGTGACCCAGAGCTTCCCCTTGCTGATCCAGATGCCCTTGGGCTTGTGCAGCGGCTCGGCGCCCTTCGCCGGCAGGTACTTCTCGTCGACCAGCTTGCCGTCGAGCGAGAGCTTGCTGATGTAGCCGGTCGGCTCCTTCTTGCCCGGATCGAGCTTCGGCGCGCCGAAGTTGCCGACGTAGATCGCCTTGCCGTCGGGGTCGCAGCCGACCGACTCCGGGTTGACGAAGCCGTAGACGGTGCGCTCGGAGACCACCTTCGGCGGCGCGGCGACCGCGGAAGCCGCGCACGCGGCGAATACCAGGCCCAGCGTGATGCTCGTCTTCATGTCGTTCCTCCTCCTTAGGACTGCAGGTGTGATGGCGAAGGTTTCGCTTCCCCTCGCTCGATACGCGTGACGATCTCGGCGATCTTCTGGTTGGCGGGCGCCGGGATGCCGACCTCGGCGCCCTTGCGCGCGATGAAGCCGTTCATCGCGTCGATCTCGGTGCGGCGGCCCTTGAGGATGTCCTGGGCCATCGACGGGCGCTGCACGTCGGCGCGCGGGTTCGCGCCCTCCTTCGGGATGAAGGCCGCCTCGACCTCGGCGAGCGCTTCCCTGTCGCCTTCGCCCGCGCGCGCCATGCGCTCGGCGTCGATGCCGCGGATCTTCTCGAGCTGGAAGCCGAGGGCCTGGCCGATGCGCACGCCCTCGGCGGCGATCTTCAGCGCGAAGCGGCGGACCTTCTCGTCGCGCTGCGTCGCCGGCGTGGTCATTCCCGTCGCGGCGGTGACCGGGTTGCCCATGGCGTTCTGCACGAGCTTCGTCCAGCGCTCGCCCCACAGGTTGGCGGTGGTCTTCGAGCTGTCGATGCCGCGCAGCCACTGCGCGATCTCCTCGATGCGCGGCGTGATGCGGCCGTGCGGCTCGCCGACGCGGAAGACGGTGTGCTTGTCGCCGCCCTTGGCGATGGTGCGGCGGATGCGGCCCGGCTCGTACAGGTCCACGGAGATGAGCGAGGCGACGACGCCGACCGTGCGGCCCCAGCCGAACACCGACGCGATCGTCTCCTCGTTCATGCAGTTCTGCAGCGAGACCGCGAAGCCGCCCGGCGCGACGTACGGCGCGATCAGCGCGGCCGCCCACGCGGTGTCGTAGGACTTCATCGCGATGATGGCGACGTCCGCAGGCGTCCTGGCGAGGCACTGCGCTTCGGTCACATGAAGTATTTTTAATTTGGGAACAACAAACCTTTCTTCAGGCGTGATTCCGTCCAGCTCGAGGCCGCGCGCGCGGATGGTCTCGACGTGCTCGGGCCAGGGGTCGACGAAGGTGACGTCGTGGCCGAGGTGCGACAGGTTGCCGCCGACGTAGCCGCCGAGCGCTCCGACGCCCATGATGACGATTCTCTTTGCCATAAGATCCCGACTTTACTGGAGGCCACCGATGCTCGATACCCCCGCCGCCGAACCTGTCACGCAGCTGCAGATCGACCAGCGCGTCTTCGACCTGTACGACGAGTACTGCCACGGCCGCCTGGACCGGCGCGAGTTCCTGGCGCGCTCGGCCGCCGTGTGCGCCATGGGGCTCGTCATGGCCCAGGCGCTGCTGCCCCGCTACGCCGAGGCGCAGACGATCCAGTTCACCGACCCGCGCATCAAGGGCGAGTACGTGGCCTATTCCTCGCCGGGCGGCAATTCGCAAATCATGCGCGGCTACCTCGTCGTGCCGCAGGGGAAGCCCGGCCCGTTCCCGGCGGTGGTCGTCATCCACGAGAACCGCGGCCTCAATCCCTACATCGAGGACGTCGCGCGGCGCCTGGCCGCGGAAGGCTTCCTCGCGCTCGCGCCCGACGGCCTGTGGCCCGTGGGCGGCTATCCGGGCAACGACGACGACGGGCGCCAGCTGCAAGGAAGCCTCGACCAGCAGAAGCTGCGCATCGACCTGCTGAATGGGGCGCGGTGGGTGAAGTCCCACAAGCTGTCGAGCGGCAAGTTGGGCGCGGTCGGCTTCTGCTTCGGCGGCAGCGTGGTCAACTTCTTTGCCTGGCAGATGGGCGACGAGCTCCAGGCGGGCGTGCCCTTCTACGGCGCCGCCGCACCGACCGCGGAAGTGCCGAAGATCCACGCCGGGTTGCTCCTCCACTTCGCCGAAAACGACGCCAATATCAATGGCCTGTGGCCGACATATGAAGCGGCGCTAAAGGCTGCCGGGGTGCGCTACGAGGCCTATACCTATCCCGGGACGCAGCACGGCTTCCACAACAACTCGACACCGAGATACAACGAGGCTGCCGCCAACCTTGCATGGCAGCGCACCATTTCGCATTTCCGGAAATACCTCTCATGACGTGATTGCTTCCCGGCTTCGCCCGACGGCAGAATGGCCGACCCGCTGCAAGCCTAGCGGCAGATCAAAACTGGGAGAGGAGGCAACACCAATGACGAGCCTCACGATCAACGGCAAGAAGCGCGAAGTCGACGCCGATCCGAGCACGCCGCTGCTCTGGGTCATCCGCGACACGCTCGGGATGACCGGCACCAAGTTCGGCTGCGGCCAGCAGCTCTGCGGCGCATGCACCGTGCACCTCGACGGTAAGCCGGTGCGCTCGTGCGGCACCAAGCTCTCCGAGGCCGCCGGCAAGAACGTGACGACGATCGAGGCGATCGGCGCCACCGAGGTCGGCAAGCGCGTGCAGGCGGCGTGGAAGGAGCTCGACGTGCCGCAGTGCGGCTACTGCCAGTCGGGCCAGATCATGAGCGCCACCGCGCTCCTCGCGTCGACGCCGAAGCCGACCGATGCGCAGATCGACCAGGCGATGGACGGCAACGTCTGCCGCTGCGGCACCTATCCCCGCATCCGCGCGGCGATCCACAAAGCCGCCGGCACGAAAGGAGCCTGACCATGGTCACGCGACGCGAATTCCTGAAGTCCGGCGCCGCCGTCACCGGCGGGCTGGTGATCGGCGTTTCCCTTCCTGCCAAGGAACTGTTCGCCGCATCCGCGAAAGCGGAGCCGATCAACGCCTGGGTGCGGATTGCTCCGAACAACCAGGTGACCATCCTCTGCGCCCGCTCCGAGATGGGGCAGGGCGTGGTGATGGCGATGCCGACGCTCGTCGCCGAGGAGCTCGAGGTCGACCTGAACAAGGTGAAGGTCGAGTTCGCGCCTCCGGGCGAGGCGTACATCAACGGCATGCTCGGCGGCCAGATCACCGGCGGCTCCACCTCCGTGCGCGACGGCTGGGAAAAGCTGCGCATCGCCGGCGCGCAGGCGCGCGAGATGCTCAAGACCGCCGCCGCGCAGAAGTGGGGCGTCGACGCTTCCGAGTGTCAAGCCAAGAACGGTTTCATTGTTTATAAAAACAAGAAGGCGTCCTACGGGTCGGTCGCGGCCGACGCCGCCAAGCTCACGCCGCCCAAGGAAGTGAAGCTGAAGGATCCGAGCCAGTTCCGCTACGTCGGCAAGCCGCTGCACCGCCTGGATACGGCGGGCAAGGTGAACGGCACGACGAAGTTCGGCATCGACACGCGCCTGCCGGGGATGCTGTACGCCTCGCTCGCGCAGTGCCCGGTGATCGGCGGCAAGGTGGTGAGCTACGACGCGGCGAAGGCGAAGTCGATGCCCGGCGTGAAGCACGTCGTGCAGATCACCGACGGCGTGGCCGTGGTGGCCGACTCCTGGTGGCAGGCGAAGACCGCGCGCGACACGATCCAGATCCAGTGGGACGAGGGCGCGAACAAGGCGCTCGACTCCGAGAGCGTGTCCAAGGGCCTCGCCGCGGCCATGGAGAAGCCGGCGGCGCAGGTGCGCCAGCAGGGCGACGTGGCGAAGGCGATGGCGGGCGCGAAGGTGGTGGAAGCCACCTACGAGCTGCCGTTCCTCTCGCACTCGCCGCTCGAGCCGATGAACTTCACGGCGGACGTGCGCAAGGACTCGGCGCTCCTCATCGGCTCCATCCAGTTCCAGCAGATGGCGATGGGCATGGCGGCGGCGATCACGGGCCTCAAGCCCGAGCAGATCACCATCCAGACCACGTTCCTGGGCGGCGGCTTCGGCCGGCGCATCGACCTGGACTACATGGCCCAGGCGGTCGAGCTCTCGAAGGCGGTCGGCAAGCCGGTGAAGCTCGTGTGGACGCGCGAAGACGACATGACGCACGACTTCTACCGTCCGACGTCGCTGCACAAGATGTCCGCGGCGCTGGATTCGTCCGGGAAGCCGACGGCGCTCAGCCTCAAGATGAGCTCGCCCTCGGTGACCTCGCGCCTCTTCCCGCCGCTCGTCAAGGACGGCATCGACCCGCTCATGACCGAGGCGATCCTGGTGCCGTACGACATCGCCAACCAGTCGGTGGGCACGGTGATCCACGACACGGGCCTGCGCGTCGGCTACCTGCGCTCGGTGTCGCACGCGCTCAACGTCTTCGCCAACGAGTCGTTCATCGACGAGCTGGCGGCGGCGGCGGGCAAGGATCCCTACGAATATCGCCTTTCGCTTTTGGACAAACAACCAAGATTTAAAAATGTCTTGATGTTGGCGGCGGACAAGGCCGGCTGGGGCAAGCCGCTGCCGAAGGGCCGCGCGCGCGGCATCGGCCTCATGGAGGGCTACGACACCTACATGGCGCAGGTGGCGGAGATCTCGCTCAAGGACGGCCAGCCGGTGGTGCACCGCGTGACCGTGGCGGTCGACCTCGGGCGCATGGTCAACCCGAACATCGTCAAGCAGCAGATCGAGAGCAACATCGTCTTCGGCCTGCAGGCGGCGC
>JBLNDP010000068.1:0-31192 GCA_050261755.1 Clostridia bacterium
GGGCAGATCGACTTCGCCATGGCCTCCACCGCCGCGCAGGCCTCGTACGTGCGGGGCGGCAAGATGCGCGCGCTCGCGCTCACGGGCGACAAGCGCTCGAAAACCATGCCCGACGTGCCGACGCTCGCCGAGCTTGGGGTTCCCTGGCAGGGCGCCTATGCCTTCTGGGGCATCCTGGCGCCGGCCGGCACGCCGAAGCCCATCGTCGACAAGCTGGTCGGCGAGCTCAACAAGGCGATCAAGCAGCCCGACGTGCAGAAGACGCTTACCGAGACGCTTGGCATGGACGTGCTCGCGCTCAGCCCGGAGGCCACCGGCAAGTTCATCGTCGACGCCGTGCAGCGCTGGGGCAAGGTCGTGAAGGACAACAACATCAAGTCTGAATGAAGCTCGCGCTGCTGGACGACTATCAGCGCATGGCGCTGAAGTCGGCCGACTGGGACCGCCTGAAGAAGCGCGGCGTCGAGGTCAGCGTCTTCCACGAGCCGTTCGCGTCGACCGACGACGCGGCGAAGAAGCTCGCGCCCTTCGACATGCTCTGCCTGCTCCGCGAGCGCACGGCCTTTCCGCGAGCGCTCACGGAGCGGCTGCCGAACCTCAAGTTCGTCGCATTGACCGGCATCCGCGCCGGAAGCCTCGACTCGCAGGCGCTGGCCGAGCGCAAGATCCCCGTGAGCAATACGCGCTCGGGCAACAGCACGGACCTCACCGCCGAGCTCGCTTGGGGTCTCATCATCATGGCGGCGCGCGACCTGGCGAAGGGCGAGCGAAACATGCGCGCCGGGAAGTGGCACGAGGGCCTCGCCGCCGGCATGGGCCTGAAGGGGAAGCGCCTGGGCGTCATCGGCCTTGGCAAGATCGGCGCGCGCATGGCTGCCATCGGCAAAGCCTTCGGCATGGAGGTCGTCGCCTGGAGCCAGAACCTCACGCCTGAGAAGGCTGCGGAGGCCGGCGTCGCCTTTTCTTCAAAGGATTCTCTGCTCTCGACCTCGGATGTCATCACCCTGCACCTCGTGCTGTCGGATCGGACCCGGGGCCTGATTTCCCAAAGAGAAATATCGCTGATGAAGCCGTCGACGATCCTCGTCAATGTCTCGCGCGGGCCGCTGGTGGACGAGAAGGCGATGATCGAGGCGCTGAAGACCGGGCGCCTCGGCCACGCGGCGCTCGACGTCTATGACCGCGAGCCCCTGCCGGCCGACCACCCGCTGCGCACGATGGACAACGTCACGCTGTCGCCGCACCTGGGCTACGTCAACGACGAGAACCTGCAGCTCTTCTACGGCGACGCGCTGGAGAACATCGAGGCTTTCCTCGACGGCAAGCCGATCCGGGTGATCAACGGAGTATGACGCTGCGGCTGTGCCTCGTGCGGCACGGGGAAACGCAGTGGAACGCCGAGGGGCGGGTGCAAGGGCAGCTCGATGTGCCCCTCTCGCCCATCGGCCTCGCGCAGGCGCGTGCGGTGGCTGTGGTGCTCGGCAAGGAGCGCTTCGACGCCATCTACTGCAGCGATCTCCTGCGCGTGCGCCAGACAGCGGAGCCGACGGCCTCGCTTCTCAATCAGGACGTCATCTTCACCGAGCGGCTGCGGGAGCGTCATTACGGCGTCTTTCAGGGCCTCACCTATGCCGACGCCAAGCTCAAGCTTCCGGAGGACTACGCGCGGTTCAAGGACAAGGACCCGGACTATGCCTTCCAGACCGGCGAGTCTTTGTCGCAATTCAACGAACGCGCACTCGCCTTTTTCGCTTTTCTCGTTGAAAAACACCAAGGACAAAGCCTCCTGGTGTTCACGCACGGCGGGATCCTGGAAATGATGTATCGCTACGTGACCGGACGCGGCATCTCCACGCCGAGGGACTTCGAGATCCCCAACGCTGCGCTGAACCGCCTGGAGCACGACCCGGCCGGCTGGCGCGTGGCGCTCTGGGCCGACATCTCGCACCTGACGACCGCGCTGGACGACCTTCCGGACTAGCAAGCGATGCGCTGGTCGTACCTGCCGCCGCTCCTGGTGTACGTCGCCTTCGGCATCCAGGGCCTGACGGGCATCGTCGGAACGTTCTTCGTCAAGGATTACCTCGACCTTTCGGCGGCGTTCCTCGCCGCGCTCGGCTTCTGGAGCGGGATTCCCTGGGCGATGAAGATGCCGGTCGGCCATGCGGTGGACCTCCTCTGGCGCTGGAAGGCCGCGCTCGTCTGGGTCGGCGCGGCGATGCTCGCGGCGAGCCTCCTCATCATCCTCGGCCTCATCTCGCACATGGACGCCATGCGCGCCGTCATGAGCCCGGAGCGCTGGTACGTGATCGCGGCGCTCCTCTCGCCGACGGGCTACATGCTGCAGGACGCGGTCGCCGACGCGATGACCGTCGAGGCCGTGCCACGGGTGGACGAGCGGGGCAGGCCCTACAGCGAGGCCGAGCGCAAGTCCATGCATACCACCATGCAGACGCTCGGCCGCGTCGCGGTCATCGGCGGCCTCGCCCTGGTGTCGATCGCGAACGTCTGGATCTTCCAGGGCACCGAAGGCCTGCCGCCGGCCGAGAAGGCGAGGCTCTACGCCGATGTCTACACCTGGGCCCTCGTGATACCGGTTCTCTCGGTCCTTGGCGTGATCCTGCACCACTTCGTCAAGCACGAGCGTCCCGCCACGGAGCCGACGCGGCCCAATTGGGCCGTGCTCGGCGGCAGCCTGGCGTTCGTCGTCGCGACGCTCGCGGTCGGCGTAGGCGGGCTGCCGTACGCGCAGGAGCTCATCTTCGCCGTTTCGCTGGCGATCATCGTCTTCCTCCTCTGGCGCCTCGCGCGCGAGCTCGCCAGCGAGGCGCGCGAGGTGCTCGTCGCCACCGCGGCCATCCTCTTCGTCTTTCGCGCCATGCCGGGGACCGGCGCCGCCTCCACCTGGTGGATGATCGACGTGCTCGGCTTCGACGAGTCGTTCCAGGCCAAGCTGTCGCTCGTCGCCTATTTCCTGACGCTCGCCGGCATGTTCGCGCTGCGCCGCTACATGGCCCAGACGCCGCTATGGAAGATCGTCGTCATGCTGACCATCGCCGGCACGGTGCTCGCCCTGCCGAACATCGGCATGTATTACGGCCTGCACGAATGGACCGCGCGCCACACGGGCGGCCTCGTGGACGCGCGCACGATCGCGCTCATCGACACGGCGCTCGAGTCGCCGCTCGGCCAGATCGCCATGATCCCCATGCTCGCCTGGATCGCGAACTCGGCGCCGGCGAGCCTGAAGGCCACGTATTTCGCCGTCATGGCTTCCTTCACGAACCTGGCGCTTTCCGCGGCGACCCTCGGCACGCGCTACCTGAACGAGGTCTTCGTCGTCACGCGGCAGGTGCTCGACCGCGGCACGGGCGCGGTCAAGGTGCCGCAGGACTACAGCGAGCTCGGCTTCCTGATGATCAGCGCGACGGCCATCGGCTTCGCGCTGCCCTTGCTGGTCGTCTTGGTTGCGAGGAAACTGAACCTCAGGACGGCGTGATCGGCTCCTCGGCCATCAGCGCTACCTGCTCTCTTAGCTCGAGAATGCGGTCCTGCCAGTAGCGCTGCGTGCCGAACCAGGGGAACGCCGCGGGGAACGCCGGGTCGTCCCAACGGCGCGCGATCCAGGCGGAGTAGTGCAGCAGGCGCAGGGTACGCAGCGGCTCGACGAGGCGCACTTCGCGCCGGTCGAACGGCATGAAAAGCTCGTAGCCCGCGAGGACGTCGGCGAGCTGCCGGCCCTGCAGCGCGCGCTCCCCCGAAAGCAGCATCCACAAGTCCTGCACCGCGGGGCCCATGCGGGCATCGTCCAGGTCGACGAAGTGCGGGCCCTCCTCGGTCCAGAGAATGTTGCCGGGATGGCAGTCGCCGTGCAGGCGGATCTCCTTCAGCCCCTGCACGACGCGGAAATGCTCCTGAACGGCGGCGAGCGCCTGCTCGCTCACGGCCTTCCATGCCTCGAAGACGTCGGCCGGGATCGACGCGTTCGCGAGGAGCCATTCGCGGGGCTCCGTGCCGAACGTCTGCGGGTCGAGCCGCGGGCGATGCCGGAACGGCTGCGCCGCGCCGACGGCATGGATGCGGCCGATGAAGCGCCCGATCCACTCGAGCACCTTGGGATCCTCGAGGTTGGGGCTGCGCCCACCGCGGCGAGGGTAGGCGGAGAACAGGAAGCCGGCGTACTCGGCGAAATGGCTCGGCGCGACCACCGGCACCTCCCGCCCGGCGAGCTCGTGCGCGAACGCGTGCTCTTCCTCGATCTGCTCGCGCGTCCAGCGCCCCGGGCGGTAGAACTTGAGCACCACGGGATCCGCATCGTCCAGCCAGACCTGGTAGACGCGGTTCTCGTAGCTGTTGAGGCTGAGCAGGCGCCCGTCGGGGCGCAGGCCGAGGCTCGCCGCCGCATCGAGCACCGCCTCGGGCGTAAGCGCCGAGTAGGGATGCGTCATGGGCCGCGCTCGAAATCGTCGTGGGAAATGATCGGCCGATTGTAGCGAACGGCATCGCTGCAGCCGTCCCGGGTTAACATCGCCCTCTTTCGCCCGCATTCGGAAGGGATCGCCATGGGATACATCGACACGCAGCTCTTCATCGACGGCAAGTGGCAGCAGCCCGCGGAGGGCAAGACGCTGCCGGTGCTGAACCCGGCGACCGGCAAGGAGATCGGCCGCGTCGCGCACGCCGGCCGGCCCGACCTCGACCGCGCGCTCGAGGCGGCGCAGAAGGGCTTCGCGGTGTGGCGCGACATGGTGCCCGCCGAGCGCAGCAAGATCATGCGCAAGGCCGCGGCGCTCATGCGCGAGCGCGCCGGAGAGATCGCGCCGCTCCTCACGCAGGAGCAGGGCAAGCCGCTCGCCGAGGCGAAGGCCGAGACGCTGGCCGCGCCCGACATGATCGAGTGGTTCGCGGAGGAGGGCTTCCGCGTCTACGGCCGCCTCGTGCCTTCGCGCACGAGCCTGTCGATCCGCCAGATGGTGATCAAGGATCCCGTCGGCCCCGTGGCCGCGTTCACGCCCTGGAACTTCCCGATCAACCAGATCGTGCGCAAGATCGGCGCCGCGCTCGCGGCGGGGTGCTCGATCCTCGTCAAGGCGCCCGAGGAGACGCCCGCGGCGCCCGCGGCGCTCATCAAGGCCTTCGCCGATGCAGGCCTGCCGCCCGGCGTGCTCGGGCTGGTCTATGGCACTCCGTCGGAGATCTCGAGCTACCTGATCCCGCACCCGGCCATCCGCAAGGTCACCTTCACCGGCTCCATCCCGGTCGGCAAGCAGCTCGCGGCGCTCGCCGGGCAGCACATGAAGCGCGTGACCATGGAGCTCGGGGGCCACGCGCCGGTGATCGTGTGCGAGGACGCCGACATCGCCCTCGCGGTGAAGGCGGCCGGTGCGGCCAAGTTCCGCAACGCAGGGCAGGTGTGCATCTCCCCCACGCGCTTCCTCGTGCACAAGTCCATCGCCGGCGATTTCGCGCGGGCGCTCGCGGACCATGCCAAGGGCCTCAAGGTCGGGGACGGCCTTGCGGAAGGCACCCAGATGGGCCCCCTCGCCAACGCTCGGCGCGTCGACGCGATGACGGCGTTCACCGAGGACGCAGTGAAGAAAGGGGCCAAGCTCCTCACGGGAGGCCAGCGCATCGGCAACGCCGGAAATTTCTGGGAACCGACCATCCTCGCCGACGTGCCGAAGGAGGCGAAGGTGTTCAACGACGAGCCCTTCGGCCCGATGGCCGCGATCCGGCCCTTCGACACGCTGGAAGAGGCGATCGCGGAGTCGAACCGGCTGCCGTACGGCCTGGCCGGCTACGCCTTCACGAAGTCGCTCAAGAACTCGGACCTGCTTGCGCGCAAGCTGGAGGTGGGCATGCTCTGGATGAACATGCCGGCGATGCCGTCGGCGGAGATGCCTTTCGGCGGCGTGAAGGATTCGGGCTACGGCTCCGAAGGCGGGCCGGAGGCGCTCGAGGCCTACCTCAACTCGCGCGCCGTGGCCATCCAGAACGCCTGAAGGGGAAACGGCCCGCTCCATGCCGCCGCCCGATCGCGACATCGTCCGCATCCAGGACCTCGCCTTCGCCTACGGCGACCTGCCGATCTTCCGCGGCCTGTCGCTCGCGATCCCGCGCGGCAAGGTGGTGGCCATCCTGGGCGGCAGCGGCACCGGCAAGTCGACGCTCCTCAAGCTGATCGGCGCGCAGCTCTATCCCTCGGCGGGCAGCGTCACGCTCGACGGCAAGGACGTGCACCGGCTCGGCACGGACGAGCTCTACAAGCTGCGCCTCGAGATCGGCATGATGTTCCAGACCTCGGGGCTCTTCACCGACCTCTCGGTCTACGAGAACATCGCCTTCCCCATCCGCGAGAACTTCGCCGCGCCGGAGGAAGTGGTCCGCAACATGGTGCTCATGAAGCTCCATGCGGTCGGGCTGCGCGGCGCGCGCGACATGATGCCGGGCGACCTTTCCGGCGGCATGACCCGCCGCGTCGCGCTTGCGCGCGCCATCGCGACGGATCCGAGGCTGATGATGTACGACGAGCCCTTCGCGGGGCTCGATCCCATCTCGCTCAACCAGATCGGCCAGCTCATCCGCACGCTGAACGACGCGCTCGGCCTCACCTCGATCGTCGTCACCTACGACGTCTCCGAGGCGCTCAAGGTGGCCGACTACGCCTACATGATCGGCGACGGCACGATCGTCGCGCACGGCACGCCCGCCGAGCTGCACGCCTCTTCAGATCCGTACGTGCAGCAGTTCCTCAAGGCGGAGCCGGACGGGCCGGTCCGCTTCCACTTCCCCGGGCCGAAGCTCGGCCAGGACCTGAGGCTCGAGGAGCGCTCCTAGGCTGCGCCTAGGCTTTAGGCAGGAACTTCAGCGAGACGCCGTTGTTGCACCAGCGCTGGCCGGTGGGCGGCGGGCCGTCGTCGAAGACATGGCCGTGGTGGCCGCCGCAGCGCGCGCAGTGGTACTCGGTGCGCGGATAGACGAGGAAGTAATCCGTCTTGGTCACGAACGCGCCGGGGATGGTGGTGAAGAAGCTGGGCCAGCCGGTGCCGGACTCGAATTTCATCTCCGAGGTGAACACCGGGAGGTCGCAGCCCTGGCAGACGAACACGCCGGCTCGCTTCTCGCCGTTCAGCGGGCTCGTGCCGGCGCGCTCGGTCGCTTCCTTGCGCAGGACCTTGTAGGACTCGGGCGGCAGGCGCTTCTTCCATTCGTCGTCCGAGAGCTTCAGCGCCTCGCCCGGCGCCGGCGCCTTGAAGGCCGCCGGCAGGAAGCTCTTCCAGTTGTCCTGCAGCGCCTTGATGTCTTTCATGTCCTTGACGGGGGCGGCGTTCGCCTTGCCCGCCGCATTGCCGGCTAAGCCGATCGCGGCCAGGGCCTTCAGCAGCGTGCGCCGATCCATCCTTGCTCCTTTCGTTGTCATGTCGGGACCGGCCGTTGGTCGGACGAGCCGGTCCCTTCCTGACAATACTACCCGCTAGAGCGGCAGGTTGAAGCGCAGCGACACCTGGGGCTGCACCGGCGGGGAATAAACCGGCGCCGGATATACCACCGCGCCGGACACGATCGGCGCAGGCGTGCGGTACACGGGGGCCGGCGCGTAATACACCGGCGCGGGCGAGTAGTACACGACCCGCGGAGGCGGCGCGTAGTACACAGGCTCTTGGACGATAAAGCGCGGAGCGTAATGCTCGTGATGCCGCCAGCCGCGATGCCAGCCGTTGTCGGCGAAGACCGGCGCGGCGGCGAGGGCGGCGGAGCCGGCGAGCACTGCGAGGATCGTCTTCTTCAGTTTCATGGCGCTTCCTTTCCTGGGTGTTGCGTCGTGAAACCATTGTCGACGCCGGGCAGGTAACGTGTGTTACCGATAGTAAACTTCGTGTCAGGAGGAAAACCAATATGAAACGAGCACTTATCGGCACCCTGCTGGCCGGCGCGGCGGCCCTCGCGAGCGCCCAGGAGTACCCGACCCATCCCATCACGATGATCGTGCCGTTTCCGCCCGGGGGCGTGGCCGACATCGTCGGGCGGCCCCTCGCCGCCGAGATGCAGAAAGTCCTCAAGCAGCCGGTTGTGGTGGTGAACCGTACCGGCGCGGGCGGCGCCGTCGGCATGGCGGTGGTCGCCAAGTCTCCGGCGGACGGCTACACGATTCTCATGGGCCTCTCGTCCATCTCGATCTTCCCCGTGTCGGACCGCATCAACGGCAAGACGCCGTCCTACGAGATGAGCGACTTCGCGCCGATCGCGCTCGTCACTGCCGACCCCACGGTGCTCGCCGTGCGCGCGGACAGCCCCTACAAGACGGTCAAGGACTTCGTCGAGGCGGCGAAGGCGAATCCCGGCAAGATCAATTACTCCTCGTCGGGCGTGTACGGCACGCTGCACGTCGCCATGGAAATCTTCGCCAACGCGGCGGGCATCAAGCTTTTCCACGTGCCCTACCAAGGCGGCGGGCCGGCGGTCGCGGCGCTGCTGGGCGGTCAAGTCCAGGCATCGGCGCAGGGACCGGCGGCGGTCGTCGGCCAGATCAAGGCCGGCAAGATGCGCGCGCTCGCGAGCTGGAGCACCGAGCGCCTCGCGCTGCTTCCCGACGTGCCGACGTTCAAGGAGCTCGGCTACGACGCCGAGTTCTACATCTGGTCGGGGGTCTTCGCTCCTGCTTCCACGCCTTCGCCCGTACTCATCAAATTGAGAGAGGCGGTCCGGCAGGCAGCGAACTCGCACGACTTCCGCACTGCGATGGAAAAGGTGCAGACGCCGGTGTCCTACCTCGACGCGCCGGAGTTCCAGAAGTATTGGGACCGCGACGCAGCGCGCCTCAAGGTCGCGCTGGAGAAGATCGGCAAGGTCGAGGAAAAGTAGCCGGTACTCGACCTTGCGGTCAGGGCCTAGCGCTTCTTCTTCCGGGCCCATTTCTCCAGGAGGACCTTCGGGCGGCGGTACTGGAGCATGCGCCCGACCTTGCGCTCGAAAGGATCGCGGCGCACCACCGCCTTGAGGTGGCGCTTTGCCACCAGCCTGAAGTGGCGCAGCTCGTCGAGGCGCTCGCATACCGGCCAGGCGTTCTTTTTCTTTCCGGCCACCCACACCGCGGGCGCGACGCGGCGCATGTCGAACGGAACGGAGTACTCCCGCAGCGTCTTGTGGTCGCGGCGGTTGTAGTACTCGTGGAAGTACGACATGGCGAGCTCGCGCAGGCTGCGGTAGACCGGATCGCGCCAGCGCAGGCCGATGCCGTTGGTCTTCGAGATGGCGCCCCAGCGGCCGTGCCGGCGGAACACGGCGACTACGTGGTCGTAGTCGCGCTCCGCGCGCAGGTCCATGACCAGCGGCGAATGACCGTGCACCCAGAGCGCGGCGGCGGCGAGCATCGCGCCCTCGATGCAGTGCGCGCGACGCAGGCGCAACACCTCCCGCACCGTATGGCAGCTGTCGCCCTCGAGCTCGAAGTTCTGCCCGAGGTGGTTGAGGTACGACTGGATCTTCTGCGGCGTGTCGAGGCGCCGGAGGACCGCGAACTCGGCGGGCGAAAGGCCGAGGTCCTCCCGGCGCGCGAAGCGCCTGATGGAGCGCGCGGGGCGCCTGATGGAGCGCGCGGGGCGCTTAGGCATGCGCGGCGCGTCGCGGCGCGCGACCGCCGCGCAGGGGCGCATCGCGCAGGAGCTGCTCGGCCAGCGAGAACAGGCGCGAGCCCGGCCCATGCGGGCCCACGCTCTGCAGGCTGACGCGCGCGCCTTCGACCAGGAGGAAGAGCTCGTCGGCGAGGCTCTCGGGGTGCAGGTAGCCCGCCTCGCGGCAGAGCGCGCGCAGCCGCTCGCGCGATTGGCGCTTGTGCGCCTCGATGATGCGCCGCGCGGGGTGCGCGCGGTCTCCGAGCTCCACCGCGGCATTGGCGAGGGCGCAGCCGCGGCCGGTGCACTCGTCGGCGAACTGCGAGACGCGCCGGAGGACCGCGCGGAGCTGCGCCTGCGCGTCGCCGGGATGCGCGGCGCGGGCTTCTTCCCACACGCCGTCCGCCTGCTCGGAGAGGCCGCGCAGGTACTCCGCCACGAGGGCGTCCTTGGAGGCGAAGTGCCGGTAGAGCGTCATCTTGTTCGTCCCGGCCGCCGCGGCAATGGCGTCGACGCCGACGGCGTTGATGCCGTCGCGGTAGAACAGCTCGCGCGCGGACTGGAGAATCCTCTCCCGCGGCGGCGGCGCGGATTGTTTCAATCGTTTCATTTCACCGGTGAAAGCCAGTTGACAGCCGATGTTACCGATCGGTACCATCGATGTTACCCCCCAGTAACATCCCGGGCAAGAAGGAATTGGAGTCTTTCATGCGCAGCATTTTCATTCTTCTCGCGTGCGCGAGCCTCGCCGCCTGCGGGCTCGCCTGCGGCGACCAGAAGGCCGCCGCGAAGAAGGGCGGCGGCGGGCCGTTCGGCATGGGCCCGGCCGAGGTGCACGTGGCGAGCGTCGAGCCGCGCACGCTGCAGGTCACCTTCGAGTACACCGGCCAGGCGGCGGGATCGCGCGAGGCCGAGGTGCGCCCGCGCGTCGGCGGCATCCTGCAGAAGCGCAACTTCGAGGAAGGCCGGCCGGTGAAGCAGGGCGAGTCGCTCTATACGATCGACCCGGCGCCCTTCGAGGCGGCGCTGGCTCGGGCTGAAGCCGACGTCGCCGCCGCCGAGGCGAGGGAGGAGCAGGCGCGGCGCAACGCCGCGCGGCTCAAGCCGCTCCTCTCGGAGAAGGCGGTCAGCCAGAAGGAGTATGACGACGCGGTCTCCGGCGAAAGCATCGGCGCCGCGGATTTGAAGGCCGCGCGTGCGCGCCTGATCGACGCGAAGCTCAACCTCGGATACACGCGGGTCGAGTCGCCCATCTCCGGCATCGCCAGCCGCTCGCAGCGCTCGGAGGGCTCGCTCGTCCCGGGGCCCGATGCGCTGCTGACCACGGTCGTGCAGGTCGACCCGATCTGGGTCAACTTCGGCGTGCCCGACCACGAGCAGGCGCGCATCCAGGAGCAGACCGCCACCGGGCGGCTCGTCCTGCCCAAGAACGGCGGCTTCCAGGTCGTCCTGCGGCGCGCCGACGGCAGCCTCTATGCCCATACCGGGCGCGTGAACTTCGCCGACGTGCGCGTGAACCCGGCGACCGGCACGCGCGAGATGCGCGCCCAGCTGCCGAATCCCGACCTCGTGCTGCGTCCCGGCGAGTTCGTCAGGGTCATCCTCAAGGGCGCGACGCGCCCCGACGCGCTTACGGTCCCGCAGAAGGCGGTGCTGGAGGGGCCGCAAGGCAAGTTCGTATACATCGTCAACGACAAGGGCGCGGCCGAGCCGCGCCCGCTCGAGCTCGGCGAATGGGCCGGCGAGGACTGGGTGGTCCTGAACGGCCTCAAGCCGGGTGACAAGGTGATCGTCGATGGCCTCATGAAGCTCGGGCCGGGCGCGCCGGTGAAGATCGCCGAGGCGGGGCCGCAGAAGCCGCCCGCCGGCGCCGAGCAGAAACCGCCGGCGAAGAAGCAGTAAGCCATGTTCTCCCGCTTCTTCATCGACCGGCCGATCTTTGCGGCCGTGCTCTCGATCTTCATCATGCTCGCGGGCCTCGCGGCGATCCGCACGCTGCCGATCGCGCAATACCCGGAGATCGCGCCGCCGGTCGTCACCGTCCAGGCCATCTATCCCGGCGCCTCGGCCGAGACGCTGGAGCAGACCGTCGCCGCGCCGCTCGAGAACCAGATCACCGGCGTCGAGAAGATGATCTACATGAGCTCGACCTCGGGCTCGAACGGCATCGCGCAGATCCAGGTCACGTTCGACATCGGCGCCGACGCCGACCAGGCGGCGCTCAACGTCAACAACCGCGTCAAGCAGGCCGAGCCGCGCTTGCCGGAAGAAGTGCGCCGGCAGGGCGTGACCGTGCAGAAGGGCTCGTCGGCTTTCCTGCAGGTGCTGGCCTTCTACTCGCCCGACGGCCGCTACGACAACCTCTACATCTCCAACTACGTCACGCTGAACGTGCTGGACGCGCTGAAGCGCGTGCCCGGCACGACCAACGTGCAGATCTTCGGCGCCAAGGACTACGCCATGCGGATCTGGGTGAAGCCCGACCGCCTGACGCAGCTCAAGCTCTCGCCCACCGACGTCATCCGCGCGCTCAACGAGCAGAACGCCCAGTTCGCCGCGGGCAAGATCGGCCAGTCGCCGAGCGGCGGGCCGCAGGAGCTCGTCTACACCATCACCACCAAGGGACGCCTGTCCGAGCCGAAGGAGTTCGAGGACATCATCCTGCGGGCGAATCCCGACGGGTCGACCCTGCGCCTGAAGGACGTGGCGCGCGTCGAGCTCGGCTCGCGCGACTATGAGTTCGTGGGCCGCATCAACGGCCAGCAGGCGACGCTGGTCGGCGTGTTCCTGCTGCCCGGCGCGAATGCGCTTGACGTGGCGAAGGACGTGGTGAAGACGGTCGACGAGATCAAGCAGCGCTTCCCCGCCGGCCTGGACTACAGCGTGCCCTACGACACGACCCGCTTCGTGAAGGTCTCGATCCGCGAGGTGGTGATCACGCTGCTGGAAGCCATGCTGCTCGTCGTGCTCGTGGTCTTCATCTTCCTGCAGAACTGGCGCGCGACGCTGATCCCGATCGCGGCCGTGCCGGTGTCGCTCGTCGGCACTTTCGCCGGACTCTACGCGCTCGGCTACTCCATCAACACGCTCACGCTCTTCGGCATGGTGCTGGCGATCGGCATCGTCGTGGACGACGCGATCGTCGTGCTGGAGAACATCGAGCGGATCATGCACGAGGAGCACCTCGCCGCCCGCGAGGCGGCCATCAAGGCGATGCAGGAGGTCACCGGCCCGGTGATCGCGATCGTGCTCGTCCTGTGCTCGGTGTTCGTGCCGATCGCCTTCCTGGGCGGCCTCGCCGGCGAGCTCTATCGCCAGTTCGCGGTGACCATCGCGATCGCCGTGGTGATCTCGGGAATCGTCGCGCTGACGCTCACGCCGTCCCTATGCGTCCTCATCCTGAAACGGGAACACAAGACGCCCGGGCGCTTCTTCACCGCGTTCAACGACTGGTTCCACCGCTTCACCGACCGCTACGAGAACGGCGTCGGCTGGATGATCCGCCGCGCCGCGCTGGGCATGGTGCTGTTCGGCGGCATGGTGGCGCTCGCCGCCTTCCTCTGGCGCATCACGCCGGGGAGCCTGGTGCCCGACGAGGACCAGGGCTTCTACATCGCCGCGGTGATCCTGCCCGACGGCGCCACGCTCGAGCGCACCGACAAGGTGGTGGGCGAGGTGATCCAGGCCATCAAGGCGAACCCGGCGAACGAGGATGCGGTCGCCTTCACCGGCTTCGACTTCCTCGGCGGCTACTTCCGCAACAACGCCGCGACCATCTTCGTCACGCAGAAGCACTGGGACGAGCGCAAGGTCGAGACGAAGCAGCTGGTCGGCGAGCTCTACGGGCGCACGGCGCACATCAAGGAAGGCCTCGTCCTCGCCTTCCCGCCGCCGCCGATCTTCGGCCTCGGCACCGCGGGCGGCTTCGAGCTCTACCTGCAGAACCGCGGCGAGGGCGGGGCCCAGCGCCTCGCGCAGGTGATGGGAGAGTTTTTAAGAAAAGCGAACACCGATCCAGTCCTGGGCGGTGTGCAGACGCTCTGGCGGCCGGCGACGCCGCAGCTCTACGTGGACCTCGACCGCGACAAGGCGAAGGCGCTCGGCGTCTCGCTCGGCGAGGCGTACGGCGCGCTGGCCTCCACGCTCGGCAGCTTCTACGTGAACGACTTCAACAAGTACGGCCGCACCTGGCAGGTGCTCATGTCGGCGGAGCCGGGCTTCCGCAAGACGCCGCAGGACGTCGGCGCCGTCTACGCGCGCTCCGACCGCGGCGAGATGGTGCCGCTCGCGGCGCTCGCCAACATCCGCTATTCCTCGGGCCCGGACTCGCTCACGCGCTTCAATAACCTGCCGGCGGTGAAGCTCCTCGGCCAGGGCGCGCCGGGCGTCTCCTCAGGGCAAGCAATCGCGGAAATCGAGCGCCTCGCCGGCGAAGTGCTGCCGCAGGATTTCAGCTTCGACTGGGGCGGCCAGTCCTACCAGGAGAAGAAATCGGGCGGCACGTCGGTCATCGCGCTCGGCCTCGCCGTGATCATGGTGTTCCTGATCCTCGCCGCCCAGTACGAACGCTGGTCGCTGCCGCTTTCCGTGCTCCTTGCGCTCCCCTTCGGAACCTTCGGCGCGCTCGCAGCGGTGTGGCTGCGCGGGTACACCAACGACGTGTACTTCCAGATCGGGCTGGTGACGCTGCTCGGCCTCGCGGCGAAGAACGCCATCCTGATCGTGCAGTTCGCCGAGCTGAAGGAACGCGAAGGCCTCTCGGCCGCCGCCGCGGCGCTCGAGGCGGCAAGGCTGCGCTTCCGGCCCATCCTCATGACCTCGCTCGCGTTCATCTTCGGCGTGCTGCCGCTCGCGCTCTCGCATGGCGCCGGCGCCGGCGCCCGGCGCTCGGTCGGCACCGGCGTGATGGGCGGAATGCTCGCGGCGACCTTCCTCGCCATCTTCTTCGTGCCCATGTTCTTCAAGCTGCTCACCGACCGGAAGCTGCGCGAGCGGCGCACCACCGCGGAGATCAAGGGCGAAGTGGAGTCCGCGCGGCGCACGAGCCATGCGACTGTCGAGCGGCCGCACCGCGCGCCGCACGAGGAGGGCCGCCATGAATAAGGCAACGCCGCTCCTCGTCGCCATGCTGCTTGCCGGCTGCACCGTGGGGCCGGCCTATGAGCGTCCGGCGGTCGAGCTGCCGGCGGCGTGGAAGGAAAGCGCGCCGCCCTATTTGGCAAATGCGGCCTCGGATGGCCGCTGGTGGCGGATCTACGGCGATGCGCAGCTCGACGGGCTCGTGGACGAGGCGCTGGCGAAGAATCAGGACCTCGCCCTCGCGGTCGCGCGGGTGGACGAGGCACGGGGCCTTGCCGGAGAGGTCGAGTCGGGGCTCTTCCCCGCCGTGAGCGCGAGCGGCAGCGCGGCGCGCCAGCGGGTCTCCACGCGGACGGCGAGCTTCCCGCCCGGCGGGGTGATCCCGAGCGAGTTCAGCGACTACCGGGCCACCCTCAACGTCTCCTACGAGCTCGATTTCTTCGGCCGCATCCGCTCGAGCGCGCAGGCGGCGCGCTTCGAGGTGGAGGCGAGCGAGGCCGCGCGCGACACGGTGCGCCTCGCGCTCGCCGCGCAGGTGGCCAAGGCGTACTTCACGCTGCGCGCCCTTGACGAGCAGATCGGCCTGACGAGGAAGACCGTGGAGCTGCGCGAGGAAGCGCTGCGGCTGCAGAGGAAGCGCACCGAGGCGGGCCTGATCGGCGACTTCGAGCTGCGCCAGCTGGAGGCGGAGGCGGCTGGCGTGCGCGCCCAGCTGCCGCCCCTCGAGCGCGACTACGAGACGCAGCAGGCCGCGCTCGGCGTCCTGCTGGGGCGCACGCCGCGCGAGGTCTTCGAGAATTCCGTGCCCGTCAAGGTCGCCGAAGGCGAAAAGCCCGGGCCGCTCGTCGTGCCCTCGGGCATGCCGTCGGAGCTCCTCCTGCGCCGGCCGGACCTTGTCGAGGCCGAACGCCACCTGGCCGCGGGCAACGCGCGCATCGCCGCGGCGCGCGCGGAGCTTTTCCCCTCCATCGTCCTCACCGGCGCCCTCGGCAGCGAGAGCGCCCAGCTTTCGAACCTCTTCACCGGCGGGGCCGGCCTGTGGAGCCTCGGCCTGGCGCTCACCCAGCCGATCTTCCAGGGAGGGCGGTTGCAGGCGCGCACCGCGCAGACGGAGGCGCGCGAGCGCCAGCTCCTCGCCCAGTACCAGAAGGCCATCCAGACGGCCTTCAGCGAGACGCGGGCAGCGCTCGCCGCCCAGGCACGCGCGAGGGAGAGCTACGACGCGGAGTCGGCGCGCGCCACGGCGCTCGGCGAGGCGGCGCGCCTCGCGCGACTGCGCTACCAGAACGGCATCGCCAGCCAGCTCGACGTGATCGATGCGGAGCGCGGCCTCCTCGCCGCCCAGAGCGGCCGCATCGAGGCGCTGCGGGCCTACCGCGCCGCCATCGCCGATCTCTTCAGGGCGCTGGGCGGCTAGGACGCAAGCTCGGAAGGCGCCGTAAAACGAAAAGCCCGCTTGCGCGGGCTTTTCGTTTTTACCTGGCCTACTTACTTCTTCTTGGCTTTTTTGGCCTTTTTGCGCTTTGCCACTTGGCCTCCCTTGAAAGAGTTGTTGGCTGAGGCAATACGAACTGCAGCGCCAGTGTGCTCCCGCTTTGCGCTACTCGTCAAATGCGAAGTCAATGGAAGACGTACGCATCCATCGCGAGCGCGCCGGAATCGATGGCATCGAAGACGCGTTCCGGGCGCGCGGCGTCGCTTGCCGCGCCGAGGGCGAAGAAAAGCGGAAGGAAGTGCTCCTCGGTAGGGTGCGCGCGCACGCCGCTCGGCGAGAGGGCGCGATACTCCGCCAGCTCATCGAGCGCGCGCGCCTCGATCCTCTCGAAGACCCAGCGCTGGAAGTCCCGGGCGTAGGGTGCGGGGGCCGAGCGCCCGGAGCGGTCCATGTCGCGCAAGTTGTGTGTCAGGTGGCCCGAGCCGAGCAGGAGCACGCCTTCGTCCGCGAGCGGTCGCAACGCCCGGCCGAGCGCCACGTGGTGCGTGGGGCCGAAGGCCGGCTGCAGCGAGACCTGCACTACCGGGATGTCCGCGTCCGGATAGGCGTAGAGCAAGGGCGCCCAGGCGCCGTGGTCCAGCCCCCGCGTGCCGTCGATGCCCGCGGTGAGGCCGGCCTCGCGCAGGAGCGACTGCGCCCGCTGCGCCGTCTGCGGCGAGCCCGCGGCCGGGTAGCGCAGCTCGTACAGCGGCTGCGGGAAGCCGTAGAAGTCGTGGACCGTTTCCGGCCGCGGCGAGCCGGTGAGCATGGGCACCGTGGTTTCCCAGTGCGCCGAGGCGATGACGATGGCCTTCGGGCGCGGCAGGCTGCGGCCGAGCGCCGCCCACGCGGCCCCCGCTGCGCCGGCCTGCAGCGCGTGCATCGGCGAGCCGTGGGAGATGAAGACGCTCGGCAGCCGGGCCACGGCTAGGCCGCCTGCTTGATGAGGCCTTCGGCAGCCATGGCCTCCTTGACCTTCGGCCGCGCCGCCACGCGGGCGTGGAAGGCGGCGAGGTTGGGCCAGCGCGCAAGGTCGATGCCCGTCGGCTTGGTCCAGCCCAGCAGGACGAAGAGGTACGCATCGGCGACGCTGAATTGCTTGCCCATCAGGTAGTCCTTGCCGGCAAGCTGCTCGTTCAGCCAGTCGAAGCGCTTGGCGAGGTTCTCCTTGGAGATCGCCTTGTACTCGTCCGGCGTAGTCGGGCGGAAAAGCGGCGAGAACGACTTGTGGATCTCCGCGGTGAGGAAGTTGAGCCACTCCTGCAGCCGATAGCGTTCCGGCGTGCCGTTCTTCGGCGCGAGCCCGGAGTCCGGCTTGCGGTCGGCCAGGTACTGGACGATGGCGGGCCCTTCGGTGAGGACTTGCCCGTCGTCGAGCTGCAGCGCCGGCACGTAACCCTTGCCGTTCACCTTCCAGTAGTCGCCGCCTCCGTCCATCGTCTTGTCCTTCGTGCTCACTTTCTGCAGCTCGATCGGGATGCCGGCCTCGCGCGCCACGATGTGCGGCGAAAGGGAACAGGCACCGGGCGAGTAATAGAGCTTCATTGCGTCTTCTCCTCTTTTAAGCGGTAAGGGGTTGTGCGGATTTTGCAGGCGCGGCGATGACGTTCGCCAGCGCGAACTTCCCATCGCCGAGCAGCGCCTGCGAAAGTGCGGCAATGGACAGGAACGCCGGATATTCCCAGCCGCCATTCGCGGCGGTGAAGAGCCACCCGTTCCCCGAATGGGCCCACGCGGCGCCGAGCAAGATCGGCACCAGAGCGGCCGCCGCCCAACGGGTGGCGACGCCGGCCAGGATGAGCGCGCCGCCCGCGAGCTCGGCAGCGAAGGTCAGGTAGGCCAGCGCGGCGGGCAGGCCGAGCGACTGGAAGAACTGCGCCGTGCCCGGCAACGTGAACACGAAGTACTTGAGCGCGGCGTGGGCGATGAACATCGCGCCCAGCGCCACCCTCAGGGCGAAGGCGGCATAAGGCGCCGTACGGGGGTCGATCATGTCTGGTCTCCTTTAGTGTGGGTCCGAAGGGACGCATGATGAAAGTCCTGCCGAATGGGATAAAGGGGCTGCGGATGGAAAGACTATCCCGAAAATCGGCATAATGACCCATGGAT
Source organism: Clostridia bacterium (assembly GCA_050261755.1). Taxonomy (GTDB): domain Bacteria; phylum Pseudomonadota; class Gammaproteobacteria; order Burkholderiales; family SG8-39; genus SCGC-AG-212-J23. The sequence continues at coordinate 18,274 of JBLNDP010000068.1, forward strand.
CGCTTGGCCGCCATGCAGGTCTTCGCCCAAGTCGTTGAGTCCGGGAGCTTTGCGAAGGCCGCGGAGCGCCTCGGGGCTTCCACGTCGGCCGTTTCGCGCCACGTCGCCGAACTGGAGGCTCACCTGAGCGCGCGACTGCTCCATCGCACGACGCGCCGCGTCAGCCTGACGGAGAGCGGCCGCGCCTACTACGAGCGCTGCGTGCAGCTCCTCGCGGACCTGGACGAGGCCGAGCAGGAGGCCTCTCGCGCGGCGGTGGTTCCGCGCGGGACGATCAAGCTCACCACGGCCGGCGCGTTCGGCGACCGCCACCTCGCGCCGGCGATCGCCGCCTTCCTCGAGCGGCACGCGGAGGTGCGATTCGATGTCTCGCTTTCCGAGCGCATCGTCGACCTGGTCGAGGAGGGCTTCGACCTCGCCGTTCGCATCGGCACGCCGGGCGGGCAGCATCTCGTCGCGCGCAAGCTGGGCGAGACCCGCATCGTTCCATGCGCCGCGCCGCGCTATCTCGAGCGTCATGGCGTGCCCAAGACGCCGGAGGATCTCGCGCGGCACAATTGCTTCACGTATGAGTACACCTCGCAGCGCGGCGTCTGGCGCTTCCGCGGCCCTGGCGGCGAGACGCGCGCGGTGCGCGTGAGCGGGAACCTGCACTCGAACAGCGGCGACTTCGTCGCCGAAACCGCGGCGCTTGGCGCCGGGATCGTCTTCGAGCCGGCGTTCATCGTGGGGCCGGAGGTGCGCGCCGGGCGCCTGCTGCCGCTCCTGCAGGACTTCGAGCCGGAGCCGCTGCCGATCTACGCCGTCTATCCGAGCCGCAAGCACCTGTCCGCGAAGGTGCGGCTCTTCGTCGATTTCCTCGTCGAGCACTTCGCCGGCACGCGCGACTGGGACCTGCCGTGAAGCGGCTGCCGCTCTTCGCCTTCCTTCTCCTGCTTGCGCTCGCGGCACGAGCGGCGCAAGCGGCGGCGCCCGAATGGATCCTGGCGACCGCGGATGCGCGCCCGCGTGCCGGCGAGCGTTTCCAGGTGATCGTCCTCGGCCCGGCCGGCGCGACCTTGCCCGATTCCCTCGAGGCGCGGCTCCGCTCCGGCGCGGAGGAGCGCATCCTGCGGCTCGAGGCGCAGGCGCCCGCACTCGGCGAGCGCCGGCTGTACGACGCAACGCTGCCTGCCGACGTGCTCGGCGCGGTCGAGCTCGATCTTCCCGGCCGCGCGTCGAGCGTCCTGATATTGATCGCCGAAGCGCCGCCGCCCGTCGCCGCCGCTTCGCCGGCGCCCGTTGCGCCCGCGGTCTACGCCGGCTCGAGCGAGCCGCCGCTCTCCGAGAACGACCCGATGTACTTCGTGCTCGGCGCGCGCCAGGGCTACAGCGCGCGCTTCCAGCTGTCGTTCAAGTACCGGTTGTTCGACCCGTCGAGCGGCTTCGGGCAGGGACAGCCATGGCTCTCGGGGTTCTACTTCGGCTACACGCAGAATTCGCTCTGGGACCTTTCGGCGGAGTCGAAGCCCTTCCGCGACACGAGCTACCGGCCGTCGCTCTTCTGGAAGTGGGAGCGCACCGACGACCGCACCTGGATCGATGCGCTGCGCCTGGGCATCGAGCACGAGTCGAACGGCGGCGGCCCCGGCCGCTCGCGCTCGATCAACATCCTCTTCGCGCGGCCCGAGTGGCGCTGGTCGCGCCCGGACGGCGAGCGGGTGGAGTTCACGCCGAAGATCTACGGCTATCTCGACAAGGACGAGAACCCCGACATCAACCACTATCGCGGCAATGTGGACTGGCGCGTTCGCTGGGATTCGGGCAACAACTGGATCGCCACGGGCGTCGCGCGCCTGCCGGACAGCGGCAAGGGCAGCCTGTTGCTCGATGCGTCGCGCCGCGTGCGCGACCTGCGCTTCGGGCCGGTCGGCGGCTACCTTCACTTCCAGTTCTTTACCGGCTACGGCGAGGACATCCTCGACTACAACGTGCGCCGGAAGACGCAGTTCCGGATCGGCTTCGCCATTGTTCCCTGAGGTTTCCTGAAGGCTAGGTGTCTTCAGTCCTCGGGGGGCGCCAGGTGAACGGCAAGGGTCCGGGGGCGCGCAGCACGCGCAGCATCCGGAGGGCGCCTTCCTTGCGTCCTTCGCCGCCGCGGTAGTAGCCCGGGACGAGCACCGTCTCGTAGAAGCCGGCGGTGCGATAGAACCGGCGCGCCGCGTCGTTGTGCGAGCGCAGCTCCAGGTGCACGCTCGCCATGCCGGCGGTGCGGGCGGAATCGAGCAGCCATTCGAGCAGGCGCAGGCCGACGCCCTGGCGGCGGTGCGACGGCCGCACGGCGAGGAGCACGAGATGCGCACGCTCGTCGCCGAATTCCATGATCGCGAAGGCGGTGATCGCGCCGGCGCCGCCGCCCTTGGTGCTTTCGCAGGCGACGACGGCGATCGTTTCCCGGTCGCGGATGGCGCGCAGCACGCGCTGCGCGTCGTACTTCCAGCCCAGCCCCGCCTCGATGAAGTCGCGGGACATCAGCGCGATCGCCTGCGCGTCGCGCGGCTCGGCGAGGCGGATGGTGATGGCGCGGGGCGTCATGAGGCGATTGTGCCACGCCGGCAACGGCTCATGCGGCTCCTTCGGGGCCATGAGGCCCTCCTCCGGAGGGGCCGTATCCGGCGCGCAACATTCGCGCACGCCGGCCGCGAGAGTTAAGAGAAAAGGGTCAAACGTAGATCATTTTCTTCGTCATGCCGCCGTCGATGACGAAGTTCTGCCCCGTGATGAAGCCCGCGCGCGGCGAGACGAGGAACGCGACGAGCTCCGCCACGTCGTCCGAGCGGCCGACGCGTCCGACCGGGTGTTGCGCATGGTCCTTGGGGCGCACCGGCTCATGCGCGATCCATCCCGGGCTCACGCAATTCACGCGCACGGCCGGGCCGAGGCTCATCGCCAGCGCGTGCGTCAGCGCCACGAGCCCGCCTTTGCTCGCCGCGTAGGCCTCGGTGTCCGCCTCCGACTGGAGCGCACGCGTCGACGCGATGTTGACGATCGCGCCGCGCGCCTTGCGCAGGTGCGGCGCGCAATGCTTCGCCATGAGGAACGCCCCCGTGAGGTTCACGGCGAGGCGGCGGTTCCACGCGGCAAGCGAAAGCCGCTCGACCGGCGGATCGGCCGGATCGGCGAGGCCGGCGTTGTTCACCAGCGCGTCGAGGCGGCCGAATTGGCTCAGGGTCCGACGCACGCAGTCCCTTACCGAGGCTTCCCTCGAGACATCGCATTTGACGAACGTCAACGCCCCCCGGTCCGGCATGCCGCGCGGGCGTAGCACATCGGCGACAACGACCTGGTACCCGCGCACCAGCAGGGCGCGCGCGATGGCAGCGCCGATGCCGCGCGCGGCGCCCGTGACCAGGGCCGCTTTTCTGCTGCGGCGCTCCATGCGCTTTTCCACGGGTTTTCCCCTTGTCGACACGAGCCAAAAGAGTATTCTGGCTGCAGGAGGTGATCCACCATGCAAGTGAAAGAGATCCTGCGTGTCAAAGGAAACCGCCTGCTGAGCATCGAGCCGACCGGTCGCGCGGTCGACGCGGTCGCCCGGATGGCCTCCGAGAACCTCGGCTCGCTCGTCGTCCTCGAGCAGGGACGCATGGTGGGCATGCTCACCTTCCACGAGCTGTTGCGCGCCGTCGCGAAGGGCGGCGGCTCGCTCGCCGAGGCCAAGGTGGCCGACATGATGGTGCGCGACCCCGTCACCACCGAGCCGGACATGGAGGTGAACGAGCTGCGCCGCACGATGCTCGAGTCGGGCGCCCGCTACCTGCCGGTCATGAGCGACGGCAAGCTGCTCGGCGTCATCTCGTTCCGGGACGTGGCGAAGGCGGTTCTCGAAGAGCAGGACTTCGAGAACAAGATGCTCAAGGGCTACATCAAAAACTGGCCGGCGTAGGGCCGACCCGACATGGGCCTGTAAAATCGGCCCATGTCCGGCAATAGCTTCGGCCTTCTCTACAGCGTCACCTCGTTCGGCGAGTCGCACGGCCCGGCGTACGGCGGCGTCGTGGACGGCTGTCCTCCCGGCCTTTCGCTTTCGGCGGAGGACATCCAGAAGGAGCTGGATCGAAGGAAGCCGGGCACGTCGCGCCACGTGACGCAGCGGCGCGAGAGCGACCGCGTCGAGATCCTGTCCGGCGTGTTCGAGGGCCGCACCACCGGCACCGCCATCGGCTTCCTCGTGCGCAATGAGGACCAGCGCTCCAAGGATTACGCGGACATCGCGGCCAAGTTCCGCCCTGGGCACGCGGATTTCACCTACACGCAGAAATACGGCTTTCGCGACCCGCGCGGCGGCGGCCGCGCCTCGGCGCGCGAGACCGTGGTGCGCGTGGCCGCCGGCGCGATCGCGAAGAAATGGCTGAAGGAGCGCTACGGCGTCCAGGTGCGCGGCTACCTGGCGCAGCTCGGACCGAGGGAGATCGCCTTCGAGGACTGGAAGTTCGTCGACCAGAATCCGTTCTTCGCGGCGAGCGCGAAGGCCGTTCCCGAGCTCGAGAAATTCATGGACGAGCTGCGCGAGAGCGGCGATTCGGTGGGCGCACGGGTCAACGTCGTCGCAGAGGGCGTGCCGGCCGGATGGGGCGAGCCGGTCTACGGGCGGCTGGATGCGGACATTGCCGCCGCGTTGATGTCGATCAACGCCGTGAAGGGCGTCGAGATCGGCGCAGGCTTCCGCTCGATCGCCCAGAAGGGCAGCGAGCACGGCGACGAGATGACCCCGAAAGGGTTCGTGACCAATAACAACGGCGGCGTGCTGGGCGGCATCTCGACCGGCCAGGACATCACGGCATCGATGGCCCTGAAGCCCACCTCGAGCATTCGCCTGCCGCGGCGCACGATCGACCTCCACGGCAAGCCCGCCACCATCGCCACGACCGGGCGGCACGATCCCTGCGTCGGCATCCGCGCGACGCCGATCGGCGAAGCCATGCTCGCCTGCGTCCTGATGGATCACGCCCTGCGTTTCCGCGCGCAATGCGGCGACGTCGAGCCGCCTGTCAGGCTCGGCTAAGCGCTAGAAACCGCTGGGCAATTCCTTTAGAGTATGGCTACAAAACCCCCCAGAGAGAACAACATGAGCAACAAAGGGCAGCTGCTACAAGACCCATTCCTCAACACGCTCCGCAAGGAGCACGTCCCGGTCTCGATCTACCTCGTCAACGGCATCAAGCTGCAGGGCCAGATCGAGTCGTTCGACCAATACGTCGTGCTGCTGCGCAACTCGGTGACGCAGATGGTGTACAAGCACGCCATCTCCACCGTCGTGCCGTCCCGCCCGATCAACCTCGGCACGGACAAAGACGCTGAATAGCCCGAGGGCCGCGGCAGCGAAAGAGCAGGCCTAGCTGGACAACCCCGTCGCAGCCGCCGATCCGCAGGCGGCGATCATCGTCTGCCTCGACTTCGGGGGCGAGAACTACGAAGAGAGCGTCGACGAAGTGGTGCGGCTCGTGCACAGCGCGGGGGTGCTGCGCCACCGGCTGATCCGCGGCCGCCGGCAGCGTCCCGACCCGAAGTTCTACGCCGGCAGCGGCAAGGTGGGGGAGATCCTGCGCGCCGCGCAGGATCTGAACGCGGGCTTCGTGATCTTCAACCATGCCCTCTCGCCCGCGCAGGAGCGCAATCTCGAGCGCGAGCTGCAGCGGCGCGTGCTCGACCGCACGGAGCTGATCCTCGAGATCTTCGCGCAGCGCGCGCAGACGAACGAAGGCAAGCTGCAGGTGGAGCTCGCGCGGCTCCAGCACCTGTCGACGCGCCTCGTGCGCGGCTGGTCGCACCTGGAGCGCCAGCGCGGCGGCCTCGGCGCCACCGGCGGCCCGGGCGAGAAGCAGCTCGAGCTCGACCGGCGCTATCTCGCCCAGCGCGTGAAGGTCCTGAAGGACAAGCTGAAGACGCTGCAGAAGCACAGGACGGTGCAGCGGCGCGGCCGCGTGCGGCGCGACGTGCTGTCGGCGTCGATCGTGGGCTACACGAACGCCGGCAAGTCGACGCTTTTCAACGCGCTCGCGCACGCCAAGGCGTACGAGGCCGACAAGCTCTTCGCGACGCTCGACACCACGACGCGCCGCGTCTGGATCGAGGGCGCGGGCAATGTCGCCGTCTCCGATACCGTGGGTTTCATCCGTGACTTGCCGCACGGCCTCGTCGCCGCCTTCCGCGCCACGCTGGAGGAGACCGTGCATGCGGACCTGCTCCTGCACGTGGTCGACGCGTCGTCGCCGGCGCGCGAAGAGCAGCAGGAGGAAGTCAACAAGGTGCTGAAGGAGATCGGCGCGGACGCGATTCCGCAGCTGCTCGTCATGAACAAGATCGATGCCGCAGACCTCTCGGAGCGCGTGGAAACCGATGAATATGGTAGGATTTCCCGCGTTTTCGTGAGCGCGCGCACCGGCCAGGGATTGGAGGGCCTACGCGCTGCGATCGCCGGGTTCGCCAGGGCCCGCTCGGCGTCGCGAGGCACGGCGGAAGCCGAAGCGCCCTTTCTTCATACGCACTGATTCCATGTCTTTGAACGACCCGAACTGGGGACGCGGCTCGCGCGGCCCCGATGGTTCCCGAGGCGGCCCGGGCGGCCCGAACCAGGGCCCGCCCGACCTCGACGAGCTCTGGCGCAATTTCAACCGGCGCCTCGCTGAGCTCTTCGGCCGCCGGCGTCGCGACGAGCCGCCCGCGGGCGGCGGCGGCGGGCCGGCCTGGCACCTGGGCGGCGGCGCGGGTCTGATCGCCGCGCTCGTGATCGCCGTCTGGCTCGCGAGCGGCTTCTACATCGTCGACGCCGGCTCGCGCGCGATCGTCCTCACCTTCGGGCGCTTCTCCGAGCAGACCGACCAGGGCAAGGGACTGAGCTGGCGCATGCCCTGGCCGATCCAGTCGCACGAGCTCGTCAACATGACGCAGGTACGCACGCTCGAGGTGGGCTACCGCAACAACGTGCGCACCAAGGTCCTGCGCGAATCGCTGATGCTCACCGACGACGAGAACATCATCGACCTGCAGGTCGCCGTGCAGTACACGGTGAAGGACGCGCGCGACTACGTCTTCAACGTGCGCCGTCCCGACGAGTCGGCGATGCAGATCGCCGAGACGGCGATCCGCGAGGTGATCGGCAAGAGCCGCATGGACGCGATCCTGTACGAGACGCAGGTCGACATCGCCAACAAGGCGCGCGAGCTGATGCAGCAGATCCACGACCGCTATGGCACCGGGATCTCCATCAGCGCCGTGACGATCCAGAACGCGCAGCCGCCGGAGCAGGTGCAGGCCGCCTTCGACGACGCCGTGAAGGCCAACCAGGACCGCGAGCGGCAGAAGAACGAAGGGCAGGCCTACGCGAACGACGTGGTGCCGCGTGCGCGCGGCGCGGCGTCGCGCCTGATGCAGGAAGCCGACGGCTACAAGCAGCGCGTGATCGCCAACGCCGAGGGCGAGGCGTCGCGCTTCAAGCAGATCCTTTCCGAGTACACCAAGGCGCCGGCGGTGACCCGCGAGCGGATCTACCTCGACACCATCCAGCAGGTGCTGTCCTCGACCAACAAGATCATCATGGATTACCGCGGCTCGGGGAACCTGCTCTACCTGCCGCTCGACAAGCTGATGCAGGGCGCCGGCGCCGCGGAAGCGTCGCCGCCGCAGCGCTCGCCCTCTGCCTCGGAGGCGGCGCCCGCCGAGGCGTCGCCGCGCAACCGCGAGACGCTGCGCAACCGCGAGAGGGCCGACCGATGAGGATCCTCGGGCCCGTCGCCGTGGCCGTGCTGGTGGTGCTGCTGCTCGTCTCGAGCGCGCTCTACACCGTGGACCAGCGGCAGAACGCGATCGTCTTCCAGCTCGGCGAGGTCAAGGAAGTGGTGCAGCGCTCGGGCCTGCACTTCAAGTGGCCGCTCATCCAGAACGTGCGCTTCTTCGACATGCGCATTCTCACGTTCGACGATGCAGAGCCGCTGCGCTTCCTCACCCAGGGCAACCGCCCCGTGCTGGTCGACTCGTTCGTGAAGTGGCGCATCGCCGACGTGCGCCAGTATTACCTCTCCGTGGCCGGCGACGAGGGGCGCGCCGCCACGCGCATCAAGCAGACCGTCTCGGGAAGCCTGCGCGACGAGTTCGGCGTGCGCACGGTGCACGATGTCGTCTCGGGCCAGCGCGAGGAGATCATGGCGAAGGTGCGCCAGCGCGCCGGCGAGGACCTCAAGCGCATCGGCGTCGAGATCATCGACGTGCGGCTGAAGCGCGTCGACCTGCCGCAGGAGGTGAGCGAGTCGGTGTTCGGCCGCATGCAGGCGGAGCGCAAGCGCATCGCCAACGACCTGCGCGCCACCGGCGCGGCGGAGAGCGAGCGCGTGCGCGCCGACGCGGACCGGCAGCGCGAGGTGATCCTCGCCGAGGCTTACCGCGACGCGCAGCGGATCAAGGGCGAGGGCGATGCCAAGTCCTCGGCCATCTACGCCAACGCCTTCTCGGCGAACCCGGAGTTCTACTCGTTCTGGCGCAGCATGGAGGCCTACCGCTCGAGCTTCCGCGGCAAGAACGACCTGCTGCTGCTCGAGCCGAACTCGGACTTCTTCCGCTACCTGCGCGATTCGCAGGGCAGGGCCGCCGCCCCCGCGGGCCGGAAATGACCGCCCGGGGGCGCGCGTGACGAGCACCTTCATCATGGCGCTCGCCCTCATGCTCATCCTCGAGGGGGTGCTGCCCTTCCTCGCGCCGAACCTCTGGCGCGACACCTTCCGCAAGATCACGCAGATGAACGACGGCCAGATCCGCTTCGTGGGCCTGTCGTCCATGCTCGTCGGGCTGGTCATCCTCTGGCTCGTGAGGATGTGAGCATGAAGTGGCTTCTTCCCGAGTACGTCGAGGACATCCTGCCGCCCGAGGCCATGCGGATCGAGGCGCTGCGCCGTTCCCTCCTGGATTTGTTCTTCGGAAACAAATTCGAATTGGTGATCCCGCCGCTGCTCGAGTACACGGACTCGCTCCTGACCGGCACCGGGCACGACCTGGACGTGCGCACCTTCAAGGTCGTCGACCAGCTTTCGGGACGCATGATGGGCCTGCGCGCGGACATCACGCCGCAGGTGGCGCGCATCGATGCGCACCTCCTCAACCGCAAGGGCGTGACGCGGCTTTGCTACGCCGGCAGCGTCCTGCACACGCGCCCGGCGAGCCCCGGCGCGACCCGCCAGCCCATCCAGATCGGCGCCGAGATCTACGGCGAGGCCGGCGTCGCCGCCGACCTCGAGGTCCAGCGGCTGCTCTGCGAGTCGCTCGCGCTCGCCGGCGCGCGGTCGCCGCGCATCGACATCGGCCACGTGGCCGTCTTCCGCGCGCTCATGAACGAGGCGAAGGCTACGCCCGAGCTCGAGGGCGAGCTCTTCGAGGCCCTGCAGAAGAAGGACCGGCCGGGCATCGCCTCGCTCGCGCGCAAGCTGCCGAAGAAGATGCAGGAGGCGGTGTCGCTCCTGCCGGACCTGTATGGCGGCCCGGAGGTGCTGGACGTCGCGGCGAAATCCCTTCCCAGGATGGACGCCATCGCGAAGGCATTGAATACCCTGCGCGCCCTCGCGAAGGCTTGTCCGATCCCGGTGGGCTTCGACCTCGCCGAGCTGCGCGGCTATCACTATCATTCGGGCGTCGTATTCGACGCCTATTGCAAGGGCGCGGCCGACGCAGCCTCGGCTTCCCTGATGGTGGCGCGCGGCGGGCGCTATGACGAGGTCGGCAAGGCGTTCGGCCGGGCGCGGCCGGCGACCGGCTTCTCCATCGACCTGCGCACGCTCGCGGGCATCCGCTCCAACGGAAAGACCAAACGGAAATGACCGCAAGAAACGTCGTGGTGGTGGGAACGCAGTGGGGCGACGAGGGAAAGGGCAAGATCGTCGACTGGCTCACCGACCGCGCCCAGGGCGTGGTGCGCTTCCAGGGCGGGCACAACGCCGGCCACACCCTTGTCATCGGCGGCCAGAAGACGGTGCTCCACCTCATTCCGTCGGGCATCCTGCGCGAAGGCGTGGACTGCTTCATCGGCAACGGCGTGGTGCTCTCGCCCCACGCCCTCATCGAGGAGATGGATGCGCTCGAGCGCGGCGGGGTGCGCAACGTCGTCGCGCGCCTCATCGTTTCAGAGGCCTGCCCGCTCATCCTGCCCTACCACGTGGCGCTCGACCGCGCGCGCGAGGCGGCGAAGAAGATCGGCACCACGGGCCGCGGCATCGGCCCGGCGTACGAGGACAAGGTCGCCCGCCGCGCCCTGCGGGTGCAAGACCTCTTCCGGCCGACGCGCTTCGCGGACAAGCTGCGCGAGCTCCTCGACTTCCATAACTTCGTCCTCGAGAAGTACTACGGGCAGCAGAAGATCGACTTCCAGAAGACCCTGGACGAGTCGCTCGAGCTCGCGCCGCGGCTGCGGCCGCTGGTGGCCGACGTGCCGCGCGCGCTCTACCACGCCAACCGCAAGGGCAAGAACCTGCTCTTCGAGGGCGCGCAGGGCTCGCTCCTCGACATCGACCATGGCACGTATCCGTACGTCACCTCGTCCAACTGCGTGGCGGGCGCCGCGGCGGCGGGCGCGGGCATCGGCCCGATGCACCTTCACTACGTGCTGGGCATCACCAAGGCCTACAGCACGCGGGTCGGCGAAGGCCCGTTCCCGACGGAGCTTTCCGACGATGTCGGCGAGCGGCTGCGCCAGCGCGGGCAGGAGTTCGGCGCGACCACCGGCCGGCCGCGCCGCACCGGCTGGTTCGACGCCGCCGCGCTCAAGCGCTCCATCCAGCTGAACGGCGTCTCGGGCCTGTGCATCACGAAGCTCGACGTGCTCGACGGCGCCGAGTCGGTCAAGATCTGCACCGGCTACCAGATCGACGGCGAGATGAGCGACATCCTGCCGGTGGGCGCCGAGGAGCTCGAGCGCTGCGTGCCCGTCTACGAGGAGCTCGCGGGCTGGCGGGAAAGCACGGTGGGCGTGAAGCGCTACGAGGGCCTGCCCGCCGCGGCGCGGCAGTACCTCGACCGCGTCCAGAAGCTCTGCGGCGTGCCGATCGACCTCATCTCCACCGGTCCCGACCGGGAGGAGACGATCGTCCGGCGGCACCCCTACGACGCCTAGCGTCGTTCCTACGGATCGCTAGAAGATCCCGAAGATCTTCTGCCCGAGGCCCATCACCGGGCCGAGCGGGTTCTTCACGTCCTCGCGCTCCGAGATCGACGGCTGGCCGCCGGTCAGCTTGTAGATCACCACGCCGTCCTTGATGAGGATCAGGCCGTCGAACTTCCAGCCCGTGGTGTAGGTCTCGCGATGGAAGCCGAGGACGTCGGCGAAGAAATTGCCCTCGCGGTTCTTCACCACCGACTTCTGCGCGACCACGTAGCCCTGGCACAGGGTCTTCGCGCTCAGGCACTCGCGCACGCCCTGGTCCAGGTCGTCCATGCGGATCGACGCGTTGGGCACGAACCGCTGCAGGACGTCGGCATAGTTGAGGATGGCGATGTTCGGGTTCGCCTGCGGATCGAGCTGCAGGTCGTGCAGCTCGCTCGAGGTGGTCTGGCCCGGGATGATCTTGTCGAACGTGAGCTGCACGTCGCGGTAGCTCGCCCACGGGCTCTGCGTGGTGGTATGCGACTTCGGCAGCAGGGCGCTGCAGCCGGCCAGCAGGCAGCCAAGCACCGCGAGGATCGCTGAGAGCAGGGCGGCCGGCCGGCAGGGCATGGCCGCCACCTTATCCCCTGTCGTGTTAATGCAGCGTCGCGACCGGCAGTCGGGTCCCTAGGCCGAGAGGCGCTTCAGTGTCGAGCTTTCCACGACCTGCGCTGGTCCGGCCGGACTATTTCGCCTTCGTTTCCTCGGAGCGATCGGTTGCCGGCGCCGGGGTGCGCGAAAGCGCGGCGACTTCGGCGCGCAGCTCGGGCGTCATGGCGATCTTGAGCGAGTCGAGCGAGGCCTGCAGCTGCTCGAGGCTGCGCGCGCCGATGATGGGCGCCGTCACGCCCGGATGCGCGCCGACCCAGGCCACCGCCAGGCTGACGGGGTGCACGCCCATCTTTTTCGAGAAATCGACAAAACGCGCCGCGACTTCGTGCATCCAGGCGTCCCCGTAGCGGGCCTCGTACATCTTGTTCGTCGTGAGGCGCCCCTTGCCAGCCTTCGCGGCGTACTTGCCCGAGAGGAGGCCGCCGCCTGCGGGGCTGTAGGGGAACACGGACACGCCGTTCGCCTGCGCCATGGGGAGGATCTCGACCTCGGCCTGGCGCTTCACGAGGTTGTACATCGGCTGCAGGGCCTGCAGGCGCGCCCAGCCCATGCGCTCCTGCACGTCGAGCGCGGCCTGCGACTGCCACGCGGCGAAGTTGCTGGCGGCGGGGTAGAGGACTTTGCCCGCGCGCACCGCGTCTTCCAGCGCCCGCATCATCTCCTCGATGGGCGTCAGCGCATCGAACTGGTGCAGGTAGAGCACGTCGATGCGGTCGGTCTTCAGGCGGCGCAGGCTCGCCTCGACGGCGCGGCTCACGTGGCGGCGGGAGGCGCCGCGCGCGTTCACGTCCGGGCCGCTCGGGTTGTAGCACTTGGTGGCGATGACGAGCGAGTCGCGCTCGCCGCGGATCAGCTCGCCGAGGATCTCCTCGGAGCGCCCGCCGTTGTACTGGTCCGCGGTGTCGAAGAAATTGATTCCGGCATCGCGGCAGGCGCGGAACATGCGCGCGGACTCGGCCGCATCGGCGTCCCCGCCGAAGGCCATCGTGCCGTGGCAGAGCTGCGAGACGCGCACGCCGGTGCGGCCCAGGAGGCGATATTCCATGCGGCCGAATTTAGCATGTGCCCGAGCGTGCGAGACGGGCGCGCACCCACCGCCCGAGGCGCGCGCGCCAGGCGGTGCGCTGCATGGGCACGTACGGCGGC
>JBLNDP010000069.1:0-4436 GCA_050261755.1 Clostridia bacterium
GGCTAAGGCGAGCGCCTTACGAGGACGCACGCTACGCGCGCCCACCGTGAGCTGTCAATCCCATTACCGGTCGTGTAATACTCATAACCATGGAAATCTACGACGCCCTGGTCCTCAGCCTCCCGGCACGGCACGCGACGCTGCGGGTGCGCGTGTGGCGGGCATTGAAGGAAACGGGTTGCGGTGTCCTGCGCGATGGCGTGTACCTCTTGCCGAAGGGCTCCGCCGGCGCCCCGCTGCTGGCGAAAATGCAGGCCGAGATCGCCGGAGCAGGTGGCACGGCGCAGGTTGTAGAGATAACGGCGAAATCTGAAGGCGAAGCCGCTGAGCTGCGCAAGCTCTTCGACCGCAGCGCGGAATATGGCGCCCTATTGCGCGACCTCGAAACCCTGCGCTCGTCCTTCTCGCGCGTGGGGGCCGCAAAGGCGCGCGGCGCCGTCGAGCGCGCGCGGCGCTCGGCGCAGCGGCTCACGGAAATCGACTTTTTTCCAGGGGAGGCGAGACGGCAGGCCGCCGAGGCGCTCGAGAGGCTGACGCGCGACTTCCAGCGCGCCTTCCCGAAAGGCGAGCCCCGGCAGTCGCGCCGCTCGGTCCGGCAGCTCGATCCGGCGGCGTACAGGCGGCGTCTCTGGGCGACCCGGAAGAACCTCTGGGTCGATCGCATGGCGAGCGCCTGGCTGATTCGCCGCTTCATCGATCGCGAAGCGCGCTTCGTTTGGCTGGACCACCCGCGCGACCGGCCGAAGAAGGCGCTGGGCTTCGATTTCGACGGCGCGCAGTTCACCCACGTGGACGGCCGCGTCACCTTCGAGGTCCTGGCGGCGACCTTCGGCCTGGAGCACGACGAGGCGCTCGTCCTGATCGGCAAGTCCGTGCACTACCTCGACGTCGGCGGCATTCCCGTCCCGGACGCGAAGGGCCTCGAGACGCTTCTCAAGGGCGCGAAGGAGAAGGCGAAGGACGACGACGCCCTGCTCGCGGAGGCGAGCCGGATCTTCGACCTGCTCTACTCCGCTTATAGCCGGCCGGCGGAATAGCCGGCGGTGCTTCAATCCATCGGTCGATCGAGGCCTGGATCGGCCTTTTGCATGGCGCGCTGGTAGGCCTCTCGCGCGGAGATGCGGCGCAAGTAGGCGCGGATGTTCGGATAGGGCTTCAGCTCGAACGGCGTAAAAGTCCGCATCGTCGTGAGCGAAAAGACGAGCATGACGTCGGCCGCGGTCAGCTCGTCGCCCGCAAGGAACGGGCATTGGCCAAGGCGCGAGTCGATGAAGCGAAGCGCACGTTCGAGGCGCGCCTTCAGGTCCACGAGCACGCGATGCTCGGCCGGCGGCTCGAGGCGGCGTGCGATGAGCGTCCGGTGCAGCAAGGCCTGGAAGCTGCCGTTGGCGTAGTGCAGCCAATAGAGATAGCTCGCGAACTCCGGATGCCCCGCCGGCCTGGCGAGCCGGCCGCCGCCGTGCTTCGCGATGACGTACTCCATGATCGCGCCTGATTCGCCGAGGACGAGGTCGCCATCCTGGATGACCGGAGCGGTGCCGATGGGATGCAGCGCCTTGTACTCCGGCGGCGCGAGGCGCGTCACCGAGTCCCGCTCGTAGCGCCGCAGGTCGTAGTCGATGCCGAGCTCCTCGCACAGCCAGACGATCCGCTCCGACTGCGACCTGCCTAGGTGATGGACGGTCAGCATGCGGCGATTCTATCGATGCCCTGGAAGAGCGATTTGCCCTGCGTCCGGAGGAGCTCGGCAAAGCGCCGCGCCGCCGGCGAGAGGTAGCTCTCCTTGCGATAGCTCACGGCGAAGCGGCGTTTCATCGTCGTTTCGCGAAGGGGGATTTCCTTCAGGCGTCCGCGCCGGTCGATGTGCCGCCGGGAGATGAACGAAAGCAGGTTGTTCTGCTCGATCAGCGGCGGGAGCAGCAGGATCAGGTTCGTTTCGATCTGGACCGTCGGACCGGGTAGTCCGCGCGTCTGAAAGGCATGGTCGAGCCATTGGCGCGTGGCGCCCGAGGGACCCGCCAGGATCCAGCGGTACTGGAGCAGATCCCTCATGCGCGCACGCCGGCGGAACACCGGGTGACTGCGGGCCGCGACGACGACGACCTCATCGGTGAGGATTTCGTGCGACGTGATGGCCGCGTCCGCCTCCCCGCTGAAGCCGACGACGAGGTCGAGCTCGCCGGACTTGAGCGAGGCCGCCAGCACGTCGTTGTGGCCGATGACCGTCTTCAGCGTGACGCCCGGCGCCTGGCGCAGGAACTCTGCGCACGCCGGCGGCAGGAGGAACCGCGCGGCGGTGGGCACGGTGCCGATGCGCACCTGGCCGGCGAGCCCCTTGCCGAGATCGCCGATCTCGCGCACCGCATCCTCGGACGCCATCCGCAGCGCGCGAGCCCGGATCACCAGCGCCTCCCCGGCCGCCGTGAGCCGGATCCCGCGGCCGGCGCGCTGGAAAAGCGCCGTGCCGAGCGCCTGCTCGAGGCGGCGCACGGCGCCCGTGAGCGCCGGCTGCGAGCGGAAGACGAGCCGCGCCGCCCGGCCGACGTGCCCCGTCTCCGCGATGGTCTCGAAGTAGCGCAGGTCGCGCATGTCCAATTGATCAGCCATTGCTATCGCTCGTCAGGAAAAACGAAATAGACACGATGGATTATCGCGCCAAGAATGCCCGCTCCGCAGGACCGCAACCAACGAGGAGGAGTCAGCGTGGATCTCAAGCGTTTCGTCGCCGTGGCCGCCCTGGGCCTGTTCGCGGGGCTGGCTGCCGGGGCCCAGGACTACCCGGCCAAGCCGATCAAGATCATCGTGCCGTTCCCGCCCGCGGGCGGCACCGACATCCTCGCGCGCGAGGTCGCCCACAAGGTCGCCTCCAACACCAAGTGGACGATCGTGGTCGACAACCGGCCGGGCGCGGGCGGCAACATCGGCGTCGACGCCGCGGCGAAGTCGCAGCCCGACGGCTACACCCTCGTCATGGGCCAGACGAGCAACCTGGCCATTAATCCCACGCTCTACAAGAACCTGCCGTACGACCCGCTCAAGGACCTCGCCCCGGTGGCGCTGGTGGGCGAAGGTCCGGTTGCGCTCGTCGTCCGGGCGGATTCCAAGTACAAGACCCTGGGGGAGCTCGTCGCCGCCGCGAAGGCCAAGCCCGGCACCGTGACGATGGCGACGCCGGGCAACGGCACCGTGGCGCATCTTTCGGGCGTGCGCCTCATGAATGCCTCCGGGGCGAAGTTCGAGCACGTCCCGTACAAAGGCGCCGGCGCAGCCCTCCCCGACCTCCTCGGAGGGAACGTGGACTTCTTCATCTCATCCGTCCCCACCCTGCAGAGCCATGTCGCGAGCGGCAAGCTTCGGGCGCTCGCGGTGACGTCGCTCAAGCGTTCCCCCGTGTTCCCCGAGGTTCCCACCGTGGCGGAGACGTACAAAGGGTTCGAGGCAGTGACGTGGTTCGGCATCCTCGCGCCCGCCGGAACGCCGCCGCAGATCGTCGCCAAGCTCAACGCCGAGATCAACAAGGCGCTCAAGGATCCGGCCGTAAAGAAGGCGATCGAGACCGAGGGCGGGCAGGTGCTGGGCGGCACGCCGCAGCAGTTCTCCGCACGGATCAAGGCCGAGATCGCGAACTGGTCTGCGCTCGTCAAGCAGTCGGGCGCGACGATCGACTGAAAGGGAAGACATCGTGACCGAGAAAGCCGGCAATCCGTTACGCGAAGTGATCCGCGATTTCGAGCGCGTCGCGCCCGAGGTCGTCGCCCAGGCAGCGACCTACCAGGCGGCCATCCTGGCCGACGTGGCGGGTCGCCGCGGCACCGCGCACGGACGCATCTCGGCCCTCGACCCGCGGATGAAGCTGGCCGGTCCCGCGTTCACGGTCGAGGTCCGTCCAGGCGACAACCTGATGATCCACGCGGCCATGACCATGGCCAAGCCGGGCGACATCCTGGTCATCGACGGCAAGGCGGCCCAGACCTGCGCGCTGATGGGCGCGATCATGGTCAACGCCTGCAGGCAGCTCAAGCTGGGCGGCATCGTCATGGACGGGGCCATGCGCGACTCGCTAGAGCTGCGGGAGCTCGGTTTTCCGGTCTTCTGCACCGGCACCAATCCAAACGGCCCCACCAAGTTCGTGCCCGGGCGCATCAACTGGCCCGTCTCGGTGGGGGGCATCGCGGTGAGCCCCGGCGATCTCGTCGTGGCGGACGCGGACGGCGTGGTGTTCATCGAGCGCGGCAAGGCCGCGGCAATGATTCCCCTCGCGAAAAAGAAGGTCGAGGACGAGAACAAGCGGATCGACGAGATCCGCAGCAACAAGAACCTCCGCCCCGGCTGGCTCGAGGGGGCCCTGCGCGCAGCCGGCGTGCTCAAGGACGGCGAGAAGCTTTGAAGCCTGCCGTCCTCGTTACGGGCACGGATCTGGCCCCCGAAGCGCTCGC
>JBLNDP010000070.1:0-22921 GCA_050261755.1 Clostridia bacterium
GAGCTTCAGCTCCAGCACCTCGCCCTTCACGTCGACGGTGATCTTCCTCGAGAGGTCGCCCTTCGCCACGGCGGTGGTCACTTCGGCGATGTTGCGCACCTGGCCGGTGAGGTTCGCGGCCATCAAATTCACGTGGTCGGTGAGGTCCTTCCAGACGCCGCCGACGCCGCTCACCTGCGCCTGCCCGCCGAGCTTGCCTTCGGTGCCGACCTCCTTCGCCACGCGCGTGACTTCGCTGGCGAAACCATTCAGCTGGTCGACCATGGTGTTGATCGTGGACTTGAGCTCCAGCACCTCGCCCTTCACGTCCACCGTGATCTTCTTCGAGAGGTCGCCCTTCGCCACGGCCGTCGTGACTTCAGCGATGTTGCGCACCTGGCCGGTGAGGTTGGCCGCGAGCTGGTTCACGTTGTCCGTGAGGTCCTTCCACACCCCGCCCACGCCCTTCACCTGCGCCTGGCCGCCGAGCTTGCCTTCCGTGCCCACTTCGCGAGCGACGCGCGTCACCTCCGCGGCGAAGGCGTTCAGCTGGTCGACGAGCGTGTTGATGGTCGTCTTGAGCTGCAGGATCTCGCCCTTCACGTCCACCGTGATCTTCCTCGAGAGGTCGCCGCGCGCGATGGCGGTCGTGACCTCGGCGATGTTGCGCACCTGGCCGGTGAGGTTCGCCGCCATCGAGTTCACGCTCTCGGTGAGCTCCTTCCAGACGCCGCCGACGTCCGGCACCTGCGCCTGGCCGCCGAGCTTGCCGTCCGTGCCCACCTCTTTCGCGACCCGCGTCACTTCCCCGACGAAGCCGTTCAGCTGGCCCACCATCTTGTTGACCACCTGCGCGAGGCGCAGCGCCTCGCCGCGCAGCGGCCGGCCCTCGATCTCGAGCACCATGGTCTGCGACAGGTCGCCCTTCGCCACCGAGCCGATCACGCGCGCCACTTCCGTCAGCGGATGCGCCATGTCGGCCACCAGCTGGTTCATGGAATCGATCACCTCGGCCCACCCGCCGCTCGCGCCCGCCAGGTGCATGCGATGGCCGATCTGCCCCTCCTTGCCCACCTGGTCCGCGATGCGCGCGATCTCGGCGGCCTTCGCCTCCTCGAGCTCCACCACGTCGTTGAAGGCCTGCGCGATCTCGCCGTCGATGCCGGTGAGGTTCAGCGGCATGCGCGCCGAAAAGTCGCCGCGCTTGAACGCGCGCAGCGCACGCAGCAGCTCGCCGCGGTCGAGCATGGTCTGAAGGCCTGCCTGCATGGATTCCATACCGCTCCCAGGGGTGGTTCTTGGTGGGATAAGACCCTGAATGCTAAGAGCCGGTCTCCGCTCGGGATATCGCTTATTTCCCCGGGGTTTTGTAGTGGAAACCGCTACAAGGAAAAGCGAAGAAAAACGGCGCCGCGGCCCCGCCGGAGCGGGGGTCCGGTCAGTCCACCAGGTGGTGGGCGATGGCGTAGTGCATCAGCTCCGCGTTCGACTTCATGTTCATCTTGCGGAGGATGCGCGTGCGGTGGGTGCTGACCGTATTGGGACTCAGGAAGAGCTCGTCGGCGATCTGGCGGACCGTTTTCCCGGAGGCGATCATCCACATCACCTGGTATTCGCGGTCCGAGAGCGTCTCGTGCAGGGGCTTGCCGCGGTTGTCCTCGAGCTCGAGCGCTAGCTTCTCCCCCAGCGTCGGGGTGACGTAGCGACCGCCACCGGCGACCTTGCGGATCGCGCTCACGAGCTCGTCGGGCGCCGATTCCTTGGTGAGATAGCCGGAGGCGCCCGCCTTGAGCGCGCGCACGGCATAGCGATCCTCCGGATACATGCTGAGGATGAGGACGGCGCGGCCGGGATAGCGCTGGCGCAGCTCCTTGATGAGCTCAAGGCCGTTCTTGCCGGGCATGTTGTAGTCGAGCACCGCCACTTCCCAGGGTACCCGGCGCGAGAGGTCGACCACTTCCTGGCCGTTCTTCGCCTCGCCCACCACCTGCAGGTCCTGCTCGACGGCGAGCATCTGCCGCAGGCCCTGCCGCACTACCGGGTGGTCGTCCGCGATGATGACTTTCACGATGGCAAGCCTGCTTTCTGGGCGTTCTGCTGGAACGGGATGCGCACGGAAACGCGGGTGCCCTGCCCCGGGACGCCCGAGACGATGACCTCGCCGCCAAAAAGGAGCGCGCGCTCCTGCATGCCGAGGAGGCCCAGCGACTTGCGGCCGTGCAGGTCGGCCGACGGGATGCCCACGCCGTTGTCCAGGACCTTGAGCTCGATGGCGTCGTCGTTCACCTCGAGGTCGATGTCGACCCGCGTGGCGCGCGAGTGGCGCGCGACGTTGGTGAGGATCTCCTGGAAGATGCGGAACACCGCCGTGGAGATCTCCAGGTCGATCTTGGTCTCCGGCGGCAGCTTCGCCCGGGTGCGGATGCCCGTTCGCTTCTGGAAGTCCTTCGCCTGCCAGGCGACGGCGGCGATCACGCCCATGTCGTCCAGCATCTCCGGGCGCAGGCCCGTGGCGATCTTGCGCACCGTCTGCACGGTGGAATCGATGAGCTTCGCCATGGAATCGGTGCGCTCGAGGAGCGCCGGCTCCTTCAGCCGCTTGGCGAGCTGCCCGACCTCCATCTTGATGCCGGTGAGCACCTGGCCGAGCTCGTCGTGGATCTCGCGGGCGATATGCGCCCTTTCCTCCTCGCGGACGGAGATCAGGTGCGCGGCGAGGCGGCGCAGCTTGTCTTCGGACTCCCTCAGCCGCTCGGTCTTCATGTGCAGTTCCACGAAGATAGCGACCTTCGACTTCAGCACGTCGGGGATGACCGGCTTGGTGAGGTAGTCCACTGCGCCCACGGCGTAGCCGCGGAACATGGAGTTAACCTCGTCGGCGTGCGCGGTGAGGAAGATGATCGGCGTCTGGCTGGACCGCTCCCGGCCGCGGATCATCTTGGCGGTCTCGAAGCCGTCCATGCCGGGCATGCGCACGTCGAGCAGGATCACCGCGAAGTCGTGGCGCAGGGCGAGCTTCAGCGCCTCCTCGCCCGACTGGGCGACCATCAGGTCCTGCTCGAGCGAGCCGAGGAGCTCCTGCAGCGCGTAAAGGCTCTTGGGCTCGTCGTCGACGATGAGGATCTTCGCGCGCGGCGTCACATCCGACGGCTCGCGCGACGGCGAAGGCGCGAGGATCTCGCGTTCCGCCGTGGCGATCCCGTTCATCTTCGGCACCGGCCCCGTCAGCCGACCAGCTGGTGGCGGACCGCGTAGTGCACGAGCGCCGCGTTGCTCGTCAGGCCGAGCTTGCGCAGGATGCGCGTGCGATAGGTGCTCACCGTCGAGGGCGAGAGGCCCATCTCCTTGGCGATCTCGCTGATCTGCTTGCCGGTGGCGAGCAGCCACATGACGCGGTATTCGCGGTCGGAGAGCTTCTCGTGCAGCGCCTTCTGCGGATCGCTCGAGCACTCGCTCGCGAGGATCTCCGCGAGCGAAGCCGAGACGTACTTGCCGCCGTTCGCCACCTTGCGCACGGCCGTGGTCAGCTCCTGCGGCGCGCTGTCCTTCGTGATGTAGCCGGAGCCGCCGGCGCGCAGCACGCGGCTGCCGTGCACGTCCTCGCTGTGCATCGAGAGGATGAGCACGGGCTTGCCTGGGAATTCGCGCTTGATGTCGCCGAGCAGGTCGAGGCCGCTGCGGCCGGGCATCGTGAAGTCGAAGATCGCCATGTCCCACTCGAGCTTGCGCGCCAGCTCGAGCGCCTCGTCTCCGTTGGTGGCTTCTCCGACCACGGTCGCTGCGGGATCGTTCGCGAGCATCTGCTTGAGCCCGTGGCGGACGATCGGATGGTCATCGGCAATCAGGATTCGCATGTCTTGCACCTGTCTATCTTTTAGGTTGTGTTGATCGAGTCCCTGAGGCCGAAAAGTATAGGCAGTGCGACAACGCTTGGCCACCCTCGCGAGGGCTCGAGCGTGGAATATTTTTCTTTCGTGTCAAGGCCCTACTACAGGCCTGTCGGTCCCAGCCCGACAAGCCGGCCGCCGCTCGTCGGCAGGCGCCGACGCGCCTCCAGAGAGGGAAACACGAGCGGCGATGCGCGCCGAGTCGTGCCAGCCCTACAGGATTGTCACCGTTTCAACGACGCGGGCTTTTCCAGCCGCTTGATTCCATTCACTTCGTCCCGTTGGCATGGGTCGTGCGATATGGCGCGCCGACGCACCCCAATAAGACAGGGAGAAGTCGCATGAAGAACGCCGTCCTGGGCGCCGCCGTCGCGGCCGCGCTCGCTTTGCCTTTCGCCGCCCAAGCGCAATCGATTCCCGCGCCAGGCTCGGGCTCGCTCGATGTCTGGTTCAAGGCGCCGACGGCCGGCGCGACGATCTCCGGCGTCCTCAATGCGGGCACGAGCTGCTACGTCAACGGCACCGGCGTCACCAAGGTGCAGTTCTTCCTGGATTCCACCGCGCTCAATACGGACAGCACGATGAGCGACGGCATGCAGTGCCAGCTCGACACCACGAAATTCGCCAACGGCACGCACTCGCTGACCGCGGTCGCCTACAGCTCCACCGGCGCCACGCGCAAGGACGTCATCAGCGTCAACATACAGAACATCGCGACGCCTGCGAATACGGCACCGACCGTCTCGCTCACCTCGCCCACCGCGAACCAGTACGTGAGCGGCTCGCTCGCCTACGCGGCCAGCGCCACGGACAACGTATCGGTTTCCCGCGTCGATTTCTCGCTGGACGGCAAGGCGCTCGTTTCCGATACCACCTCGCCGTACGGCGGCACGCTCGACACGACGACGCTGGCCAACGGCGCGCACACGCTCGTCGCCACCGCGTACGACGGCGCCGGCCTCTCCGCCACCAGCCAGGTGGTCTTCAACGTCCAGAACGCGACAACGACGACCACCTCGACGCCGCCGCCGGGCTCGGGCTCCCTCGACGTGTGGTTCAAGGCGCCGACTGCCGGCAAGACCATCTCGGGCGTGCTCAACGGCGGCACGAGCTGCTACGTGAACGGCACGGGCGTGACGAAAGTCGACTTCTATCTCGATTCAACAAAAATCGGTTCTGACACCACCATGGCCGACGGCATGCAATGCGTGCTCGACACCACCAAGTTCGCGAACGGCACGCACTCGATGAAGGCGGTGGCGACCAGCTCGACCGGCTCCACGCGCTCCGACGTCATCAGCGTCAACATCCAGAACAGCGGCACGACGACCGGCGGCGGCACCACGACGAATACGGCGCCGACCGTCACCATGACGGCACCGGCGGCCGGGACAACCGTCAGCGGGACGGTTACGTACTCCGCCAATGCCACGGACGATGCCGGTGTCAGCAAGGTCGATTTTTTCGTCGATAACGCACTTCAAATCAGCAAGACCGCAGCGCCCTATTCCGGAACCCTCGACACGACGAAGCTCGCGAACGGCGCGCACGTCATCAAGGCGACCGCCTACGACGCGCAGGGGCTGAGCTCGAGCTCGCAGGTCTCGGTGAACGTGAGCAACACGTCGTCGGCGAGCCTGCCGGCGGGGGGAAGCGCCGTGGCGACTTTCCACTCGATCGGCCTGTACTGGAAGCCGACCTCTACGCCGAGCTCGGCGGGCTGCGACGTGCAATTCCGCCCGAGCGGCACGAGCGCGTGGCAGCCGGGCCTCAACCTCTGGTACGACTCGCGCAACGCCGAGTGCCGCGGCAGCCTGGTGCAGCTCCAGCCGGGCACGCAGTACGACGTGCAGTTCGGCGTCGGCGGCAGCTTCAAGCAGCAGCTCAGCGCCACGACCTGGGGCGAGCAGTTCCCGGTGGCCAGGGTCGTCTCCGTGCCGCCCTCGTCTTCCACCCTGAATATCACCGAGGGAGGGACGGCAGGCGGCTACGTGGTCTACGACGGCGGCGGCGCGACGATCGACGTCGCGAACGGCGCGGCGTTCAACATCAGCGTCAACGCTTCCTACGTGATCGTGCGCAACTTCGTCCTCAAGGGCGCGCAGCAGGACGGCATCCGCATCCAGCCCGCGCAGCACGACGTGGTGATCGAGGCGAACGACATCTCCGGCTGGGGCCGCTACAGCGGCAACACCACGAGCGCCGGCTGGCAGATCGGCGTCGACATGGACTCGGGCATCAGCGCCAAGTGCGGCTCGACGCCGGACATCCAGCGCATGGTCATCCAGCGCAACCGCATCCACGACCCGCGCTACGGCGCCAACTCGTGGGACTGGGGCCACCCGGCCGGGCCGAACGCCGTGTTCTTCTCGAACTGCGGCGGCAACAACGTGATCCGCTACAACGAGGTCTGGAGCACGGGCGTCGACCATTACTTCATGGACGCGCTCGGCGGCGAGGACAACTTCTCGAACCTCGGCTACCCCGGCGCCGACAGCGATGTCTACGGCAACCGCATCTCGAACGCCTGGGACGACGGCATCGAGGCGGAAGGCGGCGGGCGCAACGTGCGCGTCTGGGGCAACTACATCGACCAGACCGCGACCGGGGTCGCCTCCACCGCGGTGGCGATCGGGCCGATCTACATCTTCCGCAACGTCTACAACCGCAGCCGGCAGCTGTCGCAGGTCTCCACCGACCAGGACGATCGCAACAAGTTCGCCAAGTCGGGCACGGAGACCGGCTTCGGCGACGGCCGCCGCTACGTCCTGCACAACACGCTGCTGCAGGCGACCGCGTCGGGAGCGACCTACCCGCTCGGCGCCGGCCAGGGCGTGTCGGAGGCGGGCTCGAGCGAGCCGATGACCAACTCGGTCATCCGCAACAACATCCTGCACATCTGGAAGTCGAACTGGGCCTCCATCTCGTCCGCGGGCGGCGGCGGCAACGACGCCGACTACGACCTGTTCAACGGCGCCATCACGATCTCCGGGCAGGAGGCGCACGGCATCGTCGGCACGCCGATCTACGCGAGCGGCAACGGCTGGCAGAACGAGGCCGGCGGCATGTACCAGCTCGCGCCGAGCAGCCCGGGCTACGACAAGGGCGTGCGCATCCCGAACTTCAACGACGGCTTCACCGGCGCGGGCCCGGACATGGGCGCGCACGAAGCGGGGACGCCGGCGATGAAATTCGGCGTCAACCAGTAGCAGGCTTCGGGTCGGTCGCCGGCGACAACTTTTTCGCCCGCGTAATCAGGGGGTTGAACGGCGGCGGGGGACCCGCCGTCGTTCCATCCCCACAAAGCCGTAGCGGTTCCCACTACGACTTTTTCCGTAAGTGCCTGACGCAGAACGTTTCCGTGGGCTGGCACATGTCGTGCGTATAGCGACCGGGTCGTAGCAGTCGTCACTCATTCCAAGCTCAAACGAAGGGAGCGGTTTCAATGAAGAAATTACAACTGGCCTCGCTCGTCGCACTTGCGTTCTCGAGCGCAGCCTTCGCGCAAAGCACGCCCGCGCCGAGCTCCGGCTCGCTCGCCGTCTGGTTCAAGGCCCCGACCGCAGGAGCAACCGTCTCCGGCGTGCTCAACGGCGGCACCAGCTGCTACACCAACGCGAGCGGCTCCATCGCGCGCGTCACCTACACGCTCGACGGCAACGCGCTGAACACGGACAGCACGCCCTCCGACGGCATGCAGTGCGTGCTCGATACGACGAAGTTCGCGAACGGCAGCCATACGCTCCGCGCGAACGCCTACGACACCTCGGGCAACGTCAAGTCCGACGTCATCAGCATCAACATCCAGAACACCGCGACCACGACCAATACGCCGCCGACGGTCTCCATGACCTCGCCCGCGAACGGCGCCACGGTCTCCGGCACGGTCAGCTATGCCGCGACCGCCTCCGACAATGTTGGCGTCAGCAAGGTTGAGTTCTACGTCGACGGCGCACTCGCCGTGACCGACACGAGCACGCCCTACTCCGGCAGCGTCGACACGACGAAGATCGCGAACGGCACGCACACGATCAAGGCGATCGCATACGACGGCGCCGGCCTCACTGCCAGCTCGCAAGTCAGCGTGAACGTGCAGAACACGACCGCGACACCGACGACGACGACCTCCACGCCGGCCCCTGGCTCCGGCACCCTGGACGTCTGGTTCAAGGCGCCGACCGCCGGCGCGACCGTTTCGGGCATCCTGAACGGCGGGACGAAGTGCTACGTCAACGGCAGCGGCTCGATCGCCCGCGTCACCTTCACGGTCGACGGGAATGCCGTGAACACGGACAGCACGCCGGCCGACGGCATGCAGTGCCAGCTCGACACCACCAAGCTCGCGAACGGCTCGCACAGCCTGCGCGCCAACGCGTATGACGCCTCGGGCAACGTGAAGTCGGACGTCATCAGCATCAACGTGCAGAACAGCGGCACGACCTCGACGCCGACGACGAGCAACACGCCGCCCGTGGTCTCGATCACGGCCCCGGCGGCCGGCGCGACGATCAGCGGCACGGCCGCCGCCTGCGCGGCGAACGCGACCGACGCGAGCGGCGTCGCCAGCGTGAAGTTCGCGCTGAACGGCACGGCGATCGTCACGGACACCGTGGCGCCCTACACGTGCGCGATCGACACCACGAAGTTCGCCAACGGCACCTACACGCTGTCGGCGCTCGCCACGGATGCGCTGGGCCTCTCCTCGACGGCCAACACCACCGTGACGGTGGCGAACAGCACCACCTCGCCGACGAGCGGCACGGGCGGCGTGATCTCCTCCTCCGACATCATCGAGCAGGCGCAGGCCAGCATCGCGTTCTCGCAGCAGAGCGGCTACACCGGCGCGGTGATGGGCACGTACCCCGACGTCAACACGATTCCGGAATCCGGCATCAACGGCCCCGTGCTGCCGAACGGCGAGACGCTGCGCCTCGGCAAGCAGCTCGACCCGACCGGCACCGGCAAGCAGGTGCTGGCGTTCCAGCTCTCGCCGAACGACCCGACGACTTCCGGCTCCAAGCGCTCGGAATTCGAGTTCCCCACCAACATCCAGCTCGACACGACCTACTGGGTCGCGTACAGCGTGTACGTCTACAACTGGGGCACGCTGCAGAGCGGCGACGAGAGCCTCTTCGGCACGCAGGTCCACTCGAGCCGCACGGACCTGGGGCTGAGCCCGGCCTTCACCGTCGCGACGTTCGACGGCAGCACGATGCGCATCTCTGTGCAGTACAGCACCAGCTCGAGCCCGACCACCAGCAACACCGTGACGATCAAGTACCCGGACTGGAGCCAGCCCGGCATCGCGATCCCGTTCGGCCGCTGGGTGGACTTCGTGTTCAAGTTCCGCGAGAGCCAGAGCTCGAGCGGCTTCCTGCAGGCCTGGATCGACGGCTCTCAGGTCGTGAACTACTCCGGCCCGCTCGGCTACAACACGCCCGGCTACCTGGATTACTTCAAGTTCGGCTACTACAACTGGTCCACGTTCAACAGCTCCCGCAAGGTGCTGCTGCGCTCGCCGGTGGTGGTGCAGGACCCGACCGGCAGCAAGTACCAGGCGTCCGACCTGCGCAGCTACGTCCAGGCGCGGTAACCAAGGAGAGACCGGATGAAGAACCGCGGCTTTACGCTGCTAGAGCTCCTCGTCGTCATCGTGATCATCGGCCTGCTCGCCGGCTACGTGGCCCCGCGCTACTTCGCCCAGGTGGGCAAGTCCGAGGTCCAGGTGGCCAAGGCGCAGATCGACTCGCTCGAGAAGGCGCTCGACCAGTTCCGCCTCGACAACCGGCGCTACCCGACTTCCGACGAGGGCCTCGCGGCCCTCGTCGAGAAGCCGGCGAACGCCGCGAATTGGAGCGGGCCGTACCTCAAGAAGGGCGTGCCGCAGGATCCGTGGGGCCACCCGTACCTGTACCGCACGCCGGGCGCCAAGGGCGACTACGAGGTCGTCTCGCTCGGCAAGGACGGCAAGCCCGGCGGCACCGGCGAAGACGCCGACATCGGGGGCTGAGCGAGTGCAGTTCCACGTGCACGCCGTCGACGCGCGGCAGCAGGTGGTTTCGCTCACCCTCGAGGCGGTGAGCGAAGCCGCCGCGCTGGAGCTGGCGCGCGTCCGGGGTTTGGCCGTCTTCTCGATCAACTCCTCCAAGGGCGTCTTCGACAAGAAGCTCGTCCTGAAGAGGAGCGGCAAGTTCCCGACGCTGCTCTTCTCGATGGAGCTCGCCTCGCTGCTCGAGGCGGGCCTGAACCTGGTCGAGGGGCTGACGGCGCTCGCCGAGAAGTCGGGCGACGCGGAAAGCGGGCGCGTGCTCCCGGCCATCCTCACGGCGATCCAGCGCGGCGAGCCGTTCTCGCAGGCGATCGCCGCCTGGCCGCAGCACTTCTCGCCGCTCTACGTGGCGACGATCAAGGCGAGCGAGCGCACGGGCAACGTGCGCGAGGCGCTCGGGCGCTACATCGCCTACCAGCAGGAGCTCGAGAAGGTGAAGAAGAAGATCGTCTCGGCGACGATCTACCCGGCGATCCTCGCGGTCGTCGGCGCGCTGGTGCTGGGCTTCCTCATGTTCTACGTCGTGCCGCGCTTCGCCGTGGTGTACGAGGACATGCAGGGCACGCTGCCCTTCTTCTCGCGCGCGCTGCTCGCCTTCGGCAGCTTCGTGGGCCACAACGCCTGGGCGATCGCGGTCGTCCTTGGCGGCTTGGTCTTCACCTTGGCCTGGTTCCTGTCGAGGGCGGAAACCAGGGCCTGGCTGAACACCCGGATCTGGACGACGCCGGCCATCGGCGAGCGGCTCAAGGTGTACCAGCTCGCCCGGCTCTATCGCACCGCCGGCATGCTGCTGAAGGCCGGCATCCCGGCCGTGAAGGCGCTGGACATGGTGCGGGAGCTCCTGCCCGCGCACCTGCAGCCGCAGCTCGAGCGCGCGCGGCGAAGCATCGAGCACGGGAATTCCATGTCCGCGGCGCTCGCGGACGCCGGCCTCGCCACGCCGGTCGCGGTGCGCATGATGTCGGTCGGCGAGCGCAGCGGCGACATGGGCGGCATGTTCGCGCAGATCGCGCGCTTCCACGACGACGAGGTGGCGCGCTTCATCGACTGGTTCACGCGCGCCTTCGAGCCGCTGCTCATGACCGTGCTCGGCGTCTCGGTCGGCCTCGTGGTCGTCCTCATGTACATGCCCATCTTCGAGCTCGCGGGGAACATCAGGTGATTTCATCTTCGGATCTTCAGGTCGCCAGGGAAAAGGAAGGGCGGTTCGTCGAGAACCTGGAAAACCAGCTCGGCTGCCAGCCCTCGGAGTTCGTGCAGCAGCTCGCCGAGACGCTCCGCCTGCCGGTGGCGACGCTCGAGGACCTGCGCGCGGCCGAGCCGGCCTTCGACCTCGTGCCGTACGCCGAAGCGGCGCGGCGCGCCTGCGTGGCGCTGCGCTCGGGGGACAGCGTCTCGGTGGTGCTCGGCGATCCGTACGACCTGGATGCGCAGGAGTGGCTCGAGGCGCAGCTCTCGGCGCCCTTCCGCTACTTCGTCGCCCACCGCCTCGACATCTCGACGTACCTCGCCGAGCAGGAGCAGGGGTTCAGGGCCCTCGACGGGATCGCCTTCGACTCGCAAGGGCAAAGCAAGGGCGACAAGGCCCAGGAGATCTCCTTCGAGAAGGCCGCCGAGGAGGACAGCCCGGTGGTTCGCCTCGTGACCTCCACGCTCTACGACGCGCTGAAGGCCGGCGCGAGCGACGTGCACCTCGAGTCGCACGGCAACGGCCTGGCGATCAAGTACCGCATCGACGGCGTCCTCACCGCGGCCGAGCAGGTGCCCGGCACCGACCTCGCCGAGCAGGTGATCTCGCGGATCAAGGTGATGTCGGAGCTCGACATTGCCGAGCGGCGCGTGCCGCAGGACGGCCGCTTCAAGGCCCGGCGCGAAGGCCGCGACATCGACTTCCGCGTTTCCGTGATGCCCAGCGTCTACGGCGAAGACGCTGTGCTGAGGATCCTCGATCGCCGCGCGCTCTCCGACCAGATGACTGGATTGACGCTCGAAGCCCTGGGGTTCGATCTTTCCCTGAAGAATCAGCTGCGGGTCCTGGCCAGCCAGCCGTACGGCATGATGCTCGTCACCGGCCCGACCGGCTCCGGCAAGACGACGACGCTGTACGCGCTCATCAGCGAGACGAACGGCGGCCACGACAAGTTCATCACCATCGAGGACCCGGTCGAGTACCAGCTCCCCGGCGTGCTGCAGATCCCGGTGAACGAGCAGAAGGGCCTCACGTTCGCGCGCGGGCTGCGCTCCATCCTGCGCCACGACCCGGACCGCATCATGGTGGGCGAGATCCGCGACCCGGAGACCGCCGAGATCGCGGTGCAATCCGCCCTCACGGGCCACCTCGTGTACACGACGGTGCACGCGAACAATTCGCTCGACGTGCTCGGCCGCTTCCAGCACATGGGCGTCGACACGTACAACTTCGTCTCCGCCCTGAACTGCGTGCTCGCGCAAAGGCTCGTCCGGACGAAATGCAGGACCTGCGCGGGCAAGGGCTGCGCCGACTGCCGCGGCACCGGCTTCAGGGGCCGCAAGGCGATCGGCGAGCTCCTCGTCATGACCGACGAGCTGCGCGAGCTCATCGTCGCCCGCGCGCCGGCGAGGAAGCTGAAGGAAGTCGCGCGCGCGGCCGGCACCGTGCCGCTGCGCGATACCGCGCTGGCCATGGTCGAAGCAGGCGAAACCACCCTCGAGGAAATCAACCGTGTTACGTTCGTTTCTTAAGCGCTTCGAGAAAAAGCCGCAGGCGCTGCGCATCGCGCTCTGCGAGGACCGCATCTTCGTCTCCGGGCAGGAGGCGATCCCGCTCCTGAAGGCCGAGGACGCCCCGAACTGGCGCGCCGCCGTGGATGCGCTTCCCGGCGTCATCGCGGGAATGGATTCGGGCGAGATCAACATCGTGCTCGCGGACCAGTTCGTCCGCTACGCGCTGCTGCCCTGGAGCGACACGCTGAAGACGCACGCGCAGTGGATGGCGCTCGCGCGCCACCGCTTCTGCGCGATCCACGGGCCGCTCGCCAACGAGTGGGAGATCAAGTTCGCCGAGACCGCGCCGGCCGGGCCGCGCCTCGCCTGCGCGGTGGACGCGCCGCTCGTCGACGCGCTCGCCGAGAAGTTCTCCGGCACCGGCGTGCAGCTCGTCTCCGTGCTGCCGTTCCTCGTCGCCGCCTTCAACCGCGTGCGCCACATGACCGGCGGCTCCTGCTGGCTCATCATCGAGGAGCCGGGCCGCCTGACGCTCGCGCTCTTCCTGCGCGGCGTCTGGGTGGCGATCCGCTCGCGCAGGGCGGACGAGCACTGGCGCGAGTCGCTGCCGGAGATGATCGCGCGCGAGAGCGCGCTGCTCGGGCTCGACGAGCCGTGCACGCGCGTCATCGTCTGTGCCCAGGGCCCGTTCACCGAAGGCGAGATGAGCCAGTCGCACGAGGACTTCCGCCTCGACGCCCTTCCCTACCAGGAGCTCGCTGTTGCAGGCCATTAAGCTCGACTTCTCCCGCCGCCGCTCGGCGCCGCGCTGGATCGCGCCGCTGCTGCTCGCGGTCGCCCTCGCCTTCACCGGCGACGTCGCGGTTTCGTTCTTCAAGGTCCTCAGGAGCATGAAGAAGAACGAGGCGGTGCTCGCGCAGATGTCGCCTCATACCTACGGCGCCCCCAGGAAGGTCGCGCCGGAGGAGATCGCGGCCGCGAAGGAGACGATGCAGCGGCTCTCCACGCCGTGGGACAAGCTCTTCGCCGCGCTGGAATCCGCCGCGAGCGACCAGGTGGCGCTCCTTTCCATCGAGCCCGATGCCAAGACCGGCACCGTGCGCATTTCCGGCGACAGCAAGGACTACCTCGCGGCCCTCACCTACGTGCTGAACCTCAGCCGCGCGGACTCGCTCTCGCACGTGCAGCTCGCGCGCCACGAGATCAAGCAGAACGATCCCCACAAGACGGTCGGTTTCTCGGTTTCCGCCTCATGGGGAAGGTGATCCTCGAGAAAATCCGACCGCAACTGCGGTCGCTGGGGCACGACCTCGGCCGGACGGGACAGCTCGCGCTGATCCTGCTCGTGCTGAGCGGCGTCTTCTACAAGGCCGCGGTCGAGCCGCTGCAGGGGCGCGCGCAGCGCCTCGCCGCCGAGGTGGAGCGCCAGGCGGGCCGGCAGGACGGCACGGGCGACGCGCGCGCGGCAGGAACGGCCGGGAAGCTCGACACCTTCTACCAGTACCTGCGGCGCGACGAGCGCACGACCGACTGGCTCGCCAAGCTCTACGCGATCGGCCAGGCCACCGGCGTCGAGCTGCGCGCGGGCGACTACCGCATGCTGCCCGCGGGCGAGAAAGGCGCCGGCAAGATCGAGCGCTACGAGATCACCCTGCCGGTGACCGGCACGTACGCGCAGATGCGCGACTTCCTCAAGCGCTCGCTCGAGGAGATCCCGGTCCTGTCGCTCGACCAGGTCTCGCTCAAGCGCGAGACGCGCAACGACGGCGCGGTGCATGCCGAGCTGAAGCTCACCCTCCACATGGTGAAGCCGTGAAGCTGGGCTTCCCGAAGCTTTCCGGCCGGCAATTGCTCAAGGCGGGAATTCCCGTCCTTGCGTCGGTGCTCGTCGTGTCCGTCGTGGTGGGCCGCGAGCGGCCCTCGGACGCGCAGCCGCAGCCCGCCTCGCGCATCAACGCCAGGGTGGACAGCCGCGCCGCCGTCGAGCAGGACCTCGATCTCTCCAAGCTGCACCGGCAGGTGGCGGAGGCCAAGGTCGACCCCGAGCACGATCCCTTCGCTCGCCGCAGCTTCGGCTCACCCCAGGCGGCGTCCCCGCAGGCGCCCGCGGCGCCGACGGTGCCGCAGCTCCCGTTCCGCTACCTCGGCAAGGCGATCGAGGACGGCAAGCTCACGGTGTTCCTCATGAAGGGGAACGACAGCTACGCCGTGCACTCCAAGCAGGCGCTCGACGACGAATACCGCGTCGACAAGGTCACCGAGACGCAGGTGGTCTTCACGTATCTCCCCATGAAAACCAAGCAGGTTCTGGATATCCCGGCGGTTCAATGAAATTCATTTCCACACGACTCCTCTGCACCTTCGTCCTTGCCCTGGCGGTATTTGGCTGCGCCCAAAACCAGCCGTACCTCGATGCGCGGGCGATGGTGGAGTCCGGGAACGTCGACGAGGGCCTGGCGCTCATGGAGGAGCAGGCGCGCCAGCACCCGGACGACATCGAGATCAAGAACTACCTGAACCGCCAGAAGGCCGTGGCGGTGCAGCGCTACCTCACCGCGGGCGACAACGCGCGCGCCGCCGGGCAGCAGGACGCGGCCGAGCAGGCGTACGTGCGCGCGCAGCGCTTCGATCCCGAGAACGTGCGCGCCAAGCAGGGCCTCGAGCTCGTGAAGAAGGACCGCGCCGCCGCCGGCCGCCTCGCCGAGGCGCAGGACGCGCTGAAGAAGGGCGACACCGCCCAGGCGGAAGCCAAGGCGAAGGACATCCTGAAGGAATACCCCGAGCAGCGCGATGCGAAGAAGATCGTGCGCAAGGTCGAGGAGAAGGCGGCGCAGGAAGCGCCGCTCGAGCCGAAGCTCAACGCCGCGCTCAAGAAGCCGATCACGATGGAGTTCCGCGACGCGCCGGTGCGCGCCGTGTTCGAGCTCATCTCCAAGCGCACCGGCCTCAACTTCGTCTTCGACAAGGACGTGCCGCCGGAGGCGAAGGCCACGGTGTTCGTGCGCAACACCAGCATCGACGAGGTGATCCGCTACGTGCTGGTCACGAACCAGCTCGAGAAGAAGGTGCTGAACGACAACACGCTCCTCATCTACCCCAACACGCCCGCGAAGCAGGTGTCCTACAAGGAGCTGACCGTGCGCAGCTTCTACCTGTCGAACGCCGACGTGAAGCAGACCGCCAACATGGTGCGCCAGCTCGTGAAGACTCGCGACCTCTTCATCGACGAGAAGCTGAACCTCCTCGTCGTGCGCGACACGCCCGAGGCGGTCAAGGTGGTGGAGAAGCTGATCGCCAACCAGGACCTCGCCGAGGCGGAAGTCATGCTCGAGGTGCAGGTGCTGGAGGTCGGCTACCAGAAGCTGCAGCAGCTCGGCATCCAGTGGCCCGGGCAGATCGGCGTGGGCCTCGTCGGCGCCGCCGGCGTCGCCGGGCAGGCCACGGGCAAGGAAGTGCAGCACCTGAACGGCGGCCTCTTCCGCATCACCGTGCCCGATCCGCTGGTGCAGTTCAACGCGCAGCAGCAGCACGGCC
Organism: Clostridia bacterium; assembly: GCA_050261755.1. Lineage (GTDB taxonomy): Bacteria > Pseudomonadota > Gammaproteobacteria > Burkholderiales > SG8-39 > SCGC-AG-212-J23. The sequence continues at coordinate 16,153 of JBLNDP010000070.1, forward strand.
GCACCAACGTGCTCGCCAACCCGCGCATCCGCGTGAAGTCGAAGGAGAAGGCGAAGATCCACATCGGCGACAAGGTGCCGGTGATCACCACCACCGCGGGCGCGACCGGCTTCGTCTCCGAGTCCGTGAACTACCTCGACGTGGGCCTCAAGCTCGAGGTCGAGCCGCAGGTCTACCTGGACGACGACGTCGGCATCAAGGTCGGCCTCGAGGTGAGCAACATCGTCAACACGACGAAGACCAACGCCGGCACCACGGCATACCAGCTCGGCACGCGCAACGCCTCCACCGTGCTGCGCCTGAAGGACGGCGAGACGCAGGTGCTCGCGGGTCTCATCAACGACGAGGACCGCCGCGCGGCGAACCGCGTCCCGGGCCTCGCCGACCTGCCGGGCCTCGGGCGGCTCTTCTCGAACAACGACGACACCGTCAACAAGACCGAGGTCGTGCTGCTCATCACGCCGCACGTCGTGCGCAACATCGAGCGCCCGGGCGTGAAGCTCGAGCAGTTCAACTCCGGCACGGAGTCGGACCTCGGCCGCGCGCCGATGGAGCTGCAGAGCATGGGCGGCGGCTCGCCGGGCGGACTGCAGCCCTTCCCGCCCTCGCCCTCGCCCGCCCCCGGTCCCGGGGCCCCCGCCGCCGTTCCGGGTGGTCCTTATCAACAAGAACAAAAACCCGCCGCGCCGCAGCCGGTTCCCGGTCCGGCGCCCGCGCAGCCCTCGTCCGGCCCGCAGAACGTCGCACCGACTTCGCCGAACTCGATTCCGGCGAATCCGCCGGCGGCCGGGCCCGTGCCGAAGGGATAAGGAGCTCCAAATGTCTCTTTCCCGGGGATTCACCTTGGTGGAGCTCGTGATCACCGTCGCCATCGTCGCGTTGCTGGCATCGGTCGCCATCCCGCTCGCCGAAGTCGCGGCGCAGAGGAGCCGCGAGCAGGACCTGCGGCACAGCCTGCGCGAGATCCGCGAGGCGATCGACGCCTACAAGAAGGCCTCCGACGACGGCATCATCGAGAAGAAGAGCGACCAGTCGGGATTTCCGCCGACGCTGGAGGCGCTGGTGGAAGGCGTGAAGGACCAGCGCAAGCCCGATGCGCCGAAGGTGTTCTTCCTGCGCCGCGTGCCGCGCGATCCGCTGGCCGGCGACAAGTGGGGCCTGCGCAGCTACGCAAGCAGCTCCGACGACCCGAAGCCGGGCGACGACGTCTACGACGTGTATTCCCTCGCGGAGGGGAACGGCCTGAACGGCGTTCCGTACCGCCAATGGTGAAGAAGCAAGGCTTCACGCTGGTCGAGCTGATGGTCGTGCTGACGGTCATCGGGCTGCTCCTTTCGATCGTCTTGCCGGACTACGTCGGGCGGGTGAAGCGGGCGGAGGAGACGACGCTGCAGCAGGACCTCGCCGTCATGCGCGACGCGCTGGACAAGCACTACGCCGACTCGGGCAAGTACCCGGCGTCGCTCGACGAGCTCGTCGCCAAGCGCTACCTGCGGGCGATCCCGAAGGACCCGATCACGCAGACCACCGCCTGGCAGGTCGTCCCGCCCTCCGACCCGCAGAAGGGCGGCGTGTACGACGTGCACAGCAGCGCGAAGGGCTATGAGCGCTGGTAGCCTCGAAATCGGGGACGTGTACCGATTTCCTCGCCGGACGTCGAAGACCCGCAGCCCCAAAGGAAATCGGTACACGTCCCCGATTTCGCAGGGGTTCACCTACATCGGTGTCTTGATTGCCGTGGCGGTCATCACCGCCGGCCTGGGCGCGGCCGCCACGGTCTATTCGCAATCCGCCCAAAGGGAGAAGGAAGCCGACCTGCTGTTCGTCGGCAACCAGTACCGCGACGCTATCGCCTCCTATTACGAGCGCTCGCCGGGCGGGGCCAAGCGCTACCCGCAGAAGCTGGAAGACCTGCTGGAGGACCAGCGCTACCCGGTGCTCATGCGGCACCTGCGGCGGCTCTACAAGGACCCGGTCACCGGCGACGACTTCGCGCCGGTCGAGGCGCCCGGGGGCGCCGGGATCATGGGGGTGGCGAGCCGCTCCGAGACCGAGCCCCTGAAGAGCGGCAACTTCCGCCCGAAGGACGAAAGCTTCGCCGAGGCGAAGACTTACGCGGACTGGAAGTTCACCTATAGTCCGACCGGACTAGCCGCGTCACAGCCCGGTAACACGCCAGGTAACACAACGGCGCCCGCGAAGTAGCAGAATGGCGACTTGTGTAGGGCGACCTGCACAACGACCCGACGCCGGCCATCACTCTGTTAACAGCCCCCGCCTCGGCGCGGGGCCAAACACCGCGTAGCCGCTGCCGGATCGCCGCTGAAGCACCGAGGGGCGCTGCTACCGGCAGCGCCCCTCTTCATTTCGGCCTGTCGCATGCGCGCGACGCGAAGAAGCCGCGATCGGCGATACCGCGATGATGCGCGCCGTCCCACAATGCAGTCGTGAAGGCACAAGCACTTTCCCGCCGCCGCGCCCCCAGAACGGCGCGCACGCGCGACCCGCTCTTCGAGGCCGCCGCCGTGGTGCTGCTCGCGGCGCTGGTCGTCTTCCTTCTCTACGCCTAGCTGAGCAGGATCCGGCCGACGTCGAGCGCCTCGGCGTAGGCCACGCCCACGAGGCGACCGGTCATGCGCGCCATGTCGCGGAACACCTCGAGGTCGATGCCGCGGTCGGCGAACTGGCTCGCGTGCGCGGCGATCGCCGCCATCTTCGCCTCCATGACCCGGCTCACGTCGACGAAGGCGCGGGCATGGAAAGGCACCGGCATGGGCCGGCACATCGTGGGATGGAAGGTGAGGAAGTCGAAGTGGCGCAGGCGCTGCGTCGAGAGGCACGCGTTGTGGACGAGCACGTGGTCGCGGTGCACTTCGGACGCGCTGTGGGTCAGGACCAGCGCCGGCTCGAGCTCCTGCACCACGCCATCGAGCAGCGCCACGAGCTCGTAGCTTTTCAGGTCCTCCAGCCGCCGGCCGGCGTCGACGAGCACGCGCAGCTCGCAGCCGAGGATCTCCGCCGCCTTCGCCGCCTCCGCGCGCCGGCGCGCGAAGTCGCCGGGCACCGAGGCGACCGCCATGACGACCCGTGCGCCTTCGCGGGCGAGCCGGGCCAGCGTGCCGCCGGCGCCGAGCTCCAGGTCGTCGGGGTGCGCGCCGACCGCTAGGACGGCGTGGCCTGCGTAGCGAGCCGTGAAGGCGCGCGCGAAGAGTGTCTCGGGCTTTCCCATGGTGCGAAGAGATCGCGGCCGCGCGGGCCGCAGTTGAGCAGGAGGTCGAGCGACGAGAGCCCGGGCATGAAGGGCGCCGCGCCGCACTGCGGGTAGACGGGAGGATCGAAGTCCTGCCACTCGACGCCGATGCCGGCTTCGGCAAAGGCGGCGACATCCAGGTAGCGGCGCGAGCCGCCCATGCCGCCGAGGAACGTGCGCGCGCCCACCGCGCGGCAGATGTCGAGGACGAGCGCCGACTTGGCGCCGGAAACGCCGAGGGCCGAGCTCCTCACCATTGGCGTGCGGATGGCAAACGCGTCGCGAAGGAACCCGAGCAGCGCCTCGTTCAACTCCGCGAGCTTTCCCCAGCGGAAGGAAAGCAGGTCCTTGAGCTCCGGCAGAAAGCGGTCGGAGTACGCGGCGTCGCGGTAGGCATGATGGAGCGTCGTGCCGGCGATGGACGCCCAATGCCGGCGGCCTTCCCCCGAGTGGTCGATCTCCTTCTCCAGGACCCGCTCCTCGCGCGAGCGCTGCAACACCGGAACGGTCAGCCAGCGCGCCTCGTAGTCCGGCGACGGGCTGCCCGTCTTCGCGCGGATTCGCGTGCGGTTCTGGTAGTTCTGCCGCTCGAACTGCACGTGGTCGAGCAGGACGAAGAGGTCGGCCCGCGCCATGCGCTGCAGGTAGCCGAGCCAGGGCAGGAAGCACGGCTGGTGGATCGCCACGATCATCGAAGGGATCGTACGGAGCCGGTCTTTCGGCGGTGCCCCGGCCCGACTGCGCCGAGTGGCGCTCGCCCTGCTCCGCCCGGACCATTTGCAGCGGCGGCGGAATGCCGGTTGCAGAAGTACTGTGCCGCCATGCTCGCCACCCTGCAGCAGCGGGAGTTCGCGCGCGACTGGAGCCGCGCGCGGGGCCACTCGGAAGGCCTCGCCTGGTGGGCCGCGCCGGGACTGCAGGCCGCGGCCGTCTACCGCCTGGGCAGCTGGGCGCTGCGCCAGCCGCTCGTCCTTCGCCTCGTCCTGGATCCGGCGTACGTCGTCCTCAACGTGCTGATGAAGATCCTGTGGGGCATCGAGATCTCGCGGCACGCGCGAATTGGGCCGGGCCTCTACATCGGCCACTTCGGCGGCATCACGATCAGCCGGTATGCGGTCATCGGGGCGAACTGCGGAATCAGCCAGCAGGTGACGATCGGCGTCGCCGGGGAGCGCGGCTCCGGCGGTGCGCCGGTCATCGGCGACGACGTCTACATCGCGCCCGGCGCGCGCCTCTTCGGGCCGATCCGCATCGGCAACAACGTAAAGGTCGGCGCGAACGCCGTCGTCTACCGCGACGTCCCCGACAACGCGGTCGTCGCGCTCGACCCGGGCTTCAAGATCCTTTCCTACCGCGGGAACCGCCGCCCTTAAGGGCTTTTTTCACCAGGCGCACCATTGGAAGCGCGGCGACTGCGGCGCAGCCGGCTCCCGTGATTCCGACAGCAAGGCGCTGCACCGTGCGCCAATCCTTCCAGGCGCGCGCGTAGCCGGGCGCGTTTTCCGCCGCGGTGTTCGAGTCGAGCCAGTCGGGGCCGGGGCCGGCGAGGAACTGGCGCACGTTCTCGACTTCGCCGAGCGTGCCCGGCGAGGAGCTCGCGTGGGTCTCGTCGTAGGCGAGCTTGAAGGTGAACGCGCCCTCGCCCGAGGCGAACGCAAGATGGCGCGAGAGCGGCCGGCCGGAGAGGTCGAGGCCGCTGCCGACGAGCTGCCCGCGGCGGAACGCTTCCGGCAGGACCGCGGCGGCGAAGCGGCGATCGTCCTCTCGGCACGCGAGCGCGGTGCCGGCCTTGCCCTTCCAGCCGCTCGCCTCGAGGCGCATGAATTCCTCGACCCACCGGTCGAAGTCGCAGCCGGGCTCGAGCCGCGTCGGCGCCAGCTCGCCGGCTGCGCGAAGGCGCGCCTCCCAGCGGCGCAGGTTGTTCTTCATGTTCGAGTTGTAGCGGGGACGCGGGTCGCGGCCGCGGACGAGGATCGGCCGCGCATAGGCATTGGTCGCCATGCACGGCAGGCCCCGGTGCGCGGCCGCCTCGGCGAGCGCGGCGTGGAACGTGCCGCCGGCCGCCGTCCATTCGAATTCGATCAGCGGCGCGATGCGGCAGTCGAGGAGCGCGCCGAGCCGCTTCGCCGCGCCCGGCGCGCCACCGCGAGCGCTGATGAGCGGCGTCGCGATGAGCATATTGCGGTGCCGCCAGGACCGCAGCGCGCGCACCGGCAGGCCGCGCCAGCGCCGCTCGTGCTGGAGCGCAAAGAGTGCGCCGAGCTTGCCGTCCTCCCAGACCGCCGCCATGCGGAAGCCTTCGCCGCCGAAAGCGTCCAAGGCGGGAAGCAGCATCCAATGCTCGTAGAACGGATTCGGCTCCGCGGACTCCGCCGCGAGGGCTTCCCACTCCGGGATCAACGCGCGCAAGGCCTCCTGCTTGTCGATGATTTCGACGCGCGTGCCCGTGCCCCCGGGGCGACGGATGGCTGCAAGCTCCGCAGGAGTAACGGCGGTCATGCGCTCACAACGTATCAGTGCCGCCCGGCATTCCAGCGTTGCGGCCGCCTGCGCCGGTCGGGCCACGCCCGCCGCGATTCGTGTAGCGGAGCGCTGCTAGGCTGGGACGGTGGCTCGCTACGGGCTCCTGAGCGACATCCACGGCAACCTCGAGGCGCTTACCGCCTCGATCGCCGCGCTCGAGCGCGCCGGCGCACGCCAGTTCCTCTGCCTCGGGGACGTGATCGGCTACAACGCCGACTCCGACGAGTGCGCGGCGCTCGTGCGCAGCCGCTGCGCCATGACCATCGCCGGCAACCACGACCTGATCGGCACGCACCGCCTTGGCTTCGGCGGATGCTCCAATGCCGCGCGCTATTCGCTTCGCCGCACACGCCGCACCCTCGGCCACGACGCCGCCGCGTGGCTCGGCAGCCTTCCGCCCAGCCGGACGCTCGAGGGCGGCAAGGTCGTCCTCGTCCACGCCGGCGTGCGCGACGTGCAGCAATTCATGCAGCGCGGCGAGCAAGTCCGCGAGAACGCCGAGCACCTGCGCTACGACTTTCCCGGCGCCAAGCTCTGCTTCTTCGGCCACAGCCATCGCCAGCTGGCGTTCGAGGTCGACGGCAACGTCGTCCATGCTCTGCCGTTCAAGGAAACGATGGAGCTGGACCGCGAAAAGCTGTACTTCGTCTACCCGGGGTCCGTGGATGCCCAGCGCAAGCACGGGCGCAAGCTCGCCGAATGCGCCCTCTTCGACAGCCTCGACTGGAGCGTCGAGTCCCTGCGCGTCCCCTATGACGCCGCCTCCACGGAGGCCAAGGCCGCCGTCTTCGGCTACCGCATCACTGCTCTCACCAACCGCTACTACGATCTGCGCCGGCGCCTCCTCCGCGCCGCCTGACCAGACGCCCCGGATCCGGGGCGTCCACGAGTCGGCTTCGACCTCAGGCGATGTTGGTCGGCGTAAGGTGCGTCACCCCGGGCAGCATCAGGACCGAGGTCATGCCCGCGCCATTGTCGTCATACGCCAGGACGCCG
>JBLNDP010000071.1:0-8619 GCA_050261755.1 Clostridia bacterium
GAGGCCGCGCGCCGGCACGCCGAACAGCTCGAGGACGCGAGCGACCGTGTGCTCGACCATATCTTCGATCGACTTGGGCTTGGCGTAGAACGCCGGAAGCGGCGGGAAGACGATGCCGCCCATTTCGGTGACGGCGACCATGTTGCGAAGGTGCGAAAGATTGAGCGGCGTTTCCCGCGGCATGACGACGAGCCGGCGCCGCTCTTTCAGCACCACGTCGGCCGCGCGGGAGACGAGATCGTCGGTATACGCGTGCGCCACGGCCGCAAGGGTCTTCATCGAGCAGGGCGCGATGACCATGCCGTGCGTGGGATATGACCCACTGGCGATCGCCGCGCCCACGTCCTTCGGTCGGTAGACCACGTCGGCGAGTCGCTCGATGTCCTTGCGCTTGAGCTTGAGCTCGTGCCAGGCGTTGAGCGCACCCGCGTCGGTGAGGACCAGATGGCTTTCCCAGCCTTCGGTCTTCTTCAGGTGCCCTAGAATTCCGACGCCGAACGCGGCGCCGGTCGCGCCCGTAATGCCGACAATCAGGCGCTTGACCATCGGGGCGGCGCTAGATGCGCTGGGCGATCCAGCACATCGCGGCCGAGCCCAGGATCAGCGTGAGCACGAGCGCCGGGCGCCCGTAGCGGCGGAAGCTGCCATTGGCGCGAAAGTAGAGGCTGCGTACGATGTCGTCGCGGCCGCCCATCCAGAGCCAGTCGGGGCCCGCCTTGTTGGCCACGTACGGATTGAAGATCCCCAGCAGAAACGAGAAGAACGTCCCGACCAGCATGCCTGCCACCACGTCTGCCTCCCTTGCTTGTAGCGGGCAAGTATAGTTGCCTGTAGCGATTTCGTCGCCGTCCAAAAACACCGACAGGAGCTTTGCAAAATGTTCAAAACGACCATTGCCGGCAGCCTTCCCAAGCCCGGCTGGCTGGCGGAGACGGACAAGCTCTGGCCCAGCTGGCGGCAGCAGGGCGCGGAGCTCGAGCGCGCGAAGCAGGATGCGACGCTCCTCTGGCTGAAGGAGCAAGAGGACGCGGGCATCGACATCGCCACGGACGGCGAGCAGTCGCGCCAGCACTTCGTGCACGGCTTCCTCGAGTTCTGCGAGGGCATCGACTTCGAGCACAAGGTGAAGATGGGCATCCGCGACAACCGCTACGACGCGATGGTGCCGGTCGTGGTCGGGCCGCTGAAGCTGAAGGGCCGCGTGCATCAGGCGGAGGCGCGCCTCATGCGGGCGCACGCCAAGGGCAAGATCAAGATCACCATGCCGGGGCCGATGACGATCGTCGATACCATCGCCGACCGCCATTACGGCGACAAGGTGAAGCTCGCCATGGCGTTCGCCGAGCTTCTCAACCAGGAAGCCCGCGCGCTGGAGAAGGACGGCGTCGACACCATCCAGTTCGACGAGCCGGCCTTCAATGTCTACATGGACGACGTGAACAAGTGGGGCATCGCCGCGCTCGAGCGCGCCGCCAAGGGCCTGAAGTGCACGACGGCCGTGCACATCTGCTACGGCTACGGGATCAAGGCCAACCTGGACTGGAAGGAGACCCTGGGGACGCAGTGGCGCCAGTACGAGAAAATCTTCCCGGCGCTCGCCAGGTCCAAGATCAAGCAAGTGTCGCTCGAGTGCATCCACTCCAAGGTGCCCATGGAGCTCATGAAGCTGCTCAAGGGGAAGGACGTCCTCGTCGGCGTCATCGACGTCGCGAGCGACAACGTGGAAACGCCGCAGGAGGTCGCCGCGGTGATCGGCAAGGCGCTGAAGTACGTGCCGGCGAACCGGCTGTTCCCGTGCACGAACTGCGGCATGGCGCCGATGAGCCGAGAGATCGCCGCGCGCAAGCTGCGGGCGCTGGGGGCCGGCGCGGCGCTCGCGCGCAAGAAGCTAGGCCGCGGCAAGCGCAAGTAATGCTTGCGCTGGAGCTCCTCGCGGAGCGCAAGATCGCCGAGGCGGTCTCGAAAGGCGAATTCGCCGGCCTGCCGGGCGAAGGCCGCCCGCTCGACCTCGAGGACGACGCGCTCGTGCCCGAGGAAGAGCGGATGGCCAACCGGATCCTGAAGAACGCCGGCCTGGCGCCGGCCGACCTTCGCCAGCAGGGCGCGAAGAAGCTGGCCCTGCTGAGGGCGAAGGTCGAGGGGCGCTACTTTGGCAAGGCCCTGCGCAAGCTCGGCGGCTAGCCCTACTTCGCCGCCTGCTTGGTCTCATAGTCGGCGATCGCCTTCTTGAGGTCGGCCTCCTCGCTGCACGGGAAGAAGCACAGCTTGTCGAGCTGGGCGAGGTGCTCCCTCGCCTTCGCGACGTTGCCGACCATCAGGTAGGCCTCGCCGAGGTACTCGTGCGCCTGGCGATGCTTGGGATCGATCTCGAGCGCCGCGTTGTATTCCTTGAAGACGAGGCTCATGTCGGGATTCGGCCCCTTGCGGACGGTGTACGCGTAGAGGTTGTGGTAGTCGGCATTGCGCGGCTGGCGCGCGACGGCGTCGCGCAGCACGGCCTGCGCCGCCGTCCAGTCATGCACCCGCGTGGCCTCGGCGACCTTCTCCAGCACCGGGTCCTTGGGCGGCGCCACCGAGCTGCCGCCGGGATCGCCGGCGGCGCTCGCCGAGCCGGCGACTGCGACGAAGAGGACTGCTGAAAGGCGTGCGAAAGTTTTCATGGGCGCTCCCGATCGTTAGTGATGCCCGCTATACGGCCTGCCGACCAGGCCGGATGCACGTCGAACACCTGCAGCGCTAGAGGTATTCCTTCGCCGCGCTGTCCGCGTCGAGCGGCTTGCCCGTCAGGTAGCCCTGCACCCGCTCGCAGCCGAAGCCGCGCAGGAACTGCTTCTGGCCCTCCGTCTCGACGCCCTCTGCGACGACGCGCAGGTTGAGCACCTGGGCGAGGGCGATGATCGCGGCGACGATCGCCCGGTGGTCGCCGTCGTTCTCCACGTCGGCGATGAAGGAGCGGTCGATCTTGAGCGTGTTGACGGGAAAGAGCTTGAGATAGGAGAAGCTCGAGTAGCCGGTGCCGAAGTCGTCGAGGGCGATGGATACGCCGAGCTCCTTCAGCTTCTTCAGCGTGGCCATGGTCGCGTCGGTCTGCTGCATGGCGGTGGACTCGGTGATCTCGAGCTCGAGGAGGTGCGCCGGGAGCCCGGTTTCCGAAAGGGCCTTCGCGACCATCGCCACGAGGCGCGGGTCGTTGAACTGGCGCGCCGACAGGTTCACCGACACCGGCAAGCCGCGCTCGACGCCGATGAACGTGGCCCAGCGGCAGGCCTCCATGAGCATCCACTCGCCGATCTTGAGGATGAGGCCTGTCTCCTCCGCCACGCCGATGAACTCGGCCGGATAGATGAGCCCCCGCTCCGGGTGCTGCCAGCGCACGAGCGCCTCGTGCCCGGCCACCTTGCCGGTATTGGCGTCGACGATGGGCTGGAAGTGCACGCGCAGCTCGCCCCGGGTGATGGCGCGGCGCAGGTCGTTCTCGAGCGAGAGCCGCCGCGAGGCCGTGAGGTTCATCTGCTCGGTGAAGAACTGGGCGTTGGCGCGCCCCATCTCCTTGGCGTGGTACATGGCGGCGTCGGCGTTGCGGATCAGCGTCTCGGCGTCGCGCCCGTCGTCCGGGAACACGGAGATGCCGATGGAGGGCGTCACCGTGAGCTCGCGCTCCTCCACGCGGATGGGCTGCGACAGGGTCTCGATGATCTTCTGCGCCACGCCGGCCGCGTCGGCGGCGCGCTTGATCTCCGGCAGCACGACCACGAACTCGTCGCCGCCGGTGCGGCAGATCGTGTCGACCACGCGCAGCTGCTTCACCAGCCGGCTCGCCACCTCCTTGAGCAGGACGTCGCCGACCGAATGCCCGAGCGAATCGTTGATGGTCTTGAAGCGGTCGAGATCGACGAACATCACCGCCGTCTGCCGGCGGTTGCGGTAGGAGAGCGCGAGCGCCTGCGTGAGGCGGTCCTCCAGCAGGCGGCGATTCGGCAGGCCGGTGAGCGCGTCATGGTCGGCGAGGTGCTGCGCGCGCTGCTCGGCTACCTTGCGCTCCACGACCTCCTGCTCGAGCCGCTCGTTGGCCGACTTGAGCTCGGCGGTGCGCTCCGTCACGGCCCGCTCCAGCGCCCCCAATGCGGCGCGCGCACGCGCTTCCGCATCGCGCTCGGCGGTCACGTCCTCGAAGCTCCAGATCCATTCCTGGTCGGGGCCCTCGCCGACGTCGATGCGCCGGCCGCGCGAGCGGCAGCGGAACAGGCTGCCGTCGAGGCGCTTGAAGCGCTCCTCCGTCTCGTGCGTGCCGCCGGGCGCCGTGCTCGAGTACGCGAGCTCGCCGGCCCGGCGCCACTCGCTGCGCGAGGCGAAGAGCAGCGCCGTCGACTTGCCGACGAGTTCGCCCGGCCCGGCGCCCACCATCTCCTCCAGGAAGCGGTTGCAGCGCTGGATCTTGCGCTCGCGCACGAAGGCGATGCCCACGGTGGCGTTGTCGAGGATGAGCTCCTGCTCCGCGAGCGCGCGCTGCACGCGCTCCTCCGCCTCGCGCTCCTGGGTGATGTCCTCGAAGAGCCATACGGCGCCCTGCGACGGGTCGCCCGGCTGCACCGCGCGGCCCGAGACGGAGCACCAGATGCGCGAGCCATCCTTGCGCACGTACTCGCGCTCGATGTGCGGCGTCGCCCCGGCCCACAGCTCCTCGTAGATCGCGTCGCCGCGGCCGTGGTAGTTCTCGTCGCTCGGATACATGAAGCGGGTCGTGCGGTTCAGCAGCTCGCCGGCCTCGTAGCCGAAGATCTGCTCGAAGCGCCGGTTGCAGCGCAGGACGGTGCGCTCCTTGACGAAGATGATGCCGATGAGCGCGTTCTGCATGAGCGCGTCCTGCTCGCGCACGAGGCGCTGCACGGACTCGTCGGCGCGCTTGCGCTCGGTGACGTCCTCGAGGAGCCACACGTAGCCCTTCGCCGGGTTGCCCGGCTCGACCGCGCGGCCGCTGATGCGGCACCAGAAGCCCGAGCCGTCCTGGCGCCTGAGCCACTGCTCGCGGGTGTGGGTGCGGCCGAGGTCGATATCGGGCAGGTGGGCGCCGAGCTTCTCCCACTCCTCCTGGGTGAAATACATGTCGCGCGTCGGGGCGCCGACCGCTGCCCCGGGCTCGTAGCCGAACATCTCCTCGTAGCGCCGGTTGCAGCGCACCGTCTTGCGGTCGCGGGTGAAGTGAATGCCGACGACGACGTTGTTGAGGAGCGCGTGCTGCTCGGCCAGGACCCGCTGTAGCTCTTCCTCGCTGCGCCGCTGCTCCGTGATGTCGTCGACGATCCATACCGAGCCGCGCATCGGGTCCTGCGGCTCGACGGCACGCCCGTCGGCGCGCATCCAGAACGTGCTGCCGTCCTTGCGCTTGCTCAGCAGGATGCGGCGCGAGGTCTGCCCGCGTGCGAGCTGGGCATAGGCAAATTGCACCTTCGTTTCGTCGTCCGGATTGGCGTAGAGTCCCGAAGTCTCCAGGCCCACCATGGTGCCGGGCTCGTAGCCGTACATCTCCTCGTAGCGCCGGTTGCAGCGCACGATGCGCCGGTCGCGCAGGAAGACGATGCCGATGGACGCCCCGCCCAGGATGGCCTCCTGCTCGCGCAGCAGCCGCTGCAGCTCGTTCGCCTGCGCCTTCCGCCCGGTGATGTCCTCGACGATCCACACCGTCCCGTGCTGGGTGTTCTGCGCGTCGATCGGCTTGGCGACGAGGCGGGCGAGGAAGGTCGAGCCGTCCTTGCGGCGCATCTCCCACTCGAGGTCGAGCTGCTGCCCCGCGGTGAGCAGCGGCACCGCGATCTGCGCCAGGGCGGCGTAGCTTTCGCTGCTCGAATACACCACTTCGCCGGACTGACCGATGAGCTCCTCCGGCTTCCAGCCGAACATCTCGGCGAAGCGCGGGTTGCAGAGGAAGAACTTGCGCTCGCGCGTGAAGGCGATGCCGACCGCCAGGTTGGCGAGCAGCGCCTCGTACTCGAGCTGCGTATAGCGCGTGCGGCCGGCGTAGCTCGCCGCCTGCTGCTCGAGCAGCGCGCCTTCCGCGGGGCGGGGATCGTTCATCGCGCCGCCGCCAGCTCTTGGAAGTCGTCGGCGAAGCCGCGCAGCCGGGCGACGAGATGCGCGCGCTGCTCGCCGCTCAGGCCGCGGTCGAGCTCGGCGAGCAGCGCGAAGTAAGCGCGGCGGAAGCCGTCGCTCGCCGCGGTGTAGGCCGGGTCGCGCCCGCGCGTCCAGTTCGCCGCGGCTTCCGGCAGCCGTCGGCGTGCTTCGCGGGCGCGCACGATCTCGAGGAAGCCGGCCTGCAGGCGCTTGCGCTCGCGGTCGCGCAGCTCGTCGAAAAGCGGCGTCTCGTCGGCAAAGCGGCGCACGCGCTCGAGCTGCGCATCAGACAAGCGCCCCAGCCACTCCTCGAGCCGCTCGCGCGTGCGCTTGAAGCGCAGGCTGCGACGGTCCTCCTCGCTGCCGGCCATGTTCTCCCTTGCGAACTTCCGGTTGTCGTCGCGGAAGCGTTCCTCCAGGTGCCGCACCTGCTCCGGCGTCAGCCGGTCGAGGAGCGGGGCAATGCGCTCCGCCGCCTCGCGCAGGCTGTACCGCACCTGCGCCATGAAGGAATCGTACCCCCAAACAATATCCTCCGGGGTGATCCGGCCGTCGGCGACGCGCGCGGCCGCTTCGCCCGCGAGGCGGGCGTACTGGGGCAGGACCTGCGCGCGGTGCCACGCATGGAAGGCGTCGATGCGGTCGTTGAGCTCGTCCATCGCCTCGCCGTGCAGGTCGAGGTAGCTCGTGGCCCGCCAGCGCACGAAGGCATCGGCGTTGTCGTACGCGAGGCGCATCGTCGAGCAGCCCGCGAGCAGGAAAAAAATCACGGCGAGCGCCGTGCCGCGCAGGAATCGGCTCACCAGAAGCTTTCCACCGTGACGTGGCCGGGCGTCCGCCGGCGATGCTTGCGCATGCCGCGTGCCGCGAGCACAGCCTGCGCGTCCCTCAGCATGTCCGGGTTGCCGCAGAGCATCGCATGCGTGCTCGGGTCGAGGCGCGCCCGCGCCTGCGCCTCCAGCCGGCCGTCGGCGATCGCAGCCGGGATGCGGCCGGCGAGGGATCCGGGATGGGCCTCGCGGCTCACCATGCTCACGTAGCGGAACTGCCCGCCCCTGCTCCGCGCGACGTCCTCCAGGACGTCACGATAGACGAGCTCCGCGGCATGCCGGGCGGCGTGCACGAGGACAACCGTCTTGAAACGCTTCCACGGCGCCTCGGTGCGCAGGATCGACAGGAACGGCGCGATGCCGGTCCCGGTGGCAATGAGCCAGAGCGCGTCGGCATCCGGCACTTCGGAGAGCACGAGGAAACCGGCCGGATTGGGTGCGACGTAGAGCGTGTCGCCCGGTGCGAGGCTTCCGAGCCTCGGCGACAGCAGCCCCTCCGGCACGACGATGCCGTAGAACTCGTGCAGCGCGTCCTGCGGCGGGTTGACGAACGAGAAGGGCCTGGCGACGCGCTGGCCGTCGATGTCGAGCGCAATGCGCACGAACTGGCCGGCCTCGAAGGAAAGCGGCGCCCCTTCGACGCGCAGCGAGAAGAGCGCCGGCGTCCAGTGGCGGTTTTCGACCACCCGCGCGGCGTGCCAGGACTCGCTCATCGACCGCTCATCGGAAGGTTCATCGGACCGCTCATTGGACCGGGTAAGGCTCCAGCCGCAGATCCTGCAACTCGCCGCCGAGCATGACGATCGCCCCGTGGCGGCGGTTGTTGCCCGTGTCGGAGAATTCGAACGTATAGGTGCGCGAGATGCGCAGCTCGCCGTCCTCGTTGCGCGCGAGGCGCAGGCGCGCGAAGGCGACCGTGTCGTCGAGGAACTGCAGCGAATAGCGCTCGCACGCGGAGCGTCCGGCCTTGAGCGCGCGCTCGCGCGCCTTCAGGCTGTCGAGCCAGAAGAGCACGGCCAGCCCGCCGAGCGCGATCGAGGAAAGCTCCCACATGAAGCGGGAAATTCTACTGTCCGGCCCGCACCAGCTCCGCGCCTTTCTCCGCGATGGCGAAGACGGCGGCGTTGGTATTCCCGGACGGCACCGCGGGCATCACCGAAGCGTCGATGACCCGCAGGCCGCCGAGGCCTTTGACGCGCAGGCGCTCGTCGACGACGGTGCCCATGCGGCAGGTCGAGGTCGGATGGAACACGGTGCCGCCGGCCTCGCGGCAGAAGGCGAGCCAGTCGGCGTCGCTCTGCACCCTCTCGCCGGGAAGAAACTCGTCGATGACGTAGGGTTGCATGGCCGGCGCGCGGGCGATGCGCCGCGCGATCTTGAGCCCTTCGACCATGACCCGGCGGTCGTTCTCGGTGGCGAGGTAGTTGTACCGGATCGCCGGCGCCGCCCGTGGATCGCCGCTGCGGATGTGGCACGAGCCGCGCGACTCCACTTGCAGCTGCGACACCGAGACGGTAAAGCCCGAGTGCGGATGGAGCTTGCCGCCGCGCTCGGCCGCCGAGAAATTGATGAAGTAGATCTGCGCGTCCGGTCGCGAGAGCTCCGCGCGCGTGCGCACGAAGGCCGCCGCGTACCCGCCGGCCACCGTGAGCGAGCCCGTGCGGCGGAAGATGTACTCGAG
>JBLNDP010000072.1:0-14095 GCA_050261755.1 Clostridia bacterium
TCCAGATCGTGCCGTACAGGCCGCCCGGGATGCCGATCCAGGCCCACAGGTAGGCCACCCCGATCACCAGGCCCGGGATCGCGACGGGCAGCGTGGCGAGGATGTCCAGCGTGCGCCGGCCCTTGACGCTCGTGCGGTGGATTGTGTAGCCCAGCGCAAACGCGAGCAGCCCGCCGAGGAGCGCGGTGATGACGCCGACCTCCAGCGTGTTCCAGATCGAGCGCATGGTGAGGGGGTTGTCGAAGATGCTGTGGAAGTGCTGCAGCGAGTACTGCTTCCAGTCGAAGAGGCTCGCGAAGTCCCGGAAGAAGAGGAACTTCCGGAACGCCGCGACGACGAGCGCGGCGGTGGGCAGCACGACGACGAGGAAGAGGTAGGCGAGCGCGGCGGCGAGCGCGACCCAGCGCCACGGCCCGAGGCGCAGGCTGCGAGGCCGGAACGCCTTGCCGGCGACCGTCGTGTAGCTCCGCCCGGAGATGACCTTCTGCTGCAGGTAGACCAGCACGCCGGCGACCACCATGAGCACCACGGCGACGGCCGCGGCGGTGTTGTAGAGCGGCGGCGACCAGTTGGTCAGCTTGAAGATGTAGGTGGTCAGCACGTCGATGTTCGCCGGCGCCCCGAGCACCGCCGGGATGCCGTAGATGCCGAGCATCACGACGAAGGAGAGCAGCATGCCGGAGATGATCGCCGGCGCGATCAGCGGGAAGGTCACGGTGAGCATCGTCGCGAGCGGGCTCGCGCCCGAGACCTCCGCCGACTCCTCGAGGCTGGGGTCCATGTTGCGCAGCGCCGAGGACGTGAACATATAGACGTAGGGCGCGTAGTAGATGCCGAAGATGAAGACCATCCCGCCCATCGTGTAGAAGTCGAAGCGCCAGTCGATGCCCATCCACTTGAGGAACGTGTTGAGGAGCCCGGTTTTGGGCGAGCCCAGGATCACCCACGCGACGCCCGCGACAAGCGGCGGAACGAAGAGCGGCAGGACGCTCGCCGCGGCGATGAAGCGCTTGCCGGGGGTGTCCGTACGCACCACGATCCACGAAAAGGCGAGGCCGATGGCGACCGCGAGCGCCGTGCCGCCGGCGCAGACGATGAGCGAGTTGACCAGCGCTTCGCCGACGTTCGAGTTGCTGAGGACCTTGACGAAGTTCGCCGCCGAGGGATGGAGGTTGGCGAGGCCTTCGACGACCGGGTTGGTCTCGGTCAGCGCGCCGACCAGCAGCATCGCGATCGGGTAGGCGACGAGGAAGACGAGCACGGCGGCGAGCAGCGCCACCCACGCGTTCGCCAGCCTGTTTCCCCTCAGCACCGATTGCATGACGCAGCGCCTCCTCCGGTCGTTGCGGCGCGCCATCATAAGCCGTCCCCGGGCGGCCGGCATGTCGGGAAAAGGCCTAGAAACGCCCTATTGGCCGGAATCGCCGTCTTGCGCTATAGTCGCTCCCATGCAACAGGCCAAGCTTTCGTCGCTCCTCTCCCTGGCGCTCCTCGCGCTGGGCGGCCTGCTGCTGCGCCCCGCGCGCTAAATCCCCTACCCCACAATCCGAGCATCGACCCGTCTGGCCCACAAGGTCAGAGAGGGACAAATGCATCCTTTTCCAGGGAAGTGCCATGAGCAATGACCACTTGATCATCTTCGATACCACCATGCGCGACGGCGAGCAGAGCCCGGGCGCGTCCATGACGAAGGACGAGAAGCTGCGCATCGCCCGTGCCCTGGAGCGGATGAAGGTCGACGTGATCGAGGCGGGGTTCCCGGCCTCGTCCAACGGCGACTTCGAGGCGGTGCAGGCGATCGCCGGCGTGGTGCGGGATTCGGTCGTCGCCGGCCTGTGCCGCGCGAACGACCGCGACATCCAGCGCGGCATCGACGCGCTCAAGGTGGCGAAGGGCCCGTGGCGCATCCACACCTTCATCGCCACGAGCGCGCTGCACATGGAGAAGAAGCTGCGCATGACGCCGGAGCAGGTGCTCGAGCAGGCGAAGCTCTCGGTGCGCTTCGCGAAGAACCACTGCCCGGACGTCGAGTTCTCTCCCGAGGACGGCAGCCGCTCCGACATCGACTTCCTCTGCCGCGTCCTGGAAGCGGTCATCAAGGAGGGCGCGACGACCATCAACGTCCCCGATACCGTCGGCTATGCGGTGCCCGAGCAATTCGGCGCCTTCATCCGCGACCTGAGAGCCCGCGTTCCCAATTCGGACAAGGCGGTCTGGTCCGTCCATTGCCACAACGACCTCGGCATGGCGGTGGCCAACTCGCTCGCCGCGGTGAAGATCGGCGGCGCGCGCCAGATCGAATGCACCATCAACGGCCTGGGCGAGCGGGCGGGCAACACCTCGCTGGAGGAGGTGGTCATGGCGGTGCGGACCCGGAAGGATTTCTTCGACCTGAAGACGCGCATCGATGCGCGGCACATCGTGCCCACTTCGCGCCTCGTGTCGCAGATCACCGGCTTCGTCGTGCAGCCGAACAAGGCGGTGGTGGGCGCCAACGCCTTCGCGCACGCCTCGGGCATCCACCAGGACGGCGTGCTGAAGGCGCGCGAGACCTACGAGATCATGACCGCCGAGGACGTGGGCTGGAGCACGAACAAGATCGTGCTCGGCAAGCTCTCCGGCCGCAACGCCTTCAAGCAGCGCCTCAAGGAGCTCGGCATCGAGCTCGACAGCGAGGAGGGCTACAACAAGGCCTTCCAGCGCTTCAAGGACCTGGCGGACAAGAAGGCGGAGATCTTCGACGAGGACCTCCAGGCGCTGGTGGCGCAGGAAGCGGGCGCGCCGGACCAGGAGGTCTGGAAGCTCGTCACGCTCCACCAGGAAAGCGGCATGGGCGAGAAGCCCTCCGCGAAGCTCACGGTGTCGGAAGGGGGCAAGGAAAAGAAGACCGAAGCCAAGGGCGACGGCCCGGTCGACGCCGTCTTCAAGGCGATCGAGACGGTCGCGAAGAGCGGCGCCGAGCTGCTGCTTTTCTCGGTGAACGCGGTCACGACCGGGACCGAGTCGCAGGGCGAGGTGACGGTGCGCCTCTCCAAGGGCGGGCGCATCGTCAACGGCGTGGGCGCGGACACCGACATCATCATCGCCTCGGCAAAGGCCTATCTCTCGGCGCTGAACAAGCTGGCGAGCAAGGCGGAGCGCGTCAACCCCCAGTACGGGAAGATCTGAAGCCTCCCGCGGCTGGGCTATAGTTGCCCCAAAAGGGGGCGGCATGACGACACTCGAGAGCACCGACGCGGCGCGCCAGCGCATGAACCGGATGGCGGAGGTGGTGGGGAGCCTGCTGGTCGACGGCTTCCACTACCTCGCGCTGTTCGCCATCGGCGCGGCCATCGTGTGGTCGGCGGTGTACACGTTCATCGGCATGACCGCCAAGGGTCATGCGCCGATCGACGACATCCTGCTGCTCTTCATCTATCTCGAGCTGGGCGCGATGGTCGGCATCTATTTCAAGACCAACCACATGCCGGTGCGCTTCCTCATCTACGTCGCGATCACGGCGCTCACGCGCATGATGATCTCGGACATCCAGGCCACCCACAACCGGCCGGACTGGGGAATCGTGATGATCTCGGGCGCGATCCTGCTTCTCTGCCTCTCGACGCTGATCATCCGCTACGGCTCGGCGCGCTTTCCCTCGCGCGGCTCCGGGCCGGCGTGAATCGCCGCAGGACCTGGCTCTTCGTCGCGGGCGCCGACGAGGCCGCGCACCGGAAGGCCGCGGCGAGCGGCGCGGATGTGATCATCCTCGAGCTCGAGGACTTCACGCCGCCGCCGCTGCGCGAGCGCGCCCGGCTGCTTTCGAGAAACGCGTTCGACAGCTGGAGGGCGGCGGGCGCCATTGCCGCGGTACGGATCAATCCGCTTTCCGGCGATGGTCGAGCGGACCTGCAGGGCGTGCTCCCCGCAAAGCCCGATGTCGTGCTCATGTCCAAGGTCGATACGCCCGAGCAGGTGGTCGAGCTTGAGCACGCGACGGGCGGTGAGGCGGACCTCGTGCCCAACATCGAGTCGGCCGCCGGCCTGCGTCGCGCGCATGACATCGCCAAGGCAAGTCGCCGGGTTTCCGCGCTGCTCGTCGCGAGCGAGGACATGGTCGCCGACCTCGGCACCGTGCGCTCGCGAAGCGGCGAGGAGCTTGCCTACGTCCGCTCGCGCTTCCTCATCGAATGCCGCGCGGCCGGCGTCGAGGCCATCGATGCGCCGTACACCTTCAGCGACGTCAAAGGCGCCGTGGCGGATGCCCGGTACGCCAAGAAGCTGGGCTACCGCATGAAAAGCCTGGTCGACGCCAGCCACGCCAAGGCGATCAATGCAATCTTTTCCGTTTCCAGGAAGGAGCTCAAGAAAGCCGGACGGATCGTGGCCGCCTTCGAGAAGGCGCGCGCGGCGGGCAGGGAGCGGGCGAAGGTCGACGGCGCGCTCATCGAAGTGCCGATCTACGCCGCCGCAAAACGGCTTCTACAGCAGAGCTGAGGCGGCTTTAGGGCGGGGCGAGCTCCCCGCCTGAATCGTTCTTGAGCGCGACGCCAGTCATCCCGCGGGCGAGGGCCGCCTTGGCGAGCCAATCGAGGCTGCGCGCCGCGTCGGCATAGGACAGACCCTCGGGGCGGATGTTCGAGATGCAGTTGCGCTCGGCGTCGCTGCGGCCTGGCCTTGGAGCGTAGGTGAGGTAGACGCCAAGCGAGTCCGGCGAAGACAGGCCGGGCCGCTCGCCGATGAGCACAACGACCAGCCGCGCCTTCAGGCGCTCGCCGATCTCGTCGCCGAGCGCCACGCGGCCCTGCGTGGCGATGACGACGGCGGCGCGCTTCCAGCATTCGTCCAGCGCCACGAGCGCTTCCAGCAGCGGTACAGCGTGGCGCTGCACCGCGACGGCGGAGAGGCCGTCCTCGATCGCCACGGCGATTTCCGCCTCGCCAGAAAGCGCCACCTCATCGGCGAGATGGCGGCCGAGATCGGGGCGGGTGAGGTAAGTGGCGCGATCGGCGGCGCGGCTTCGCGCGAGCGCAGGCGAAAAGCCGAGGTCGGCCAGCCGCGAGCACAGCTGCTCGACGTCCAGCGTCTCGTGGACCGCATCGCGCGCCCGCGCGTGCGCGAGACCGAAGGCGAGCACTTCGCGCGTCGGCAGCGAAACGCCGGCGCGACCTAGCGCGACACGCGCGGGCGTATGGCGCCGGAGCGCCGCCCATGCATCAGGCCGCGCGGGCTTCAAGAAGGAGCCGGTTATCCGGCGCGGGAGGAAGCAGCCGGCCCTGGTCGTCGGCCAGCCCCATCTTCTCGAGCCAGGCCTCGAATTCGGGCGCTCGACGCAGGCCGAGCGCCTCGCGCACGTAGAGCGCATCGTGGAAGGACGTGCTTTGATAGTTCAGCATCACGTCGTCGGCGCCAGGGACGCCCATGACGAACGTGACGCCCGCCGCGCCGAGAAGGGTGAGCAGCCCGTCCATGTCGTCCTGGTCGGCCTCTGCGTGGTTCGTGTAGCAGACGTCGACGCCCAGCGGGACGCCGAGCAGCTTGCCGCAGAAGTGGTCCTCGAGCCCCGCGCGCACGATCTGCTTGCCGTCGTAGAGATACTCGGGGCCGATGAAGCCGACGACGCTGTTCGTGAGCAGCGGCTCGAAGTGCCGAGCCACCGCATAGGCGCGCGCCTCGAGCGTCTGCTGGTCGCAGTCCCAGTGCGCGCCCGCAGAAAGGGCGCTGCCCTGGCCGGTCTCGAAGTACATGACATTGTTTCCCACGGTGCCGCGCTTGAGCGAAAGCGCTGCCTGCCTCGCCTCTTCCAGCAGGCGCAGCGAGATTCCGAAGGACTTGTTGGTCGCCTCCGTCCCGCCGATCGACTGGAACACCAGGTCGACCGGCGCGCCCGCCTCGATCGCCCGGATCTGGTTCGTCACGTGCGTCAGCACGCAGGATTGCGTCGGGATCTCGAGCCGGCGGATGAGCTCGTCCAGCGCTTGCCACAGCCGCGTGAAGGCGGCGAGGCCGTCGCCGGCGGGATTGATGCCGATCACCGCGTCGCCGCAGCCGTAAAGCAGCCCGTCGAGGATCGAGGCGGCGATGCCGCGCGCGTCGTCCGTGGGATGGTTGGGCTGCAGGCGCACGGCTAGCCGGCCGGGAAGGCCGATCGTGTCGCGAAAGCGCGTCACGACCCGGCACTTGCGCGCGGCGAGGATGAGGTCCTGGTTGCGCATGAGCTTGGACACGGCGGCCGCCATCTCGGGCGTGATGCCGCGGCTCGCCGCCGCGAGCGCCTCGCTCGTCGCGGAATCGGACAGCAGCCACTCGCGGAAGTCGCCCACCGTCAAGCTGGCGACAGGGGCGAACGCGGCGGCGTCGTGGTGATCGAAGATCAGGCGCGTGACTTCGTCGGCCTCGTAGGGAATGATGGCTTCGTCGAGGAACGACTTGAGCGGCACGTCGGCGAGCGCGAGGCGGGCCGCCATCCGTTCCGCGGCGCTCGCCGCCGCCACCGCCGCGAGCACGTCGCCCGAGCGATGCGGGCTGGCCTTGGCCAGCAGCTCCCTCAAGCCGGCGAAGCGATAGGTGGCGTGGCCGACCGCCTGGCGGTACATAAAAGGACTATACGTTCATGCACGCGTCGGCCGTGTGACGCGCGCGTAGGTCACGACGGCGGCGAAGAAGAGGGCGCTCAGCAGCGCTTCCAGCGCGGCAAGGAACTGCGACGTGCCATGCTCGCTCGCCGCGCGCGTTGCTCCCTCGGCGAGGTAGGCGAGGATGAGCATGCTCGACCACTGGTAGGTATAGCGTCGTCCTTGCCAGAGGCCCCGCAGCGGAAGAAGAAGAGGCAAGGCCTTCAGCGCCATGAGCGAGCCACCCGGGCGAAGCGGTGCGAGCCAGAGCTCCCAGGCGAGGCAGAGGAGGACGAGCGCCGCGAGGCTCGCCACGGCGACGAGCTGCAGGGCGGTCCTACTTGGCAAGCTTGAGCGCGACTTCGGCGAGCCGCTTCCCCTGCGCCAGGCAGAGCAGGCGCTCCTCTCCTTCCACCGGCCGGTCGTCGCCGATGCCGGCGAAGTGGCTCGCGCCGTACGGCGTGCCGCCCGCGCGGGTCGCGTTGAGCTCCGGCTGCGTATAGGGAAGCCCGATGACCAGCATGCCGTGGTGCAGGAGCGGCAGCATCATCGACACGAGGGTCGTCTCCTGCCCGCCGTGCAGGCTCGCGGTGGAAGTGAAGACGCATGCGGGCTTGCCGGCCAGGGCGCCCCGCTGCCAGAGGAGGCCCGTGCCGTCGAGGAAGTGCTTGAGCGGCGCCGCCATGTTGCCGAAGCGGGTCGGGCTGCCGAGGGCGAGGCCGCCGCATTCCTCGAGATCGGAAAGCTCGGCGTAGGGCGCGCCTTTGT
The DNA here is from genome assembly GCA_050261755.1 of Clostridia bacterium. GTDB lineage: Bacteria > Pseudomonadota > Gammaproteobacteria > Burkholderiales > SG8-39 > SCGC-AG-212-J23. The sequence goes on from JBLNDP010000072.1 coordinate 7,362, forward strand.
CCGGCACCGCCGGCGAGGCAACCTCCGTGGAGGGCGAGACTTTCGGCACCGTGCGCAGGCGCGCGGCCGCCCCGGGCACATGCTCGACGCCCTCGGCGATGAGCTCCGCCATGCGGCGCACCGAGCCGCCGACGGAGTAGTAGAGGACGAGGATGTCCATGGCGCTATGATAGGGCCTCGATGATGACCGGCTGGCGGGCGCTGTACGGTTTCGCGACTTCCGTGGCCCGCCGCTTCCGGGAGGAGCGCGCGCTGCAGACCGCGGGCAGCCTGAGCTACACGACGCTCCTCTCGCTCGTGCCGCTGCTCACCGTCGCCCTCGCCATCGCCAGCGCCTTCCCCGTGTTCGCGCAGGCGGTGGACGCGCTGCGCTCCTTCCTCGTGCACAACTTCCTTCCGGACGCGCGCGCCGTGCGTCCGGTCATGGACATGCTCGACGCCTTCGCGGCCAACGCGGCGCGCCTGACGGCGATCGGCCTCATCGGCTTCATGGTGACGGCGCTCATGCTGATGCTCACCATCGACAACGCCATGAACCGGATCTTCCGCGTGCAGAGGCGCCGCTCGATGCTGCAGCGGGCGTTCGTCTATTGGGGCCTGATCACCCTCGGGCCGATGCTCATCGGCATCAGCCTCTCCATGACCTCGTATGTCGTCGCCGCCTCGCTGGGCAAGTTCAACCTCGACGCGCTCGCGAACACGCTCCTCGGCATCCTGCCGTTCCTCTTCACCTGCATCGCGCTGGGCCTCCTCTATGCGATCGTGCCGTTCCGCCAGGTCGAGCTGCGCCACGCGGTGATCGGCGCCATCCTCGCCGGCATCGCCTTCGAGCTCGCCAAGCGCGGCTTCGCCCTGTACCTGAGCCGCGTGCCGACCTATCGGCTGATCTACGGCGCCTTCGCCACCGTGCCGATCTTCCTCGTCTGGCTCTACGTCTCCTGGGTCGTGGTGCTCGCGGGGGCCGTGTTCACGGCCATGCTGCCCGGCTACCGCATCGGCCGCGAGCGCCCGCAGGGGCACCAGTTCCTCGAGGCGCTCGCGCTTTTCTCGGCGCTCGTGCGCGCGCACGAGGACGGCCGCGTGGAGCCGCTGCGCCACCTCGCGCGGCAGGCGCGCCTGCTGCCGTACGAATGCGAGCAGATCCTCGAGCGCGCCGCGCGGGAGGGCTGGGTCACGCGCGCCGAGCGCGAGGGCTGGGTGCTCGCGCGCGACGCCGACTCGCTCACGGTCGGCGACGTGTTTCGCGTATTCGTCTACGACTCGGCGGCGGGCGGGGTGCTCAAGGAGGATTTCGCGCTATCGTTGCGCGACTTCACCAGGAGGCAGGCGGCATGACCCTTCCCCGCAGCGAGCGGCTCATCGTCGCGCTCGACGTGCCCACGGCGCAGGACGCGCGCGCCCTCGCTGAAGCGCTGGGAGACGCCGTGCGCTTCTACAAGGTCGGCCTCGAGCTCTTCTCGGCGGAGGGCTACTTCGACCTCATTCGCTGGCTCACGGCGCGCGGCAGCAAGGTCTTCGCCGACCTCAAGCTCTTCGACATCCCGGAGACGGTTCGACGCGCCACGGCAAACGTCGCGCGCTCCGGCGCGGCGTTCCTCACGGTGCATGCGCATCGCTCCGTGCTGCAGGCGGCGGCGGCGGAGAAGGGGGCGATGAAGCTCCTCGGCGTCACCGTGCTGACGAGCTTCGACGACTCGGACCTGGCCGAGATGGGCGCCACCAAGACGGTGGCCGAGCTCGTGCTGGATCGCGCACGCATCGCCGCGCAGTCCGGTGCCGACGGCGTCATCTGCTCTCCGCTCGAGGCCGCGCGCATCCGCGACGAGCTGGGCGCGCGGCTCCTGCGTGTGACGCCGGGAATTCGCCCTCGCGCAACCGCCGACGACCAGAAGCGCACCATGGGGCCGGAGGAGGCGTTCCGCGCGGGGGCCGACTACATCGTCGTCGGCCGGCCGATCCGCGACGCGAAGGACCCTCGCGCCGCCGCCCTGGACATCCAGGCGCAGATCGGCCGCGTCTTTCCCTAGGAAGCGCCGGGCGAGCGGCGCCGTTTAGACTGCGGAAATGGGGGAAACGCTGCATGCCGCCGCGGGCATGGTGGGCCTCATCGGCCTGGCCTGGCTCCTGGGAGAAGATCGCCGCGCCGTGCCGTGGCGCGCGGTGCTCGCGGGCATGGCACTGCTCGTCGCGCTCGCCGCGGTCTTCCTCAAGGTCCCTGTGGTGAAGCAGGCGTTCCTGACGCTCAACGACGTGCTGCTCGTGCTCGAGCGCGCGACGCAAACCGGCACCAGCTTCGTGTTCGGCTACCTGGGCGGCGGCAAGGAGCCCTTCGCCGTGAGCGACGCGGCGTCGAATTTCGTCCTCGCTTTCCGCGCGCTGCCGATCGTCCTCGTGATGAGCGCGCTCTCGGCGCTGCTCTTCTACTGGCGCGTCCTCCCCGCGGTAGTGCGAGCGCTTTCGTTTCTCCTGGAAAAAGCCATGGGCGTCGGCGGCGTCGTCGGACTCTCCACCGCCGCGAACGTCTTCGTCGGCATGGTGGAGGCGCCGCTCCTTGTGAAGCCCTACCTTGCGCACGTGTCGCGCGGCGAGCTCTTCGCCATCATGACCGGCGGCATGGCCTCGATCGCCGGCACGGTGCTTTTCCTGTACGCGGCGATCCTGGGGCCGGTGCTGCCCGACGCGCTCGCGCACCTGCTCATCGCCTCCATCCTCTCGGCGCCGGCGGCGCTTGCCGTCGCCTTCGTCATGGTGCCGCCGGGCACGGCACCGACGGGCGGCGCGCTGGAGTTCAAGTCCGAGGCCTCCGGCAGCATGGACGCGGTGACGCGCGGCACGCTGGAAGGCGCGCAGCTCCTCGTCAATATCGCGGCGATGCTCGTGGTGTTCGTCGCCCTGGTGGCGCTCGTGAACGGGCTGATCGCTCCGTACACGCTGCAGGGCGCGCTCGGCTGGCTGCTCGCGCCGCTCGCCTGGCTCGCGGGCATCCCTTGGGCCGAAGCGCAGCCGGCCGGGAGCCTCCTCGGCACGAAGACGGTGGTGAACGAGCTCGTCGCCTATGTCGACCTCGCGAAGCTGCAGGGCATCTCCGAGCGAAGTCGGCTGCTGCTCACCTATGCGCTGTGCGGCTTCGCCAACTTCGGCAGCCTGGGCATCATGATCGGCGGCCTCGGGACCATGTGCCCGGAGCGCCGAGGCGAGGTCGTCGGCCTTGGGATGAAGTCCATCGCCGCCGGCACGCTCGCAACCTGCCTGACCGCCGCGGCGGTCGCCCTTGTGCTCTGATTCGACGGCGATTTTTCCGGCTCGTGGGATGTAGTGCGCCTACTACACGAGGATCACCTTTTCGTGGATAGCGGGCCGCAGGGGCCAACCCTACGATGGCTCCGCCATGAGACCGGACCTGATCGACAGGCTGCGTGACGCGCGGGACTTCTATTCGCTCACGAAGGCTGTGCTGCAGCTGTGCGAGCCCTTCGGTCCCGTCCACGCTTTCCGCCTCGTCCACAACCGCGGCGCGTCGCGCGTCGCGTGCTTCATCGAGCTCGAGTCGCTGAAACAGCAGCCCGTGCTCGCGCGAGCGCTGGGCTGCCGCACGCTGAACGGCGCCGTGTGCCTCGAGATCCCGGTCGCCAAAGATTTTCCCGGCGAGGCCAAGGTCATCGCCCTGGCCGGCCCCTACGAGCGCGTGCCGGCGCCCCGGGCGGCCGGCGCATCGTCGGCCCCTTCCGGAAGGTGACCCCGGGCGCCGCCAACCTCTTTCCCCCCTTGCATACGCACCTCCCTCCCTTCGTGCGTATGTAGGCATCTGACCCCGGTCCCCCTACCGGGGTCTTTTTTTTCCACATGGACCTCTCCGACCGACCTGCCTGCCCGAGCGTGCTCTTCGCGACCTCGGAATGCGTCCCGCTCGCCAAGACCGGCGGCCTCGCCGACGTGTCGGCGGCGCTTCCGGCGGCGCTGCGCAAGGCCGGCGTCGATGTGCGTGTGCTGCTGCCGGGCTATCGCGGGGTGCTCCGGGGCGTGCCCACGCGTCTTGCCGGCCACGTCGCTGCCCTGGGACTCGAGGCACGGCTCCTCGAAGGCGAGCTGGAGAGCGGCGTGCCCCTGCTCGTGCTCGATTGCCCGGCGCTGTACGACCGGCCCGGCGGCCCGTATCAGGACGAGCGCGGGAAAGATTGGCCGGACAACGCCCTTCGCTTCGGGCTCCTTTCCCGCGCGGCCGCGCTTCTAGCGGGGCACGCATCGCCGCTCGACTGGCGGCCGAATGTGCTCCATTGCAACGACTGGCAGACCGCGCTCGCGGCGGTCTATTGCCGGGAGCAGGGCTCGCCCGTCGCGAGCGTGCTCACCATCCACAACCTCGCCTTCCAGGGCAACTTCGATGCCGCGCTTCTCGGCGCGCTTGAGCTCGCGCCGCGGCTCTTCGGCATCGAGGGCCTGGAGTTCTACGGAAGGCTGTCCTTCCTCAAGGGCGGCCTGATGACTGCCGACGCGCTGACGACGGTGAGCCCCACCTATGCGCGGGAGATCCGCATGCCTGCGTTCGGCTGCGGCATGGACGGCATCCTGCGCCACCGCGCCGACGCGCTGAGCGGGATCCTGAACGGCGTGGATACGAGCGTGTGGGATCCGACGACCGATCCGTTCCTGGCCGCCACGTACAGCTCCAGGGACCTCTCGAGCAAGAGGAGGAACAAGCGGGAGTTCCAGCGGGAGATGGGGCTCGCGGTCGACGACGACGTGCCGCTCTTCGCCGCCGTGGGCCGCATGACGCAGCAGAAGGGCACGGACCTGATCCTGGAGGCCGCGCCGGAGCTGCTCAAGCTCGGCCAGCTCGCCCTCGTCGGCACCGGGGAGCGCGAGCTGGAGGAGGCGGCGAAGCGGCTCTCGGCCGCGCATCCCCGGCGGGCAGGCGTTCGCATCGGCTTCAGCGAGCGGCTCGCCCACCTGCTCGAGGCGGGCGCCGACATCTTCCTCATGCCGTCGCGCTATGAGCCCTGCGGGCTCAACCAGATGTACAGCCAGCGCTACGGCACCCCGCCGATCGCGCGCGCAACCGGCGGGCTTGCGGACACCGTCGAGGACGGCAAGACCGGCTTTCTCTTCGACGAGGGTCTCGCCGCCGCGGCGCGGCGCGCGGCCGCCGCCTATCGCGACCCGACGCGCTGGAGGACGATGCAGCGCGCCGGCATGGCGCGCGACTTCAGCTGGGAAGCAGCCGCTCGTCGCTATGCAGATCTTTACCTGAGGCTTGCCACGCGCCAACCGGCGTGAGATCGGCCTCTTCGGCGGCCTCGGGCGCGGCCACGCGCTCCTTCCAGTCGCGCAGCTTGGCGAGCAGCGCGGCGTCGTGCTCCCCGCGTATGGGCCAGCGGCGGTTCCAGAGGTTGAATCGCGGGCGCGCGCCGAGCGCGTCCTGCTGCGCGGCGGCGAGGGCGCTCAGCGTGCCGACGTCGCGCCAGTAGGCGCGCTCCTCGAACTCGTGCACGCCCGGCACCTGGTTCGCGGCGAAGTCGTACGCGTAGATGCGATCGCGCCCGGCGAGCCGCGGCAGCACGTCTCGCCCGAAGTCCGTGTCGCCGCGCCGGCGAGCCTCGTGAAGCACGCGCTCGAGGGCGCGCGGGTGGAAGAGGTAGTTGCCCATGGAGGCGTAAGCCTGTTTCGGGCGGCCCGGGATCGGCGCCGGATCGCGCGGCTTCTCGCGGAACTCGGCGATGCGCCCCTGGCCGTCGACCGTCATGACGCCGAAGGAGGAAGCGGTCTCGAGCGGCACCGGCACGGCGGCCACCGTCACCTCGGCGCCGCGCTCCATGTGGAAGGCGGCCATCTGCCGCACGTCCATGCGGTAGATGTGGTCGGCGGCGAAGACGGCGACCAGGTCGGGCTGGTGCGTTTGCAGCACGTCGAGGTACTGGTACACCGCGTCCGCGGTGCCCTTGAAGGTGCCGCCGAGCGTGTTGGAGCGCGGCAGCAGGACCTTCACCAGGCCTTGCGAGCCGGCGAACCACGGCGACCAGGCGTTCTCGATGTGCGCGATGAGCGATGCCGGCTTGTACTGCGCCAGCACGTAGATGGTGTTGATCTTGGAGTTGACGAGGTTGCTCAGGACGAAGTCGACGATGCGGTAGCCGCTCGCAAAGGCGAGGGCGGGCTTCGCGTGCTCGGCAGTCAGCGGATGGAGGCGGGTTCCTGCGCCGCCGGCGAGGACGAGAGCAACGATCTTCATTGGGGGTCCTTCCTCTTTTGTCGCGTCGAACGAGTCGTTGTTGGAGACAACGCGAGGCGATCATAGAGAGGCGTAGCGGAGCGCACTATCGCGCGGACGCTGTTCCGGCTGTAGCAGCGACCCGACCGAAAGTAGTCGCGCTGCGACAGGACTTTCAGGCCGCGGCGATACCGGAGGCGGCGCCGGCTGCCTACCATCGATGCTCCCTTGGCGACGGGAGAAGAGAGATGTCCGCTTCCCTGAGCTCCAGAGTCCCATCCAGCCGTACCGTGCTTGCCGCATTGGCGCTCGCGGCGCTCGCCGGGACGCTGTTTGCCGCCGGCACCCGGCCGGCGCTCGCGCCCGAAGCTTGCGTGCCGGAAGTGACGCTCGCTGCGCCGCAACCGGCCGAGGCCGAGGCCGCCGAGCCGGCGGCGCCGGCGCCCGACGCCTCGCAGCGCGCGCTGTCGGCGTACTTCGCCCGCCGATACATGGTCGCTGCCCAGGCGACAAGCCGCTGGGTGGCCGC
>JBLNDP010000073.1:0-3637 GCA_050261755.1 Clostridia bacterium
CGATCTCGGTCGCCTGCTTGGTGACCTTGGTCAGGTTGTCGTACGCCGAGTTGGCGGCGGCGAGCATCGACTTGACCGCGGCGACGGCGACGTCGGAGCCGGCCGGCGCGTTCTTGGAGACCTTGTCGAGCAGCGAGACGAAGTTCTCGTTCCACTCGGCGACGCGGCGCTCGGCGACCTTGCTGAGCTCGGCGTTGGCTTCCGTGGCGACTTCGTAGATGCTCTTCGAGAACGCGATCGCCTTCTCGATCGCCGGCTGGGCGAACGAGTTCTGCAGGCTCACGAATTCCTGCACGTCCTTCGCGCCGAGCAGCGCGCGGGTGTTGGCGATGGAGTCTTCGAAGGCGCTCTTGACGGCGCCCGCCTGCAGGTTCGCCAGCTTCTCGAGCGCGGCAAACTGCGCGTTGGCAACGGCGAGGACGGTTTCGACATTCGCCTTGTTGGCGGCTTGAATCTGTTCCGGGGTCACGTACATTTGTCAGCTCCTTGCTGAAGTTCGCTAAATTGGGTTCGCGCCTCTCGGCCTTTCCTGGCCGGTCGTTGTGCGCTGCACAAAACGAATTCTATGCTTCCACTGTAGGAAGTCAAGAAATTTGTGCGTAGCAGCATAAGTGATTAGCATGTCGCTGTTTTCACTACCTTTTCCTTACGGAAGAGAGGAATAGTTAGTGCCCGCTCTCGATTACCGCCCCAACGATCCTGCGGTCCTTGCAGACCCTTTCCCGCTGTATCGGCAGCTCCGCGACGAGGAGCCCGTGCACTGGAGCCCAAGGCTCAAGGCCTGGGTCCTCACTCGCTACGAGGACGTGCGCGCTGCCTGCGAGGATGTCGACGGCATGTCGTCGGACCGCCTGCGTCCGTTCTTCGCCAAGCTGCCGCCCGCCGAGGCGGGACGGATCGCGGAGCTCATTCGCGTCCTCACGCTCTGGATGGTCTTTCGCGACCCGCCGGTCCATACGCGGCTGCGGCGCCTGGCCAGCAAGGTGTTCCATACGCGCTCCATGCAGGCGCGCCGGCCGAACGTGGAAAGCGTGGTGGGCTGGCTGCTGGACGGCCTCGCGGGACGCGAGCGGGTCGATTTCATCGCCGACTTCGCCGGCCCGCTGCCCGCGCTCGTCATCATGGACATGCTGGGCGTGCCGCGCGGCGAGCTCGCGCGCCTGAAGCGCCTTTCCGACGAGATGGCCCTCTTCATCGGCAGCACGCGCGACTCGCCGGAAAAATACGGCCGCGCGGAGGCGGCGACGCACGAGATGGCCGAGCTCTTCCGCGACCTGATCGCTGCGCGCCGCGCGGCGCCCCAGGCCGACCTGCTCTCGGAGCTCGTGGCGGTGGAGGACGGTGGCGAGCGCCTGAGCGAAGACGAGCTCGTCGCCACGTGCGTCATCCTGCTCTTTGCCGGCCACGAGACGACGACGCACCACATCGCCAACGGGCTGCGCGCGCTGATCGCATTTCCGAACCAACAAGAGAAGCTGAGGAAAGATCCTGCCCTGGCGCCGGCGGCGGTGGAAGAGCTGCTGCGCTACGACGGCCCGATCGGCGCGCTGGTGCGCATCGTGGCCGAGCCGCACGAGCTGCGCGGTCACGCGCTCGCCAAGGGCGACCGGGTGTTCCTCCTCATGAACGCCGCCAACCGCGATCCGCGCGCCTATCCAGAGCCGGACCGGGTCGACCTCGCCCGGCATGGCCCGCCGCACCTCGCGTTCGGCTTCGGCATCCACCTTTGCCTGGGCTTCCCGCTCGCGAGGCTCGAAGGGCAGGTGGCGCTTCCGGCGGTGCTCGCCCGCTGGCGCTCCATCGAGGTCGACGAGAGCCGGCCGCTCGAATGGATCGATTCGATGGTCCTGCGCGGCATGGCTGCATTGCCCCTGCGGGTCGCCGCATAGCCGCAGTGCACGGGCACTCCGACCACCTGCCGCAGCGGCTGTGGTGGATCCTCGGCGCCCTTTGGCTCGCCTGGGGATTCAACTGGGCGGCGATCAAGGTGTCCCTCGTCGACGTGCCGCCCTTTACCTTCCGCACCCTGTGCCTGGGGTTCGGCTCCGCGATCCTTTTCCTCGTGCTGCGCGCCGGTGGACAGGACCTCGCCGTGCCGAAGGGCCAGCGACGCCGGCTCGCCCTTCTCGCCTTCCTCAACATCACCTGCTGGAACATGCTGGTGGCCTTCGGCATGACGATGATTCCCGCCGGCCGCGGCGCCATCCTCGCGTACACCATGCCGGCGTGGGCCATCCCGCTTTCGGTGTGGATGCTCGGCGAGCGCTTCACCGCCCGCAAGGCGCTGGGCCTCGCGCTCGGCATGGCGGGGCTCGCGGTGGTGCTGGGCGAGGGGGCGGCGGAGCTCGGGCGCGCGCCGCTTGGCTCGCTTCTCGTGCTCGGCGCCGCATTTTCCTGGGCGCTCGGCACGGTGCTGCAGAAGAAGCTGCCCATGGCCATGGCGCCGGGGCCCTACACCGCGTGGATCATGCTGCTCGGCGGCGTGCCGATCTTCCTCGGCGCGCTCGTCTTCGACGATCTCGGCGCCCTGGCCCACGTGGGCGTGCCGGCCGCCATCGGCGTCACCTACAACGTGCTGATCGCCTTCGCGTTCGCGCACTGGGCGTGGATCACCATCGCGACGCAGGTGCCGGTGAGCGTCTTCTCGCTCAGCATGCTGGTGATCCCCGTGCTCGGGGTGATCAGCGGCATGGTGTTCCTGGGCGAGCGACCGAGCTGGGCGGAGTACGCCGCGCTCGCCCTCGTCCTCGGCTCGCTGCTGACCGTCGTCCTGCCGTCCCGTCAGGCGGCGTAGCGCCGGACGATCTCGGGGTCCGGGTCGATGCCGAGGCCCGGCGCCTGCGGCACGGAAACCTCCGGACGGCCGAAGAGGCCCGGATAGAGCGTCGCTTCGGCCCAGAGATAGAAGAGCTCGAAGCGCGCTTCCGGCACGAGGGCGGCGATGAGATGCAGCGTGGCGAGCGCGCCCGGTCCGAAGTACGGCGAGTGAGGCGCAATGCGCGCGTGCTCACGCTGTGCGAGCCGCACGACCTGCACGAACTCGCTCACGCCGCCGACCTTGGTGACTGACGGCTGCGCGTAGTCGACGGCGCGCGCCTCCAGCAGCGCCGCGAATTGCGTCGCGTAGCAGAAGTTCTCGCCGGCGGCGAGCGGGATGCCGCCCGCCTCGCGCACGGCACGCAGGGAATGGAAGTCCTCGGGCGGGAACACCGGCTCCTCCAGCCACTCGAGCCGGTGCGGCGCGAAGCTGCGCGCCGCCTGGATCGCCGCGTCCCGCGGCCATTCGCAGTTCACGTCCACGGTGAGCGGCGTGTCATCGCCGATCGCGCGCCGCACGGCGGCGACCGCCGGCTCCGTCACCTCGTGAAGCTTCACCGCCCCGAAGCCTTCGTCTCGCGCGCGCCGTGCGTATTGCGCGACGAGCGCAGGCTCGGCGTAGCGCAGCAAGCTCGCATAGCAGGGGAGCACGTGCCTTTGCGCGCCGCCGAGCAGCGCGTGCAGCGGCTTGCCGGCCGACTTGCCGGCGATGTCCCATAGCGCGATGTCCAGGCCCGACAGCGCGTAGCACTGGATGCCGCTTCTTCCGAAGATGTGCAGTCTTTTCTGGATCTTTTCCTGCAGCGCTCTTATTGCCAGA
>JBLNDP010000074.1:0-11405 GCA_050261755.1 Clostridia bacterium
GTCTCCAAGAACGCGCCGGCCGGCTCCGACGTCGCCGTCGCCGCGGTCAAGTCGATGCTCGCCGCCGCCAACTCGGCGTACGACAACCTGACCAAGGTCACCAAGCAGGCGACCGAGATCGCGGAAGCCAACGTCAACGCCGCCACCGAGACCGTCAAGGGCCTCGCCAAGGCGAAGAAGGCCGCCTAAGCAGTTCAGGCGCGCAGCACCCGAAAGGCCCGCCCCTCGGCGGGCCTTTTCATTTGTAAGGGAAGCCGCCGGCCTTCACGGCGGCCTTGAGCGCATCCATCGCCGCATCGACCTGCGCCGGGTCCCCCCGTACGCCGAGCTCGACGTGGATCCGGCTGCCGTCGCGTCCCATGGACGGCAGGCTGAAGACCTTGATGCCGGGGAATGCCGACTCGGTGGACTCCATCGCCCCGACGAGCTGGCTCTCGCCCGCCTCGTAGACCAGGATGGACGCTTCGCGCCAGCGGTCGCGATCGAAGAGATGCCGGTACTTCGTGTCGAGCACCCACTCGACCATGGGCTGCGCCATCTGCGGGAAGCCCGGAACGAAATGGTGGCCGCGGCACGAGAACCCCGGAATGCGGTTCACGGGGTTGGGAATGATCTCCGCGCCCTCCGGAAACTCGCCCATCTTGAGCCGCTGGGGCGTCGCCTCCTGTCCGGGAAAACGGCCGCGGATCTCCCTCTCGGCCACGGGATGGAGCTTGAGGGGCACGCCGAGCGCCTCGGCGACGCATTGGCGCGTATGGTCGTCCGGCGTGGCGCCGATGCCGCCGAAGCTGAACACGATGCCGTTCGACGAGAGACTTTCCCGGAAAGAGGAAAGAAGCAGATCGCGGTCATCGCCGAGGTAGCGGGCCCAGGAAAGGCGAAGCCCTCGCTTGGCGAGGGCTTCGATGACGAAGGGGAAGTGCTTGTCCTGGCGCTTGCCGACCAGGATCTCGTCCCCGATGATGTAGGCGCCGATTTTCACGGCGCCGATTCTGGCACGCTACGCGGCCTTTTGCGTCCATTTCTCCAGGTCTTCCAGGCCGCCGATGTGCCGGCCATTGATGAAGACCTGGGGAACCGTACCGCGGCCGGTGATGGCGCCAACGACGCGCGAGCGGTCGCTGTGGTCGAGCTTTACCTCGGAGTAGGCGTAGCCCAGCTTCTTCAGCAGCGCCTTGGCGCGCGCGCAGAAGCCGCAGCCCTCGCGCGTGAGGATCGCGACCTGGTCCGGCTTCTTCGCATTGGGGTTGAGGTAGTTCAGCATGGTGTCCGCGTCGGAGACCTCGAACGGATCGCCCGGCTTCTCCGGCTCGACGAACATCTTCTCGATCACGCCGTCCTTGACGAGCATGGAATAGCGCCACGAGCGCTTGCCGAAGCCGAGGTCGCTCTTGTCGACCAGCATGCCCATCTTCTCGGTGAACTCGCCGTTGCCGTCGGGCAGCAGGGCGAGGTTGCCGCATTCCTGCGTGCGCGCCCATTCGTTCATGACGAACGCGTCGTTCACCGCGATGCAGACGATGCGGTCGACGCCATTGGCGAAGAAGGCCGGCGCGAGCTCGTTATAGCGCGGCACGTGCGTCGAGGAGCAGGTCGGGGTGAAGGCGCCCGGCAGCGAGAAGACGACGACGGTCTTGCCCTTGAAGATCTCGTCCGTGGTGACGTTCTTCCAATCGCTCTCGGTACGGGTGCGGAACGTCGCTTGCGGGACCCGCTGGCCCTCGCGGTTCTGGAACATGGCTCGGCTCTCCTAAATGAATTTTCGGATCGCCAGCAGGTTACGGGCCCGTTCGCGGCGCGGCCAATTCTTTGTGCAAATCGCCGGCATAGCCGCGCTTAATCGCCAGCGCGCCCAGCAGGTAATGGATGAAGGCCAGGGCGAAATAGGCTGGCACGAAGAAGCCGGCGAGCGGGATGTAGGCCGCGAGCGCCATCAGCAGCCCCATCGCGTACAGCGCGCCGCGCCGGTCGCGGAAGATCGCCGACGCCTCGGCGGCCTCGGCGTGCTCGGCCAGCGCGTCATAGCGCAGGAGGCGCTGGTTCGCCCAGGCCATCACAAGGAGCGGGATCAGCGGCCAGAGCGGCGGGAAAAGCCAGAGCGGCAGGGTCAGGAGCGCAAGGCCCAGCATGCCGAGCAGCGCCACGACGCTGTTCCAGGCGCTGCCCAGGGTGCCGCCGCCCTGCCGGCGCTCGAGGGCCGGGTACGAGCGCCGCGCGACGTGCTCGACCATCGCCGGCATGCCGAAGATGCTCAGGATGACGAGCGCGGTCATGTAGACGAGGGGAATGAAACCCAGGTACACGATCACCTTGGCCGCCACGAGCGTCCAGTCCGTGACGTCGAAGGTGATGAAGGGCACGCCGTGCAGCAGCTGGTCGATCTTCGCAGCGAGGCGCGTGACGATCGAGCCCAGGAGGAAGAAGCCGATGGCGCTCCAGAAGGCGAGCGCGGCAAGCACCGGCCAGAGCATGAGCCACAGCATCCGGGGATGCAGGAGGTTCGCGGCCGCGTAGGCGAGGGAACGGGCGACGCTCATCGGTGCAAAGCCTGCCACAGCTTCGCGAGCCGTTTCACGGAAACGGGCACCGGCGTCTTCAGCTCCTGCGCAAAGAGCGACACGCGCAGCTCCTCCAGCAGCCAGCCGAACTGCTCCAGGTCCTCGCCGATCGACCCGGTCTTGCTTCTCAGGGAAAGAAGTTGCCGATAAGGACGATCGAGCGCCATGAGCTCGGCGAGGAGCCGCGCGTCGCGCCCGGGATCGGCGCGCAGCTTGTCGAGGCGCAACGACGCCGCCTTGAGGTAGCGGGACAGGTGCTGCAGGCGCGGCCACGGCGTGCGTGCAAGCCAGCCTTTGGCGAGGAGGCGCGCGAGCTGCGCCTGCACGTCATTCGCCGCCTGCTCATGGCCCTTTTCCAGCACCCCGCATTTCTTCTCGATCTCTATCTTCAGGGAAAGGATATTAGCCGCGGTCTTCGCGAGTTCCTGCGCGATCAGGTTGAAGCGGCTGCGCCCCTCCTCCACCCGCTTCGCGAAATCCGCCTGCTGCATGGGGAGCGAGTCAGCAAGGAACGTGCGGTCGAGGGCGGCCGTCACCACGTCCTCCTTGAGGGGCCCGAGCTGCACGTCGCGCGCGAGGGAGCGCTCGAGGTCGCGCACGCGCTCGCGAAAGGCGATCGCCAGCAGCCGCCGCACGCCGCCGCGGTGCGCCTCCCGCGCCTGCTCCGGCGAGTCGAACACCTGCAACGTCACCGCGTCGTGTCCTCCGTCCGGCGAGTCGACGAGCGCCGGATAGCCGACGAGCGTCTGGCCGCCGCGCTCGAGCTCGAGCAGCTCCGGCAGGTCGCCCATGGTCCATCCGGTATAGCGCTCGCCTTCGTCGATGGGCGCCTCCTGCTGCAGGATCTGCTGCGTCTCGGACTGGAATGCCTTCTTCAGCTCGGCGAGGTTGCGGCCCGCGCCGAGCTGGCGGCCGTGCTCGTCCACCACGCGAAAGTTCATGTGCAGGTGCGGCGGCGCCGAGTCGGCGCGGAACGCGTCGACCGGCACGTCGAAGCTCAGCGCTTGCCGGATGCGGCGCGCGAGCGCCTGGCCGAGCGGCACGTCCGCCGGCGCCTCGGCGGCGACGAAGCCCTCGGCGAACTCGTCGAGCGGGCCGAGCCTGTGGCGCAGGCGCTGCGGCATGGACTTGGCGAGCGCCCGCACCTTTTCCTTGAGCAGCCCGGGCACGAGCCACTCGGTGCGCGCGGCCGGCACCTGATTCAGCAGCGCGAGCGGCACTGTCATGGTCACGCCGTCCCTGGGCGAGCCCGGCTCGAAGTGGTACTCCAGCGGAAAGCGGTTGGGGCCGAGCTGCAGGTGCGGCGGGAAGTTGTCCGTGGTAATGCCCGCGGCCTCGTGGCGCATCAGGTCCTCGCGCGAGAGGAAGAGCAGCTTCGGCTTCGCCGCCTCCGCGTGCCGCCGCCAGGCCTCGAAGCTCGCGCCGTCGTGCACCTCTTCGGGAATTCGGCGGTCGTAGAAGGCGTGGATGAGCTCGTCGTCCACCAGGATGTCCGGGCGGCGCGACTTGTGCTCCAGGCGCTCGATCTCGCCCAGGAGCCTGCGGTTGTGCGCAAAGAACGGCGCGCGCGTGTCGAAGTCGCCTTCCACGAGGGCCGAGCGGATGAAGATGTCCCGCGCGAGCTTGCGATCGGCGCATGGAACACGCCGGTTCGTGTACACCGGCAGCCCGTACAGCGTGCCCCGCTCCAGCGACACGGCCTGCGCGCGCCCCTTTTCCCAATGCGGATCGGAATGGTCGCGCTTGATCAGGTGCGCGCCGATCTCCTCGAGCCATTTCGGCTCGACGCCGGCCACCGTGCGGGCGTAGAGCCGCGTCGTCTCGACGAGCTCGGCCGCGACGATCCATTTGCCCGGCTTCTTCGTCCACGAGCCGGGATGGACCCAGAACTTGATGCCGCGCGCGCCGGTGTAGGCATTCGCCTCGCCTTCCTCTTTCATGCCGACGTTTCCCAGGAGCCCGGCGAGGAGCGCACGGTGGATCGCCCGGTAGCCCTCGGGCTTGTCCGGGCTCGCCGACGAATGGCGCCACTCCAGCTCTTCCAGCGTGCGCGAGAGCTGCTCGCGGATATCGCGCCACTCGCGCATGCGGGGAATCGAGAGGAAGTTCTCGCGGCAGGCCTTCTCCCACTTGCCCTCGCCAAAGAGCCGCCAGAGCCTGAGGAAGCCGAGGAAGTCGGAGCGCTCGTCGGCGAAGCGCGCGTGCCGCTCGTCGGCTGTGCCCGCCTTGTCGAGCGGCCGCTCGCGCGGATCCTGGACCGAGAGCGCCGCGGCGATGATGAGCACCTGCTCGAGGCAGCGCTCGTCGCGCGCGGCGATGAGCATCCGGCCGACGCGCGGATCGAGCGGCAGGCGCGCGAGCTCCTTGCCGACCGGCGTCAGCTCCTTGTCGTCGCCGACCGCTCCCAGCTCCTGCAGGAGGCCATAGCCATCGGCGATCGCGCGCGGGGTCGGCGGGTCGAGGAAGGGGAAGTCCGCCACCTCGCCCAAGCCGAGGCTCTTCGCGCGCAGGATGACGGATGCGAGGGACGAGCGCAGCAGCTCCGGGTCGGTGTAGGCCGGGCGCTTGTCGAAGTCCTCCTCGGAGTACAGCCGCACGCACACGCCGTTCGCCACGCGCCCGCAGCGCCCGGCGCGCTGGCGCGCCGCCGCCTGCGAGATCGGCTCGACGCGCAGCATCTCCACCTTGTGGCGGTAGCTGTAGCGCTTGACCCGCGCGTCGCCCGTGTCGACCACGTAGCGGATGCGCGGCACGGTGAGCGAGGTCTCGGCGACGTTGGTCGCGAGCACCACGCGCCGTTGCTTGCCCGGATGGAACACGCGGTCCTGCTCGCCGGCGGAAAGCCGCCCGTACAAGGGAAGAATTTCGGTGTTCTTTAAAGATCTCTTTCTAAGAACGTCGGCGGCGTCCCGGATCTCGCGCTCGCCGGGCAGGAAGACGAGCACGTCCCCCTCGCCGGTCTCGCGCTGCAGCTGCTCGACGGCTTCGGCGAGCGCGTTCTCCTCCTCCTCGCGCGTGGTGTCCTCACGGTCGCCGGCCACCGGCTTGTAGCGGACGTCGACCGGATACAGGCGGCCCGAGACCTCGATCACCGGCGCGCCGCCGAAGTGCCGCGAGAAGCGCTCGGCGTCGATGGTCGCCGACGTGACGACGACCTTGAGGTCGGCGCGCCTCTCCAGCAGCTTCTTGAGGTATCCCAGGAGAAAGTCGATGTTGAGGCTGCGCTCGTGCGCCTCGTCGATGATGATCGTCCCGTACTGGCGCAGCAGCGCATCGCCCTGCGTCTCGGCGAGCAGGATGCCGTCGGTCATGAGCTTGATCGCGGTGCGGCCGCCCACCTTGTCGTGGAAGCGCACCTTGTAGCCCACCACGCCGCCGAGCTCGCCGCCCAGCTCCTCGGCGATGCGCGCCGCCACCGAGCGCGCGGCGATGCGGCGCGGCTGCGTGTGGCCGATGCGCCCCGCGCGGCCCATCTCCAGGACGATCTTCGGCAGCTGCGTCGTCTTCCCCGAGCCGGTCTCGCCGCACACGATCACCACCGGATGCTTCTCGATCGCCGCGCGGATCTCCTCGCGGCGGGTATTGATGGGCAGCGCAGGGTCGAAGCGAACCGCCGCCCGCAGGGCCTCGGTCATCCGCCTCGGACGAGCCTCTCGACGTAGCGGGCGATGAGGTCCGCCTCGAGGTTGACCTTGCTGCCGGCCTGCAGGCGGCCGAGCGTGGTCACCTCGAGCGTGTGCGGAATGAGGTTCACCTCGAACTCGGCGCCCTCGACCGCATTGACGGTAAGGCTCACGCCGTCGATGCAGATGGATCCCTTGCGGGCGACATACTTCGCGAGCGCCTCGGGCGCCCGGAAGCGGAAGACGGAGCCCTCGCGGCGCACGAGCTCGCCGACGCCGTCGACGTGGCCTGCGACCAGGTGGCCGCCGAGCTGGTCGCCGGCGCGAAGCGCCTTCTCGAGATTGACCTCGCCGGGTCGCTCGAGGCCGGTGGTCACCCGCAGCGTCTCCGCCGACACGTCGGCACGAAAGCCGCCGGCGGTGCGGGCCGTGACCGTGAGGCAGACGCCCTGGACGCAGACGGAATCGCCGATGGCGACCCCGGCCAGGTCCAGCGAGCCGCAGTCGATTTCATGGGGATGCAGGCGCACGAGGCGCCCCACCGCCTGGACGATGCCCGTGAACACGGGCGGCAGGTTACCGCAAAAGGAAGCGGCCGATTTCCTTGTCCAGCGACAGCGCGGAGCCGGCGAGCGCCGTGACGACGGCGCCCACCGTGACGCTGTTCGCGGCGGCGTCCATGCGGTCGGTGAAGCCCAGCACGAACGGCGCAGCGACGAGCCACAGGCCCGCCGCGAGGTTCAGCCATTCGGCGCTCCCCTCCTCGAAGCTCGCCTCGAAGTGGGACCCGAGGGCGAGCACCAGGCCGACAATGGCGGCGTTGCCGGTGGCCGCCTCTTCGCCCGTGTAGCCCAAGGCCCAGGGAGAGACGGCGAGCCACAGCCCGAGGCCGAATGCCGCCCAGTCCTGCCAATGTATGGCGTGCGCTTTCATGCCATGACATTCGACCGGGATATTGTGTCCGGCGTTCGGGGTCGAAGCGTCGCAGGCCTCTGATCCGGATGTAACGATGCAACGACAAGTGGAGCTCATCGGCGCGGCATGGGGTCTCGGCGGAGCCGATCCGGGATGCGCCGACGCGCCCGCCGCCCTGGCGCCGCTCCTCTCCGCCCGCCTCGCCGCGTGCGGGCGAGCGGTCCTGCCCGGCCCGATCCTCAAGCCGCTCGGTACGGAGCGGCGCAAGCAGGTCGCGGTGAGCCGACTTTGCGGCCTGCTCGGCTCGGCGGTAGCCGACGCGTTGCGGCACGGCCGGCTGCCCTGCGTGCTCGGCGGCGACCACAGTTGCGCCGGCGGCACGTGGGCGGGCGTTGCCCGCGCAATCAAGGAAACCGCCTCCGAGCGGCGAGCCGGCGATAGCGCGTTGGGCCTCGTGTGGGTCGACGCGCACATGGACAGCCACACGCCGCGCACCAGCCACACCGGCCGCCTGCACGGCATGCCGCTCGCCTGGCTCCTCGGCCAGGACGACGATCCGCTCTACGGCTTGGCCACCGGCGTCCTGCGGCCGGAAAACGTCTGCCTCGTCGGCGTGCGCAGCTTCGAGCCGGAGGAGGACGCAAGGCTCGCGGCGCTCGGCGTGCGCGTCTTCCGCATGGCGGACATCGAAACGCGGGGACTGGATGCCGTCTTCGCCGACGCGCTCGCCATCGCGTCCGCCCGCACCGCGGGCTTCGGCGTCAGCATCGACCTGGACGTGCTGGACCCGGGCGAGGCGCCTGGCGTCGGGACACCGGTGACGGGCGGCTTATCGGCGCCGGAGCTCGCGCGGGTCCTCGAGCGGCTGGCCGACATGCCTGCGTTCCTCGCGCTGGAGGTCGTGGAGTACTCGCCGCGACTGGACGCGGACGGCGCGACGGCGAAGGCCGCCCTCGCGCTTCTCTGCGCCGCCCTATGCGGGGCGCAGCAGGAGGCGCAGGTCTTCCCCCACGCGGTCGACCGAAAGGATCCTTAGGCCGCGTCGCTCCTGGAGCGAGGCGACCGCAGGAAGGTCGGCGATGCCTTGTGCGTGATCGCCGAGCAGGCTCGGGTTCAGGTAAAGGAGCAGCTCGTCGACGCACCCTTCGCGGACGAGCGAGCCGTTCAGGCGAAAGCCCGCCTCGACGTGCAGCTCGTTGATCCCTCGCCTTCCCAGCTCCTGCAGCATGCCGGGCAGGTCGACCTTCCCGCTTGCGTTCGGCAGGCAGACGACCTCGGCGTTTGGAACGCTTCCCTCCTTCGCCGAGAAGACGAGCGCCCTTTCGCCTTCCAATATTCTTGATTTCCTTGGAATCTCGAGACGGCTGTCGACGACCACGCGCAGCGGCTGGCGCGGCGTTTCCACCTCCCGCACGGTGAGGCGCGGATCGTCCGCCTTCACCGTGCCGATGCCGGTGAGGAGGGCGCAAGCGCGGGCGCGCCACTGATGGCCATCGCGTCGCGCCTCCGCGCCAGTGATCCACTGAGAGCGACCGTCTTCGAGCGCGGTGCGGCCATCCAGCGTCGCCGCCGCCTTGAGCCGCACCCACGGCCGGCCGCCCGTGACGCGCGAGACGAAGCCGATGTTGAGCTCGCGCGCCTCGCCCTCGAGCAACCCGTGCTCGAAGCGGATGCCCCCGGCGGCGAGCGCCTCGCCGCCTCCCGAAGCTTCCGGATTGGGGTCGCGCATCGCCGCGACCACCCGCGCCACCTTGGCGCGGATGAGCGCCGCCGTGCACGGCGGCGTGCGGCCGGTGTGGTTGCAGGGCTCCAGCGTGACGTAGGCGGTGGCGCCCCGCGCTTCGTCGCCCGCCCGCTCCAGGGCGACGATTTCCGCGTGCGGGCCGCCGGCGCGTTCGTGCCACCCTTCGCCGACGACATGATCGTCTTTGGACAAGACACAACCCACGCGCGGGTTCGGCGTGGTGGTGTACAGGCCGCGCTCGGCGAGCTGCAGCGCACGCCGCATCATGGCGTGGTCGTGCGCGGAAAACGCGGTCACTTCCGCCGTTTCCTGGCGGGCGCGGCCTTGAGCTCCTGCAGCGCCTCGCGGAAGTCGTCGGGCGTCTCGAAGCTGCGGTACACCGAGGCGAAGCGGATATAGGCGATCTTGTCGAGCTTCGCCAGCTCCTTGATCACGAAGTCGCCGACGCGGGTGGTCGGCACCTCCCGCTCGCCGAGCGAGCGCAGGCGCTCGATCACGCGGTCCACCGCCGCCTCGATCTCCTCGGTGGCCACCGGGCGCTTGCGCAGCGCGAGCATCATGCTGCCCATCAGCTTGTCGCGGTCGAAATCGGTGCGGCTGCCGTCCTTCTTCACCAGCCGCGGCATCTTCAGGTCGACCCGTTCGTACGTCGTGAAGCGCTTCTCGCAGCCCAGGCACTTCCTGCGGCGGCGAATGGTGTTCGCCTCGAGGTTCGCCCGGGTGTCGACCACCTGGGTGTCCTCCGAACCGCAGAAAGGGCATTTCATCGGTAGACGGGATGCCTGGCGCAGAGCGCCTTCACGTCGGCGGCCACGCGCTGCAGGTTGGCTTCGTCCGCCGGCTTGTCCAGCACGTCGGCGATGAGGTTGGCGAGCGCCTCGGCCTCGGGCTTGCGGAAGCCGCGGGTCGTCATCGCCGGCGAGCCGATGCGCACGCCGCTCGTCACCATCGGCTTTTCCGGATCGTTCGGAATGGCGTTCTTGTTGACCGTCATGTGCGCGCGCCCGAGCGCCGCCTCGGCGTCCTTGCCGGTGATCTTCTTGGGCCGCAGGTCGACCAGGAACATGTGCGAGTCGGTCCCGCCGGAGACGATGCGCAGGCCGCGCTTCGCCAGCACGGCGGCCATGGCCCTCGCGTTGTCGAGCACGGCTTGCTGGTAGGACTTGAAATCCGGCTTGAGCGCCTCGCCGAGCGCAACGGCCTTCGCGGCAATGACGTGCATGAGCGGACCGCCCTGCAGCCCGGGGAAGATCGAGCTGTTTATGCGTTTCTCGAATTGTTCCAAGCCAAAAATCATTCCGCCCCTCGGCCCGCGCAGCGTCTTGTGCGTCGTCGTGGTGACGAAGTGCGCCACGCCGATCGGCGACGGGTACAGGCCGACGGCGATCAACCCGGCGTAGTGGGCCATGTCCGCCATGAGCAGCGCGCCCACCTTGTCGGCGATGGCGCGGAAGCGCTTCCAGTCTATGATGCGCGAGTAGGCCGAGGCGCCGGTGACGATGAGCTTGGGCTTCTCCTTCAACGCAAGCGCTTCGGCGGCGTCGTAGTCGATTTCTTCCTTCGCATCCAGCCCATAGGACACGATGCGATAGAGCTTGCCGGACAGGTTCACGGGAGAGCCGTGCGTCAGGTGGCCGCCCATGGCGAGCGACATGCCCATGATGGTGTCGCCCGGCTGCAGGACCGCGGTGTAGACCGCCTGGTTCGCCTGCGAGCCGGAGTGCGGCTGCACGTTCGCCCAGGGTGCGCCGAACAGCTTCTTCGCGCGCTCGATCGCGAGCGTCTCGGCGATGTCCACGTACTCGCAGCCGCCGTAATAGCGCTTGCCGGGGTAGCCCTCGGCATACTTGTTCGTGAGCTGGCTGCCCTGCGCGATGAGCACCTGCCGGCTGACGTAGTTCTCGGAGGCGATCAGCTCGACGTGGTCTTCCTGCCTCTGGTTCTCGCGGCGAATGGCGTCCCAGACTTCGGGGTCGGATTGGGCAAGGAGGTCGGGGGCAAGCATAAGGCCTTGATTTTACCGTACCCCTAGATATGGGCCCCCGATTCCCCGCATACTCAACCTATGGAGATACCGGGTCCGGACGCCCATGAAATGATCGCGCTCCTGCGCGAGATGCGCGACAACCAGCGGCGCATGCTCGAGCAACAGGCGGAGCAGATCGAGCTCGTCCGTACCCAGGCCGAGCGCGCGAGCCGGATCCAGGACCGCGCCGAGCAGATCCAGCAGCGCAGCGCGCAGCTCGTCTCGGGCTCGCGCAAGGTGCTCGCTTTCCTCCTGCCGGTCATCGTGGCGCTCATCGCCTACGTGACCTGGCTCCTCTTCCGCTACACGTTGCGTTAGCCCGAGCTCACAGACCCTTTGGCGAATACTGCAGCCGCGGAAGCGCGCGTCGATAGCCCCGAATCGTGGCGGACGGCGGGGCTCGTCCTCGCGATCCTGACCATTTCCTATGGATCGCCGCTCCTGGTCGTCGTCGGCATGAAGCCGATCCAGGAAGCGCTCGGCGTCGACCGCTCCGTCGTGGCGCTGGCGGGCTCGCTGGTCTGGGTGGGCACCGGGGC
>JBLNDP010000075.1:0-4239 GCA_050261755.1 Clostridia bacterium
CTTTCTCGATGAAGCACTGCTCGTAGCAGTCGTTGAGGCGACGCTATCGATGCAACGAGTGCGGGCGTTGATCTTTGTCAAACGCGCGGGAGCTGAAGAGGCGGTGCAAGCTCCCGCTCAGGTGCGCGAAGGCTGCGCGCAACGCGCGCGCAAGCTTGAAAAATTTTCCCTCGGGAAATTCCCTTAGTGCGGCGTTAAGGCTGTCGCTGCTCGCGCCAGCCGCCGCCAAGCGCATTCATCAGGTCGACGGTGAAGGCGAGGCGCGCCTGGCGGTTGCGCACGAACGCGATCTCCGCGTCGTTCGCGGTGCGCTGCGCATCCAGCACTTCGAGGAAGGGCGAGTAACCCGCCTCGTAGCGCGCGTTGGAGAGATCGAGGGAGCTGCGCGCGGCGTCGAGGCGTTTCATGAGGTCCCCCTCGGTGGCGTCGCTCTGCTCGACGTTGATGAGGCCCTCCGACACTTCGCGAAAGCCGGTCTCGACCGCCTTCTGGTAGTTGGCGAGCGCCTGCTGCTCGCGCGCTTCGGCTTGATCCACGCGCGCGCTGCGGCGGCCGCCGTCGAAGACCGGCAGCGCGACCGCGAAGCCGAGCGTCCAGATGCCCGCGCCCGTGGTGAGGAGGTTGTGGAAGGCCGCGCTTTGCGCGCCCGCGGCCGCGGTGAGGTTGAGCTGCGGGAAGAGCGCCGCCTTCGCCACGCCGATCTGCGCGTTGGCCGCGACCAGGCCCTGCTCGGCGTTGCGGATGTCGGGACGCCGGTCGAGGAGGGCGGAGGGCAGCCCAGCCGGCGGCGTCGGCGGCACCGGCAGCTTGAAGAGGTCGCCCGTCTCCACCTTGAGCCCGGACTGGCCGGCGAGCTGGCCGAGCTGGCGCTCGACGATGGCGCGCTGGCGCTCGGTATCGCGCTTCTGCACGAGCGCGTCGGACAGCGCGCTCTGCGCCTGGAAGACGTCGAGCTCCGAGGCGAGGCCCGCCTGCAGGCGCGCCTTCGCCAGCTCGAGCGCTTCGCTTCGGGTCTTGATCGTGCGGCCGAGCACCTCCACCTGCGCGTCGAGCGAGCGCAGCGCGAAATAGCTCTGCGCCACCGTGCCGGCAAGCGTGAGCGCCACCGTGTCGCGCGCGTACTGCGAGCCGAGCAGGTTGGCGCGCGCCGCCTCGCTGCCGCGCGCGTACTTGCCCCAGAAGTCCATCTCGAAGTTGGTCGAGAGCAGCGCGCTGTTCACGCCCCGCACCGCCGGGAAGCCGCTGATCGTGCCCGGAGGCGTCGTGAAGCGGCTGACCCGGTTCCCGGTGTAGCCGTAGCTCGCCGACACGTCGGGGAAGATGGCGGCGTCCGCCTCGCGCAGGGCCCCTTGCGCTTCCAGCACGCGCGCCGCGGCAAGCCGCACGTCCGCGTTGCGCTCCAGCGCGGCTGCCACCAGCTCGTCCAGCTTCGCGTCGCCGTAAAGCTTCCACCAATCCACCGGGATGGTTGCCGGCTCGTTCTTTTCACCTAGAGAAAAATCCTGGGGCAAAGGAACGTCCGGGCGCTTGTAGTCCGGGCCCACCGTCGTGCAGCCGGCGGCAAGGAGGAGAGCGAGGAGCGCGAGCCTATTCATCCGCTTTCTCCCTGATCTTCCGCGAGGGACGGCGGCGCGCGACGAGGGCGAAGAAGAGCGGCACGAAGAGCGTCGCCACGAACGTCGCGGCGAGCATGCCGCCGACCACGCCCGTGCCCATGGAGCGCCGCGCGCCGGCGCCGGCGCCGGAGGAGAACATGAGCGGCAGCACGCCGAGCACGAAGGCGAGCGAGGTCATGATGATCGGCCGGAAGCGAAGGCGCGCCGCCTCGACCGCCGCCTCGATGGCGTTCTTGCCCTCGAGGAAGCCCTGCTGCGCGAACTCGACGATCAGGATGGCGTTCTTTGCCGCGAGGCCGATCAGCACCACGAGGCCGATCTGGAAGTAGATGTCGTTCTCGAGGCCGCGCACGGCGACGAAGCCGAGCGCGCCCCACACGGCGAAGGGCACCGCCATCACCACCGCGAAGGGCAGCAGCCAGCGCTCGTACAGCGCCGCCAGGATCAGGAACACCATGACGAGCGCGAGGCCGAAGGCGATCGCCGACTGCTTGCCGGTGCGCTTCTCCTGGAACGCCTGCCCCGACCAGGCGATGGTGTAGCCCTCGGGCAGCGTCGCCGCGGCCACCTGCTCGACCGCCTTGATCGCCTCGCCGGAGGAGACGCCGGGCTTGCCGCCGCCGAGCACGCGGGCGGCGAGGAAGCCGTTGAAGCGCTCGAGCTGCTCCGGGCCGATGAGGCTCGTCGTGCGGATGAGCGCCTTGAGCGGAATCATCTCGCGCGTCGTGGTGGAACGCACGAAGACCGCGCCGAGGTCGGCCGGCTGGGCGCGGAACTGCGCGTCCGCCTGCACCTGCACGCGGTAGGTGCGCCCGAACTTGTTGAAGTCGTTCACGTAGAGCGCGGCCATCGTGCTCTGCAGCGCGTCGAAGACGTCCTGCACCGGCACGCCGAGCGAGATCGCCTTCTCCCGGTCCACCTCCACCTTGAGCTGCGGCACGGTGGGCCGGTAGAACGAGTTGATGCCGGCGAGCTCCGGGTGCTTCGCGAGGCTCGCCATGAACTGCTGCGTCACCTGGTAGAGCCGCTGCGGGTCGGCGTTGCTGCGCGACTGCACGTACACCTCGAAGCCGCCGGCGGTGCCGATGCCGCGGATCGCCGCGGGGTTGAAGGCGATGACCAGGCCGTCGCGCATGGTCGCGCCGCGCTGCACGATGTCGCGCGCGATGACGGGCGCCGTGTTGGCGCCGCGATCCTCCCATTCCTTGAGCGGCACGAACACCGTGGCGGCGTTCGTCTTGTTGCCGCCGCCGATCAGGTCGAAGCCGACGATGCCGATCGTGTTCTGCACGCCCCGGTTGGCGCCGATCAGCTTCACCACGTCGTCGGTCATGCGGCCGGTGCGCCCGAGCGTCGCGCCGTCGGGAAGCTGCACCGACGCGAAGATGTAGCCCTGGTCCTCGGGCGGCACGAAGCTTCCCGGGATGCGCAGGAAGAGCACGCCGGTCATGGCGAAGACGAGCAGGAAGGCGACGAGCGACACGAAGCGGTGCCGCAGGGCGAAGTTCACCGCGTCCAGGAAGCGCCGCGTCACCCAGGCGAAGCCCCGGTTGAACGGATCGAAGATGTGGGCGTGGTGGTCGCCCTGCTTCATGAGGATGGCGCACAGGGCGGGGGTGAGCGTGAGGGCGATGAAGCCCGAGATCACCACCGCGAAGGTGAGCGTGACGGCGAATTGCCGGTAGAGGGCGCCGGCGATGCCGCCCAGGAACGCCACGGGCACGAACACGGCGCAAAGCACGAGGACGATGGCCACCACCGCGCCGGACACTTCGCTCATCGCCTCGAGCGCCGCCTCGAAGGGCGGCATGCGCTCCTCGCGCATCAGCCGCTCGACGTTCTCGAGCACGACGATCGCATCGTCGACGACGATGCCGATGGCGAGCACGAGCGCGAAGAGGGTGAGCGTATTGATCGTGAAGCCCACGGCCCACAGGCCGGCGAAGGCGCCGATGAGCGAGACCGGCACGGCGATCATCGGGATCAGGGTCGCGCGCCAGGTCTGCAGGAAGAGGAAGACGACCGCGAGGACGAGCAGCGCCGCCTCGAAGATGGTCTTCACCACCTCCTTGATCGACGCGTTCACGAAGCGCGTCGTGTCGAAGGGAATCTGGTACTCCACGTCCTCGGGGAAGCCCGGCTTGAGCTCCGCCATGCGCTGGCGCACGAGCTCCGCCACCTCGAGGGCATTCGCGCCCGGCTGCAGGAAGGTCGCCATGCCGATGGCCGGCTGCCCGTCGAGCGTATTGAACGTGTCGTAGTTCAACGCGCCGAGCTCGATGCGGGCGATGTCCTTCAGGCGCAGCGTGCCGCCGGGCCCCTGGGCGCGCACGACGATGTCGCCGAACTCCTCCGGGTCGACGAGACGGCCCGTCGCCGTGACGGTGTAGACCACCGACTGCCCCGGAGGCGCCGGCTCGGCGCCGATCTTCCCCGCCGCGTATTGCGCGTTCTGGGCGCGCAGGGCGGCCGCCACGTCGGAAGGCGTGACGCCCAGGCGCGCCATGTTGTCGGTGTTGAGCCAGACGCGCATCGAATAGTCGCGGGCGCCGAAGACGGTGATGTCCGACACGCCGGGCAGGCGCTTCAGCTCGTCGACCAGGTTGATGGTCGCGTAGTTGGA
>JBLNDP010000076.1:0-14552 GCA_050261755.1 Clostridia bacterium
AGCACGCCGGCCGTGCCGCGCGTGGCGACCAGCGTGAAGCCGAGGTCGACCAGGTCGCGCGCGATCTGCACCGCAGCGACCTTGTCGCCGTCGCGGACGCTGATGAACGCGCGTCCGCCGCTCGGCAGGCGCACGCCCGCGGCGAGCTGCGATTTCACGAATGCCTCGCCGAAGGTGCGGCCCACGCCCATCACCTCGCCCGTGGACTTCATCTCCGGCCCGAGGATCGTGTCCACGCCCGGGAACTTGGCGAAGGGGAACACCGCTTCCTTCACCGAGAAGTACGGCGGCGTCACCTCCTCCGTGCAGCCCTGCTGGCGCAGCGTCTGGCCGGCCATGCAGCGCGCCGCGATCTTCGCGAGCGGCAGGCCGGTCGCCTTGGACACGTAGGGGACCGTGCGCGAGGCGCGCGGATTGACCTCCAGCACGAATACCTTGTCCTTCTGGATCGCGTACTGCACGTTCATCAGGCCGACCACCTTCAGCGCCTTCGCCATGACGGCGGTCTGGCGGCGCAGCTCGCGCTCGATATGGCTGGCCATCGAGTGCGGCGGCATGCAGCACGCGGCGTCGCCGGAATGGACGCCGGCCTGCTCGACGTGCTCCATGATGCCGCCGATCAGCACGTCCTTGCCGTCGCAGATGCAGTCGACGTCCACCTCGGTGGCGTCCGAGAGGTACTGGTCGATGAGGACAGGCGAGTCGTTGGAGACCTTCACCGCCTCCCTCATGTAGCGCTCGAGGTCCGCCTGCCAGTGCACGATTTCCATGGCGCGGCCGCCGAGCACGTAGCTCGGCCGCACGACCACCGGGTAGCCGATCTCCTCGGCCAGCTTCACCGCCTGCTCGGCCGAGCGCGCGGTGCGGTTGGGCGGCTGCAGCAGCTTCAGCTTGTTCAGCAGCTTCTGGAAGCGCTCGCGGTCCTCGGCGACGTCGATCGAGTCGGCGCTGGTGCCGATGATCGGCACGCCGGCCTCGGCGAGGTCCTTGGCCAGCTTGAGGGGCGTCTGCCCGCCGTACTGGACGATCACGCCCCAGGGCTTCTCCTTGTCGACGATCTCCAGGACGTCCTCGAGGGTGAGCGGCTCGAAGTACAGGCGGTCGGACGTGTCGTAGTCGGTGGAGACGGTCTCCGGGTTGCAGTTCACCATGATCGTCTCGAAGCCGTCCTCGCGCAGGGCGAAGGCGGCATGGACGCAGCAGTAGTCGAACTCGATTCCCTGGCCGATGCGGTTGGGCCCGCCGCCCAGCACCATGATCTTCTTCTTCGTGGTGGGCTCGGCCTCGCACTCCTCCTCGTAGGTGGAGTACATGTAGGCCGTCTTCGTGGCGAACTCGGCGGCGCAGGTGTCGACGCGCTTGTAGACGGGGCGGATGCCGAAGCCGTGCCGCTTGGCGCGCACCTCCTTCTCGGTCGAGTTGAAGAGGTAGGCGAGGCGCCGGTCGGAGAAGCCCTTGCGCTTCAGCTCCCACATCTTCTCTTTGGTCACGTCCTGCAGCTTGGTGTCGTCGAGCTCCATCTCCAGCTTCACGATCTGCTGGATCTGCTCGAGGAACCAGGGGTCGATCCTGGTGAGCTCGTACACCTCCTCGAGCGAGAATCCGTTCTCGAAGGCGTCGCCGACGTACCAGATGCGCTCGGGACCCGGCTCGCCTAGCTCGCGCTCGAGCGTCTCGCGATCGCGCGTGCGCTGGTTGAGGCCGTCCACGCCGACTTCGAGCCCGCGCAGCGCCTTCTGGAACGACTCCTGGAAGGTGCGGCCGATCGCCATCACCTCGCCGACGGACTTCATCTGCGTCGTCAGCCGGTCGTTCGCCTGCGGGAACTTCTCGAAGGCGAAGCGCGGCACCTTCGTCACCACGTAGTCGATGGTGGGCTCGAAGGACGCCGGCGTGGCGCCGCCGGTGACGTCGTTGGCGATCTCGTCCAGCGTGTAGCCCACGGCGAGCTTCGCCGCGACCTTGGCGATCGGGAAGCCGGTCGCCTTGGACGCCAGCGCGGAGGACCGCGACACCCGCGGGTTCATCTCGATGACGATCATCCGCCCGTCGGCCGGGTTGATCGCGAACTGCACGTTCGAGCCGCCGGTATCGACCCCGATCTCGCGCAGCACCGCGATCGAGGCGTCGCGCATGATCTGGTATTCCTTGTCCGTGAGCGTCTGCGCCGGCGCGACGGTGATCGAGTCGCCGGTGTGCACGCCCATGGGGTCGAGGTTCTCGATCGCGCAGACGATGATGCAGTTGTCCTTGCGGTCGCGCACCACCTCCATCTCGAATTCCTTCCAGCCCACCACGGATTCCTCGATGAGGAGCTCCTTGGTCGGGGACGCGTCGAGGCCGCGCTCGCAGATGGCGATGAACTCCTCGCGGTTGTAGGCGATGCCGCCGCCCGTCCCGCCAAGCGTGAAGGAGGGCCGGATGACGACCGGGAAGCCGAGGCCGGCCTGCACCTGGAACGCCTCCTCCATGGAGTGCGCCAGCGAGGAGCGGGCCGAAGCGAGGCCGATGCGCGTCATGGCCTGCTTGAACTTCTCCCGGTCCTCGGCCTTGTCGATCGCGTCGCGCGAGGCGCCGATCATCTCGACGCCGAACTTCTCCAGCACGCCCTCGCGCGCGAGGTCGAGCGCGCAATTGAGCGCCGTCTGGCCGCCCATCGTGGGCAGCAGGGCGTCCGGGCGCTCCTTCTCGATGATGCGGGCGACCATCTGCCAGGTGATCGGCTCGATGTAGGTCGCGTCCGCCATCTGCGGGTCGGTCATGATCGTCGCCGGGTTGGAGTTCACGAGGATCACCCGGTAGCCCTCCTCGCGCAGCGCCTTGCACGCCTGCGCGCCGGAGTAGTCGAACTCGCACGCCTGGCCGATGACGATCGGCCCCGCGCCGATGATGAGGATGGATTTCAGGTCTGTTCTTTTCGGCATTTCAGACCTTTATTGTTTTTGTTCCTGCATCATGGCCGCGAAGCGATCGAACAGGTAGCCGATGTCATGCGGCCCGGGGCTCGCTTCCGGATGCCCCTGGAAGCAGAATGCCGGCCGGTCCGTGCGCGCGAGCCCCTGCAGCGAGCCGTCGAACAGGGAGACGTGCGTGGGCCTCAAGTTCGAGGAAATGGTCGAAGGGTCGACGGCGAAGCCGTGGTTCTGGCTGGTGATGACCACGCGCCCGCTGTCGAGGTCCTTCACGGGGTGATTGGCGCCGTGGTGGCCGAACTTCATCTTGAGCGTCCTGGCCCCGGACGCGAGCCCCATCAGCTGGTGGCCGAGGCAGATGCCGAAGGTCGGAATGCGCGTCGCGTCCAGGATCTCGCCGATCGCCTCGATGGCATAGTCGCAGGGCTCGGGGTCGCCGGGCCCATTGGCGAGAAACACGCCGTCCGGCTTCATCCTCATGACGTCTTTCGCCGAAGTCTGCGCGGGAACAACCGTAATGCGCACGCCGCGGTCGGCGAGCATGCGCAGGATGTTGCGCTTCACGCCGTAGTCGTACGCCACCACGTGGAAGCGCGGATTCTCGATGCGGCGGTAGCCCTCGCCGAGCTGCCAGGTGCCCTCGGTCCATTCGTAGGGCTTCTGCGTCGACACGACCTTGGCGAGGTCCATGCCGGCGAGGCCCGGGAAGGCCTTTGCCTTCGACAAGGCAAGCTCGACATCCGGATTCCCTGCCATCAGGCAGCCGTTCTGCGCGCCTTTGGTGCGAAGGATGCGCGTCAGCCGCCGCGTGTCGATGTCCGCGATGCCGGGAATCCCGTGTTTCCTCAGATAGGACGAAAGGTCCATCTGCGCGCGCCAGCTCGAATGCAGCCGGGGCAGGTCCCGCACGACGAGTCCTTCGGCGTAGACCCGGCCGGACTCGTAGTCCTCGTCATTCGTGCCGGTATTGCCGATGTGCGGGTACGTGAGCGTGACGATCTGCCGGCAGTAGGACGGATCGGTCAGGATCTCCTGGTAGCCCGTGATCGCCGTGTTGAACACCACCTCGCCCACGGCAGCGGCGTCCGCGCCGATCGAGCGGCCGCGGAAAACCGAGCCGTCGGCGAGCGCGAGGACGGCGGATTCCTTTGTGGACGTCATTTTTTCCGGCGGATACGAAAAGCGGGAAAGGCTCTGCGCCCCTCCCGCTCAATTGAAGACCGGATTATACGCGCTCCGCCACCGCGGGCCAAGCGCGCCGCGCGCTCCTCCTAGCGGAGGCCCAGCACGTCGAACATGTCATAGACGCCCGGCGGACGGCCGCGCAGCCACTTGGCCGCGCGCACGGCGCCGGCGGCGTAGGTCATGCGGCTCTGGGAGCGCACGGTGAGCTCGACACGCTCCCCCACGCCGGCAAAGAGGACGGTGTGCTCGCCGACGATGTCGCCGCCGCGCACGGCATGGAAGCCGATCTGCCGCGCCGGGCGCTCGCCGACATCGCCGCTTCTTCCCGAAATGGAAGTTTCCTTCAGGGACCGGCCGAGGGCCTGCGCCACCACCTCGCCGAGCTTGAGGGCCGTGCCGGAGGGCGCGTCCACCTTGTGCCGGTGGTGCGCCTCGATGATCTCGACGTCGTAGGCGTCGCCGAGCGCCCGCGCCGCCTGCCCCGCAAGCGCGAAAAGGACGTTCACGCCGACGGCGAAATTCGGCGAAAGCGCGACCGGGATCTCTTTCCCCGCCTCGCGAAGCTTCTTCGACTCGCCCTCCGAGAATCCCGTCGTGCCGATGACGATGCCGCGCCGGTGGCGCACGCAGGCCTCGAGGTGCCTGAGCGTCCCGGCAGGCCGGGTGAAGTCGATCAGGACGTCGCAGGCCCGCACCGCCGCGTCGATGTCCGCCGAGACGGCGATGCCCGCGACCGGGCGCCCGATCGGCGCCGTGCCGGGCGCATCGAGCGCCGCCGCGAGCACGAGCGCGCCGTCGTCTTCGATCGCCTCGATGATCGTCGCGCCCATGCGCCCGCCGGCGCCCGCCACGGCGAGCTTCACTTCGGCTCGTCCCGTCGCGGCGGCATTTGCGTCGGCGGCAGGTCCGGCGTGGGCGCCGCCGGCGCGCTCGTCACGTCGCCGTCCAGCCTCGCGAGCTTGTCGTCCTGGAAGTGGACCGCGATCCTGCGCTCCTCGCGCTTGCCGGAAGCGTCTTCGTGCCAGTAGACGTAGTCCCAGCGGTCGGCGTGGAAGATGTCGGTGAGCAGCGGCGTGCCGAGGATCAGGCGAACCTGGTCGCGCGTCATGCCGGGGCGCAGCTGCGACACCATGTCCTGCGATACGTAGTTGCCCTGCTGGATGTCCATCCGGTAAGGCGTGATGCCCGGGATGCGCGGCACCGACGTCGAGCAGCCGGAGGCAAGCGCCACGAGCGCAGCGCCGAAGCAGAGAATTCTCGCGTGGAGCATGGGGGCTATAATCATAGCCGAATGAGCCCCGTTCAAAGCCTCAAGGAAAGCGGACTCAAGGCGACGCTGCCTCGGCGCAAGATCCTCGAGCTCTTCGAGTCGAGCAAGGTGCGCCACCTTTCCGCCGAGGACGTCTACAAGGCGCTCATCGCCGAGGGCATCGACGTCGGCCTCGCCACCGTCTACCGCGTGCTCACCCAGTTCGAGCAGGCGGGGCTTCTCTCGCGCCAGCACTTCGAGACCGGAAAGTCCGTCTTCGAGCTCAACCAGGGCGGCCACCACGACAACCTCGTGTGCCTGCAATGCGGCCGTGTCGAGGAGTTCTACGAGCAGGACATCGAGAAGCGCCAGCACCAGGTCGCGAAGCAGCGCGGCTTCGAGCTGCGCGGCCACTCGCTGGCGCTCTACGGCGACTGCACCAAGGCCGACTGTCCGTACCGGCGAGGCGAGTAGCGCCGCCGCGGCGCGGATTTCCTTCAGCCGTCGAGCATTTCCTCGGCGTGCTTGCGCGCGGTGCTCGCCGCGCCGCCCAGCATACGCGCGAGCTCTTCGACCCTCGCCGCTCGGTCCAGGCGCGCCACGCGAACGCCGACCTTCGAGCGGCCCGCGAGCTTCGTCACGGACCATTGCGCGTCGCCTTGCGCGGCGACTTGCGGCAGGTGCGTGACGCAGAGCACCTGGCGCTCGCGTCCCAGGCGGCGCAGCGACTTGCCGATCACCTCCGCCACGGCGCCGCCCATCCCGGTGTCGACCTCGTCGAACACCAGCGCCGATACCGGCGAGGACTTGGCGGCGACCAGCTGGATCGCCAGGCTGATGCGCGAGAGCTCGCCCCCGGAAGCGACCTTGGCGAGGGAGCGCAGCGGCAGGCTCGCGTGCGAGGCCACCTCCAGGTCGATCTCCTCGGCGCCGGTGGCGCCCGGCTCCTTCAGCTCGTTCAGGGCGACCGCGAACCGGCCTCCTGCCATGGCGAGCTGCTGCATGGCCGCGGTCACGGCGCGCGAGAGCGCTTGGGCGCCCTCCTTGCGCTTGGCGGTCAATTTCTTCAAGGAAGAATCGAATCGCGCGCGGGCGGCGGCGACCTCGCGCTCGAGCGCCTGCGGATCGACCGCCAGCTCGAGCTCCGCGAGTCGCTTCTCGACGTCCGCTGCCAGCTCCTGGAGCGCGTCCGGCTTCACTCGATACCGGCGGGCGGCCGCATGAAGGGCCTCGATCCGGGCCTCGATTTCCCGCAGCGCTTCGGGGTCCAGGTCCACGCGCGAGGCGTAGTGGCGCAGCTCGCGCGCGGCTTCGCCGGCTTGCGCTTCTGCGGAGGCCAGGAGATCGACGATCGCCTGCAGGCGCGGATCGTGCGTCGATAAAGAGCGTAGCTGGGCGGCAATGGCCGAGAGCTGCGAGAGCGCCGCGCCTTCCGCCTCGGCGAGCGCTTCCAGCGCCGATTGCGCGCCGGCGAGCAGGCTCGAGCCGTGCGCCAGGCGCCTTTGCTCCGCGGCGACCTGCTCCCATTCGCCTTCGCGGGGCGCAAGCTTGCGCAGCTCGCTTGCCCGCTCCTGCAGCTCCGCGCGCTCCGCCTCTCGCGCAGCGAAGCTCTTCTTCGCCTCTTCGGCGAGCGCCTCCAGGCGCTTCCAGGCGCGATGCGCCTCGGCCGTCTCCCGGGCAAGGGCTTGCGCGCCCGCCTGGCTGTCGAGAAGCTCGCGTTGCGCCGCCGGCCGCAGCAGGGACTGGTGCTCGTGCTGTCCATGGATGTCGACTAGCAGCTCGCCCGCTTCGCGCAGCTGCCCGAGCGTCGCGGCATGGCCGTTGATGAAGCAGCGCGAGCGGCCGGCGCGGTCGATCGTGCGGCGCAGGAGCAGTCGCCCCGGGTCGCCCTGGAGCTCGCGTTCTTGCAGCCACGAATCGAGCGGCGCCTTTTCGTCGAGATCGAATTCCGCCGAAAGCTCCGCGCGCTCGGCGCCTTCCCGCACGAGCGTCGCATCGCCGCGCCCGCCGACGAGGAGCTCGATCGCATCGACGAGGATCGACTTCCCGGCGCCCGTCTCGCCGGTAAGGGCGGTGAAGCCGGGCCCGAGCTCCATGGAGACCGACTCGACGATGACGAAGTCGCGCAGCTCGAGCGAGCGCAGCACCGCTAGCCTCCGGCGCGCGCGCGGTCCAGGGCCTCGCTCCAGCGCAGCTTCTCGCGCAGCGTGGCGAAGTAGCGGTAGCCGGGCGGATGGACGAGGCGGAAGCTGTCCGCCGAGCGGCGCAGCAGCAGCCTGTCGCCAGGCGCCATTTCCGTCAGCGCAAAGCCGTCGAAATGCGCGCGCGCATCGAGGCCGGTGAGGAGCGTGATCTCGATGGCGCTGCGGTCGCTCACGCTCACCGGGCGCGCCGACAGCGTGTGCGGCGCGAGCGGCACGAGGGCGAAGGCCGACACCGCGGGGTGCAGGATCGGCCCCTGCGCGGAGAGCGCGTACGCCGTCGATCCGGTGGGCGTGGCGACGATGACGCCGTCGCCGCGCAGCTGGTAGACGAACTCGCCGTCGATGGCGAGCGAAAACTCGATCAGCCTTCCCTGCCCGCCCTTGCCGACCACCACCTCGTTCAGCGCGAGGCTGCGCAGCACGACGGCGTCCCCGCGGCGGATTTCCGCCTCGAGCAGCGCGCGCTCCTCGAGCACGTAGCGGCCCTCCAGGACGGCGGCGAGGCCCGCGCGCATGTCGTCGTGGCCGATGTCGGTCATGAAGCCGAGGCGGCCCTGGTTGACGCCGGTGACCGGAACCTTGTGGCGCACGAGGTTGCGCGCCGCGGCGAGCATGGTGCCGTCGCCGCCGACGACCACGGCGAGCTGCGCCTCGCGTCCGATCGCCTCGTAGTCGAGGCCGCGCTCTCCCAGTCCCGCGGCGGTTTCTTTCTCGAAGAGGACTTCGCGGCCGCGCTCGCGGAGCAGAGCCGCAACGTCGCGCAGCGACTGCGCGATCTCCGGGCTGCCCAGCTTGCCGATCAAGGCGACGCGGCCGAAGCTCGCTGCAGCGGCAGACATGCGGTCGAGTGTACAATGAATCCATGCTGGACAAGCGCGCCCAAGTCCTGCTCAAGACCCTGATCGAACGGTACATTGCTGAGGGCGAGCCGGTCGGCTCGCGCACCCTCTCGAAGTACTCCGGGCTCGATCTTTCGCCCGCGACGATCCGCAACGTGATGTCCGACCTGGAGGAGCTCGGCTTCATCTCCAGCCCGCACACCTCCGCCGGCCGCGTGCCCACTCCGGCGGGCTACCGGTTCTTCGTCGATACCCTGCTCGTGGTGCAGCAGCTCGGGCAAAGCGAGGTGCGCGAGCTCGAGGGCCACCTGGTGCCGGACAACCCGCAGCGCCTCATCCAGAACGCGTCGCAGCTCCTTTCGCAGCTCAGCCAGTTCGCCGGCGTGGTGATGACGCCGCGGCGGCGCGCGCAGACCTTCCGCCACATCGAGTTCCTGCGCCTGTCCGAGAAGCGCATCCTGCTCATCGTCGTCACGCCCGAAGGCGACGTGCAGAACCGCATTCTCCTGACCGAGCGGGAATACTCCGCCTCGGAGCTGATCGAGGCCGCCAACTTCATCAACCAGCACTACTCGGGCCAGAGCTTCGAGGACGTGCGCGGCCGCCTGCAGGCGGAGGTGCGCGACCTGCGCGCCGACCTGCTGAAGCTCATGAACGCCGCGCTCGAGGCGGGCAACGCGCTCGCCGAGGGCGGCGAGCAGTACGTCGTGTCCGGCGAGCGCAACCTCTTCGCCGTGCGCGATCTCTCGCAGGACGTGGGGCGCCTCAAGCAGCTGCTCGAGCTCTTCGAGCGCAAGACCTCGCTCCTGCAGATCCTCGACCTTTCCCTTCGCAGCCAGGGCGTCCAGGTCTTCATCGGCGGCGAGTCCGGCGTGAGCGCGCCGGATGACGTGAGCGTCGTCACCTCGCCCTACAAGGTCGACGGCGAGGTCGTCGGCACGGTGGGCGTCATCGGGCCGACGCGGATGGCGTACGACCGCGTGGTGCCGATCGTCGACATCACCGCGAAGCTGCTCTCCAGCGCCCTGTCGCAACACTGAGAGAAGTCCTCCTCGTCAACCTCGGCACGCCCTCGGCGCCGACGCCCGAGGCGGTGCGCGCCTATCTTCGCGAGTTCCTCTCCGATCCGCGCGTCGTCGAGCTGCCTCGCTTCGCCTGGCTGCCCATCCTGCACGGCATCGTCCTGCGCACGCGCCCGGCCAAGTCGGCCGAGAAATACCGCCTGGTCTGGACGCCCGAGGGGTCTCCCCTCGCCGTCCACACCGCCCGGCAGGCTTCGCTCCTGTCGGCCCGGTATGCCATGCGCTACGGCGCGCCGTCGATCGGCGAGGTGCTAAGGAAAATGAAGGATCCGCTCGTCGTCCCGCTCTATCCGCAATATTCGAAAAGCACGACGGAGAGCGTCATCGACGTGCTGCCGAAGGGCACCCGGGTCGTGCGCGACTTCCACGACGACCCCGGCTATGTCCGCGCTCTGGCGGCAAGCGTCCGGGCACACTGGGCGGAGCACGGGAGAGGCGAGCTGCTTCTCATGAGCTTCCACGGCCTGCCGCAACGCGCGGTGGATCGCGGCGACCCTTACCAGCGGCAATGCTTGCGCACGGCGGAGCTGCTGGCGGCGGCGCTCGGCTTGCCGCCGGCCGGCTACCGGGTCACGTTCCAATCGCGCTTCGGCGCCGCGAAGTGGCTGCAGCCATATACGGAGCCGACGCTGATCGAGCTCGCGCGCTCAGGCGTGCGCCGCATCGACGTCATGTGCCCCGGCTTCGTTTCCGATTGCCTCGAGACGCTCGAAGAGATCAACATCGGCGCGCGCGAGGCCTTCCTGCACGCCGGCGGCGAGGCGTTCCGCTACATCCCCTGCCTGAACGAGCTGCCCGAGTGGATCGAAGCGCTCGCCGCCATCAGCGACCGCTCATCTTCCTAGCAACCCCTTGAGCTTCTCCTGCACCTTCTCCTGCACCTGGCCCTTCTCGCCGCCGATCTTCTCCTTGACCTTCTCGCCGACCTTCGACTTGGCGAGCTCGCCCGCCGCCGCGCCGTAGTCCACCTGGTATTTCATGTTGTCGAAGGGCCCTGAGAGCTTCACCGGCACCGTCAGCCCCGAGAGCTGCTCCAGGCCCTTGCCGCCCTGGCCGGCCGTCGTCGCGACGACGGCGGCCTTCACGGTGTAGTTGAGCGAGGAATTGCCGATATCGATGTCCCCGGCACCGCCGATGCGCAGCAGCGGCGCTTTCACGTCCAGGTCCTGGTTGTGCGCGACGCCATTCTTGATCACGAAGCTCGCGTTCAGCTCGGTGAAGCTCGTCTGCTCGCGGCCGTTCGCCTGCCCTTCCTCGGATTTCTTGCCGATCGACTTCACCTTCTGCAGGATCGCGCCGATGTCGACGCCCTTGATGGCGCCGTCCTTGAGGTTCACCTTGGCGCTGCCGTCGAGGGATTTCTTGATCGCGTTCACCGTCGGCCCGGCCCCGGCGACATCGAGGGAGACGTTGCCCTTTCCTTCCAGGCGGTCCTGGTGCGCGGCGTCGCGCAGCAGGGGGCCGATCGCCACGCCGGCGAGGTTTTCCTTGAGCGAGACATGGTTGCCGGCCGCCTGAAGGGCGAGCGCCCCCGAAAGCGTCCCTTCGTAGAGGTTCGCGCTGTGCGGGGCGACGTCGAGCCGTCCGTTCGCTGCCTTGATGTCGGCCTTGACGTTGGAGAGCTTGACGCCCTTCGCCTGCAGCGCCCCGACCGCGAGCTTGCCGTTGGCGTTGAGGTCCTTGATCCCCGACAGGTCGACCGGCGAATCCTCTTCCTTCTTTGCCTGCGGCTGCCCTGACGGTTGCCCTGCGGGCGCTTGCGCGCCCGTTCCTTTTTTCTCGGGCGGAAAGTACTGGTCCAGGTTGAGCTTGTCGACGTTGACGTCGAACAGGTAGCTCGGCGGGGAAAACTTCGCCAGGCCGAGCTTCGCGTGGATGTTGGACTCGTCGAACTTCGAGGTCAGGTCGGCGCTCGCGGTCTGCTTTTCGAGGTCGGCCTGCACGCTGCCGGTCAGCGGCACCTTGAACGCCCGCGGCATGTCCGGACCGCTCATGGCGAGCTCCGCGGTGAGCGAGGGAATGGAGAGCGCCTTGGCGCTGCCCTGGATGCCGGCGATCTTGAGGTTCGCCTGCGTCGTGCGCTGCGGGCCCTTCAGCTGGAAGTCCGCCGTGATGGCCTCGCCGGAGGCCTTGTCCTTCGTGATGTCGATGCGGGGCGCCGACAGCTTGGCGTCGAGCGCCTGCTTGTCGATGGAGCCATTTGCGGAGCCGCCCACCTTCGCGAGCTTGTAGACGCCGGCGGAAATATCGACGTCGTAGTCGCCCGCCAAATTCACCTTGAGGTCGATCGCCGGGTTCTTTCCGCGCACCGTCGCAGCGACGTCGAGCTTGCCGGCGGCCTTCTCGCCGAGGCGCCCGGTCGAGACCTTCAGGTCGCCGATTTCCAGCTCTTGCCCGCTGGCAAGGTCCTTGTAGGAAACGGAGGAGCGATCGATGCTCACGCCGGCCAGATCGAACTTGGCGTTGCCTTCCTGCTTCGGCGCTTCGCCGCCTTTACGCGCCCCCTTTTCCTCCTTGTCGGACTTGCCCTGGGGGTGCAGCAGGTCGTCGAAGTTGTACTTGCCATCCTTGCCCTTGACGACGTGGGCCTTGAGCCCCGACACGCTCACCTTGTCCACGATGACCTCGCCGTGGAGGAGCGGCAGCACGGCGACCGAGGCATGGGCGGAGTCCAGCGAGAGAAACTCGGTTTCCGCGCCGCGCTCGGAGAGCGACGCCTTGCCGACGTCCGCGCCGAGGCTGGGAAAGAACGCCACCTTGAGGTCGCCTTCGAGCTTGAGCGTGCGCCCGGTCTTCTCCTTGACCGCCGACTGGATCTGTCCCTTGTAGCGATTGGGATCGAAGGTCGCGGCGAAAATGGCGAGCGCGCCGACCGCCAGCACGGCGAGCCCGGCGAGGGCGAAAAGCACGTACTTGAGCGCTTTCATAAAAGGATCAGAGGCTTAAGCCCGGCCGAAGTTTCGCAATGTTTACCTTTTACCGCTTGAAAGGCAGGCGGGCCACCCCAAAAGTCAAAGGGATGCAAGAAGAGACCATCCAGCCCCAGGACGGGGGGCAAAACCAGGCCCCAGGGCAGAAATCCCTCGAGGACCTGCTCTCGGAGGCCCAGAGCAAGATCGAGCAACAGCGGGAAGCCATGCTGCGGGCCGTCGCCGAGGCCGACAATACCCGCAAGCGGGTGCAGGCCGAGGCCACCGCCACCGCCAAGTACGCGATCGAGCGCTTTGCGCAGGCCCTGCTGCCGGTGGTGGACAGCCTCGAGGCAGCCATCGCCGCGGGGCGCGATACGGCCGGCCCCATGCGCGAGGGCCTGGAGATCACGCTGCGACAGCTCAAGAGCGCATTCGAGAAATTCAGCCTGGCCGAGATCAACCCGCCCGCCGGCGAGCGCTTCGACCCGCACCGCCACCAGGCCATGGCGACCGTCGAGGCGGAAGGAGAGCCCAACGCGGTCGCCGCGGTCATGCAGAAGGGCTACGCCCTGCACGAGCGAATCCTGCGCCCCGCGCTCGTCACCGTGACCCGGCCGCCGGTTGAAAAAGGCGACGGAAACCCCATATCCGACACAGACTTGGATTAAAGAGGCAGAGACATGGCAAAGATCATCGGCATCGACCTCGGCACCACGAACTCCTGCGTCGCCGTGATGGAAGGCGGCAAGGCGAAGGTGATCGAGAATTCCGAAGGCGCGCGCACGACGCCCTCGGTCGTCGCTTACACGGACGACGGCGAGATCCTGGTGGGCGCACCGGCCAAGCGGCAGGCCGTCACCAACGCGAAGAACACCGTCTACGCGGTGAAGCGCCTCATCGGCCGCAAGTTCGACGACGCCGAGGTGCAGAAGGCGATCAAGGTGTCTCCCTTCAAGATCGTGCGCGCCGACAACGGCGACGCCTGGGTCGAGATCCGCGGCAAGAAGATCTCGCCGCAGGACGTCTCCGCGCCGGTTTTGCGCAAGATGAAGAAGACCGACGAGTCCTATCTCGGCGAGCCGGTCACCGAGGCGGTCATCACGGTGCCGGCCTACTTCAACGACTCGCAGCGCCAGGCCACCAAGGATGCCGGCCGCATCGCCGGGCTCGAAGTGAAGCGGATCATCAACGAGCCCACCGCGGCGGCGCTCGCGTTCGGCGAGGACAAGGCGGCGAAGAAGGACGCCAAGATCGCCGTGTACGACCTCGGCGGCGGCACGTTCGACATTTCCAACATCGAGATCGCGGACGTCGAGGGCGAGAAGCAGTTCGAGGTGCTCGCCACCAACGGCGACACGTTCCTCGGCGGCGAGGATTTCGACCAGCGCCTGATCGACTATGTCGTCGCCGAATTCAAGAAGGACCAGGGCGTCGACCTGTCGAAGGACGTGCTGGCGCTGCAGCGCCTCAAGGAGTCCGCCGAGAAGGCGAAGATCGAGCTTTCCTCCTCGCAGCAGACCGAGATCAACCTGCCGTACATCACGGCGGACCAGTCGGGGCCCAAGCACCTGACGATGAAGATCACCCGCGCCAAGTTCGAGTCGCTGGTGATGGACCTGATCGACCGCACGATCGAGCCCTGCCGCATCGCCATCAAGGACGCCGGCGTCAAGGTGAGCGACGTCGAGGACGTCATCCTCGTCGGCGGCCAGACGCGCATGCCGAAGGTGCAGGACAAGGTGAAGGAGTTCTTCGGCAAGGACCCGCGCAAGGACGTGAACCCGGATGAGGCGGTGGCGATCGGCGCCGCCGTGCAGGCGGGCGTGCTGCAGGGCGAGGTCAAGGACGTCCTGCTGCTCGACGTGACGCCGCTGTCGCTGGGGATCGAGACGCTCGGTGGGGTGATGACCAAGCTCATCAACAAGAACACCACCATTCCCACCAAGGCCCAGCAGGTGTTCTCCACCGCCGACGACAACCAGAGCGCGGTGACGATCCACGTCCTCCAGGGCGAGCGCGACTTGGCGGCCGGCAACAAGTCGCTCGGGCAGTTCAACCTGACCGACATCCCGCCGGCGCCGCGCGGCATGCCGCAGATCGAGGTCACGTTCGACATCGATG
Source organism: Clostridia bacterium (assembly GCA_050261755.1). Classification (GTDB taxonomy): domain Bacteria; phylum Pseudomonadota; class Gammaproteobacteria; order Burkholderiales; family SG8-39; genus SCGC-AG-212-J23. Next base: position 14,505 of record JBLNDP010000076.1, read on the forward strand.
CCAACGGCATTCTGAACGTCACCGCGAAAGACACGGCGACGGGCAAGG
>JBLNDP010000077.1:0-3332 GCA_050261755.1 Clostridia bacterium
CACGAGGCGGTGCAGCTTCAGTTCGTGAAGAACCCGCCCATCGACGGCGGCAAGGTGATCGAGTTCATCCGCAAGCGCAAGAACGCCCGCCTCGCCGGCCCGGAGAAGCTGCGCGTCGACGCTAAACTGCCGGCATGGCAGGAGCGCGCGCAGGCGGTGAAGGACATCCTCCAGCAGCTCGCCGCGTGAGGCGGCTGCTGGCCTGGTCGCTCTTCGCCTTCCTTCCCCTCGATTCCCTCTCGCAAAGCCCGGCGCTGGTGCCGGCGATCGGCGCCCTCCGGCTCGGCGACTATGTGCAGGCGATCGAGACGCTCAAGCCTCACGCGGCGAAGGGCGACCCCGAGGCGGAATATCTGCTCGGCGTCGCCTACGCGACGGCCCCGGAGGGACAGCGCGACCTTCACGCCGCCTTGGAGTGGTACGGCAAGGCCGCCGCCCAGGGGCATGCCGGCGCGCTCAACAACCTCGGCACGATGTACTACGACGGCCGCGGCGTGGAGCGAGACTTCGCCGAGGCGGCGCGCCTCTACCGCGCCGCGGCGGAGAAGAAGCATCCGGAGGCGCTCTACAACCTCGCGCTCATGAACGGCATGGGCATCGGCATGCCGCCCAACGAGCGGGAGATGATCCGCCTCCTTCGGCCGGCCGCCGACGCCGGGCTGCCGGGCGCCCAGGCGCAGCTCGGGCTCGCCTACGAGAAGGGTCTCGGCGTGACGCGCGACCTCGATGCCGCGCACGAGTGGCTCCTGCGCGCGGCGCGCGGCGGCCACAAGGGCGCCATGCGCGAGCTCGCCGCCATCTACGAGCTGGGGCTTGGCGTGCCGGCCGACGAGAAGGCGGCCGCCTCCTGGCGCGAGCAGGCTGCGCGATGAACCTTGTCCTCCAGGGGAGCACCTTGACGGAGCAAGCGGTGCGGGAAATCGGTTCCTTGCCGCTCGAGCGCCTCTCCTCCTCCGCCTTCCGCATCCGCAATGCGCCCAGGACAAACCTGGATTCGTGGAGCGAAAAGCACCGCGCCGACTACGCGTTCGTCCCCGACGGCAGGCGCTTCGCCGACCTGAAGCTCCTGGCGATGGACATGGACTCCACGCTGATCACGATCGAATGCATCGACGAGATCGGCGACTTCGCCGGCAAGAAGGCGGAGATCGCCGCGATCACCGCGGAGGCGATGCGCGGCGAGATCGACTACAAGCAAAGCCTGCGCAAGCGGGTTTCGCTCCTCAAGGGCCTGGACGAAAAAGCCTTGTCGGATGTCTACGAAAATCGTCTTCGCCTCACCCCAGGCGCGGCGACCCTGATCGCAGCGTGCAAGCGCCACGGGGTGAAGCTCCTCCTCGTCTCCGGCGGCTTCACCTTCTTCACCGACCGCCTGAAGGCGCGCCTCGGCATCGACTACACCATCTCCAACACGCTGGAGATCGAAAACGGCAAGCTGACCGGGGGCCTCGTCGGCGACATCGTCGATGCGGACGCGAAGGCGCGAAAGTTTCTTCAGGTTGTATCCGAACTGAAAATCAAGAAAGAAGAAACCCTGGCGATCGGCGACGGCGCCAACGACCTCAAGATGATGAAGGAGTCCGGCCTCTCCATCGCCTTCCACGCGAAGCCGGTCGTCCGCGCACAGGCGGACGTCGCCATCACCTACGGCGGGCTCGACGCCGTCCTGAACCTCTTCGAATAAATCCGGGACGTGCTCCGATTCTTTTTGGAATGTCCGCTATTTACAGAAGCGGACATACAGCCGGGCACTACTAAAGCCCGCTGAACCAGCCTCGCAGAAAAGGCTGATGCTGCACGGGGTTGAATTCGGTGATGGTCTTGAAGTGCATCACCTTCTCCTTCGTAAAAGGCTCGTCCTTCAAAAGCTCTTTCAAATCTTCCAGCGACTTGGCTCGGGCGATCAGGATGCCGCCTGTCGGCGGGATGAAGGGCCCGGATAGAAGGAAATGGCCTCGGTCATAACCTTGCTGAAGGAATGCGCGATGGCGAGCAATCAATTCGGGCGAGCGCTGCTCGAACGGGACGAGATGCTCACCCTGCAACATGAAGTACTTCATGCGCCACTCCAACTAAAGAAGCGACATTCGGCCAGAAAAATCGGAACACGTCCCGGATCGGACGTGGATTAATCGGTGCCTGACCCCGATTTTCTGCGGGCTGGACGCCGTGATGAATCTTTTCGAGCGGGTTTCTTCACCTTCGACTGGTTCAGCGCCACGGCGGCGCGAATCAGCGCCTTCAGCGCCTTTTCGTTCACCGCGTCGCCCTCGTGGAAGTCGATCGCGCGCCGGGCATTGCCTTCGAGGCTAGCGTTGAAGAGCCGCGCGGGATCCTTCAGCGAAGCGCCCTTGAGGAAGGTCATCTTCACGACGCTCTTGTAGGTTTCGCCCGTGCAGAGGATGCCGTCGTGCGACCACACCGGCACGTCGCCCCACTTGCGCTCTTCCACCGATTCGGGATCGGCCGCCTTGATCAGCGCGCGCAGCCGATCGAGCAGGGTGGCGCGCCAGTCCCCGCCTTTCTTCACTTCGCCGCGGTCACCATGATTTCGACCAGCGCCGCCGGATCGGCGAGCGCCGCCTCGACGCAGGCGCGCGCCGGAAGGTTCTTCGTGTCGACCCAGGCCGTCCAGACCTCGTTCATGGCGGCGCGGTTGCGGATGTCGGTGACCCAGATCGTCGCCGAGAGGATCTTCGACTTGTTGCTGCCGCATTTCGCGAGTAGCCGGTCGATCTCGTCGACGACCTCCTTGGTCTGGCCCTTCACGTCTTTCTTGAGGTCCTTGGCGACGATGCCGGCGAGGTAGACGGTATCGCCGTGCACGACGGCCTGCGAAAGGATGCTGCCCGGATCGTGGCGGGTAATGCTCATCGCGTTGCCTCCTGGAGGGTGGACTTGTCGTAGCCGGCGACCTTCTTGTAGCGCTCCGAGAGCGCCTTCAGCTCTTCGGGCGAGATCACCGATTCGATGCGGTCGAAGGGCCGGTCGCCCGTGCGCTCGTAAACCTCGCGCAGGATGGCGTCCGGCGGATTGCGGCGGTTCTCGAGCACGACGTTCGACGTCGGCCCGAGGCGCTTGGCTTCGTAGTCTTTCAAGGCCTTTTGAACTTCTTTTTCCATGTGAAGGGATTGCGCTAACGCGACGGCATCCAGGATCGCTTGGCCGGCGCCGTTGGAGCCGCGCGGGTACATGGGGTGCGCGGCGTCGCCGAGGAGCGTGACGCGCCCGAAGGTCCAGGCCGGCAGCGGGTCCTTGTCCACCATGGGGTACTCGAGGACGACTTCCGAGGCGCGGAAGAAGGCCGGCGCGTCGAGCCAGTCGAACTTCCA
>JBLNDP010000078.1:0-2619 GCA_050261755.1 Clostridia bacterium
TCGTCGTCGCCTACTATCCCAAGCTCACGCAGCCGCGGATCGACGGCCGGCCGGGCTGAATCAGGAAGAGCCGGTATCGCCGCGCAGGCGCGCGAGGTCCGGGATGCGCACGGTGCGGCCGTTCACCTCGATGAGGCCGTCGGAGGCGAGCTCGTGCAGGATGCGCGAGAAGTGCTCCGGCGTCATGTTGAGCCGCGAGGCGATGACGCTCTTGCCGGGCGTGAGGTGCACCTCCGCCTCGCCGGCCACGGCGCCATCGGGCACGTCGGCCAGCAGGTAGCCGATGATGCGCTCCTGGCCGGAGCGCAGGCTGTAGGCCTCGACGTCTCGCACGAGGCCGTGCAGGCGGCGCGCGAGGCCCGCGATCATGCGACGGCCGAAGGGGTTCGGCCCCAGCTCCTCGAACACCGCCTGCTTCGCGACGTGCAGGAGCATGGAGTCGGCGAGCGCCTGCGCGAAGACGATGTAGGGCTTGTCGAGGAACATGAGCGCCTCGCCGAAGCTCTGCCCCGGCCGGATGATCTCGACCACCTTCTCGACGCCTTGCGGCGAGGTGAAGCCGAGCTTCACCTGGCCGTACACCACGACGTGGAAGCCGGTGCACGGGTCGCCGCACTGGACGATGGACTGGCCCTTCTCGAAGTAGATCGGCACGGTGGCGGCGGCGATGCGGTCGAGCTCCGCCGCGCCCATCTCCGAGAACATCGGCAGGTTGGCGAGGAAGGCCTGGGTCTTGATCTGCGGCGCGCGGCGCGGCATGTCAGTGGCTCGTCCCGTCGGAGCGGTTGACCTTGTTGGCGACGTTGTACTTGCCCACCGGCTTCTTCATCGGGATGCGCTTCACTTCCTTCAGGGTTTGCGCGTCGAAGACGATCAGCGCGCCGTCCTGCTCCCAGAGGCTCGCGAGCGCGTAGCGGCCGTGGCGGTCGAACTCGATGTGCGCGAGCGTCTTGCCCGGCTCGGGGGTCAGGCGCGCGGCGACCTCGAGCGTCTGCTTGTCGATGAGCTCGAGCGTGTCGCGGCCCTTCGGGCTCATCATCGAGTCCACCCAGGCGTAGCGGCTCGCCTCGTGGCTGCGCAGGAAGAAGCCGGGCCCGAGGGTGGGAATCTGCTTGATCGGCTTCCAGGTCGCCACGTCGACGACCGTGACCAGGCCGTCGCGCAGGTTCGGCATGGCCATCACGCGCCGGCCGTCGCGCTGCTCCCAGCTGATGCCCGAGCCGAGGTGCGGCAGGCCGGGCAGGTCGAAGCTGGCGATGGCGCGTCGCGCATCGAGGTTCACCACCAGCGCGCGCTTGCCGTCGCGCTGCGTGCCGATCACCTCGCGGTAGCTCGGCGTGAAGAAGAAGTCGTCGAGCACCTCCTCGAGCGGCGTGCGCCGCGCGTTGAGGAATCCCGGGACGAAGGCGCCTTCCTTGAGGCGGTAGTCGTGCACCAGCCCGTCGGCGATCGGCTCGGCCTTCGGGTCGTACGAGATCTCCCAGAGCTCGGGGATGTCCTTCAGCGCGGCGATGAAGCTCTTCCGGGGCGCCGCGTCGTACACGGCCGAGACCCGCGAGGACTTGCCGTCCTTGTCCTTGGCCGGGATGACCTTCACGAGGGAAAGATCCGAGTCGAGCACCGTCAGCGTGTGAGGCAGGTAGTTGGCGACGATCACGTACTTGCCGTCGGAGGAAACGGCCGCGTTGCGCGCGTTGATGCCGGCGCGGACTTCGGCGACCATGGAGAGGCTCCACAGGTCGTACTTCGAGATCCAGCCGTCCCGCGACGCGAAGTAGACGTAGCGCCCGTCGGGCGAGAACTTCGGCCCGCCGTGCAGCGCGAAGCGCGACGGAAAGCGGTGGATGGGCTCCAGGCGGTCGCCGTCGAGTACCGTGACGTGGTGGTCGCCCGCCTCGACGACGACGAAGAGGTTCATCGGGTCGGCGTCGAAGACGGGTTTCGCCAGTCCCTTATTCGGGCCGTAAACGACGCGCGATGCGCGGATCTCCGCCTCCCCCCACTCGGGCGCCGGAACGACGGGCGAGTAGACGAATTCCACGAGGCTCGCGATCTCCTCGGCGGAGAGCTGGGCCCCGAAGGCGGGCATCTGCACGCCGGGCCGGCTGGCGCGGATCATCGCCGCGGCCTCCGGCTTCTTGAGGCGCGAAAGGTTCTCGGGAAGCAGGGCAGGGCCCATGCCGCCGAGGCGGTTCGCGCCATGGCAGCTCGCGCAATGGGTCTGGAAGTTCTTCGCTGCTTCTTCGCCGAAGGCGGGCAGGGCGAGAAGAAGCGCGAAAAGCAAGCCGGCAATTCTCACGCGGCGATCTCCTCGTCGGTGAGATAGCAGGCCGGGTCTTCCGCCCACGGATCGCCGGCGGTCTTCATGGCGCGCACGCGCGTGTTGCCGCCGCACACGTCGAAATAGGCGCAGGTGCCGCAGCGGCCCTTGATGGCGCGAGGCCGCGCCTTGAGGCCTTCCATGATCGGGTGGCGCGTGTCGGTCCAGATGGCGGAGAAGGGACGCCCGCGCACGTTGCCGAGCGTGCAGTCCCACCACATCGTGTCGGGGTGCACGTTGCCGAGGTTGTCGATGTTGGCGACGTTCACCCCCGAGCTGTTGCCGCCCCATTCCACGAG